>DPJP01000205.1 GCA_003542955.1 Armatimonadota bacterium
AAATGGACATCGCTGCCAGGACGCATATCAGGAGTGCTGATACTATGTGTGGCCACTGCACCTCCGTCCCCATTTGCGCTATAATCCACACCGGTGTTGGTAACCGGCAAGGGAGGCGGAGCGCATGAGCGACAATCAGCAGCGGCCACCGGCCGACGACATGGTTCAGATCATCGAGTCCGCAAAGCGACTGGGTATCGAGCTGGACGAAGCCGAAGCCATGCAATGGCTCACCGCGATGGCGGCAACTGAGGCCAGGCAGGACGTGGTGGTGGATGAGCGCACCGGCGTCTTCGGGCACTCGATGGTGATGCTCGACTTCTCCCCCGAGGACCTCGAGCACTTCCGTGAGATCGGGCGGCTGGTGGAGTTCGAGGATGTGCCCGGCATGGTGGAGACCGCGCTTGCGCTCTCCGGATCGGCGGCGCAGTCGAAGATCCAGAGCTATCCGGGCGATGCCGACTACTTCGAGCGGGTCAACATCATCGCCGACANNGCCGACACGCGCGATGAGGCGTGCGGCATCCTGGCCGATATCATGAAGAAGAAGGCCCTGAGCAGCGTCAAGGGTCCGACCTACCAGCTCATCGAGGTCAAGTTCGGCTCATATCCGTTCGACATCGTCCGGGGTGAGCGCACTTTCGTCGCAGGCTCGCCCATCGCCTGGACGCCGGGCGACATCGAGGCGGGGCGGATCGAGGGCTTCACGCCGGAGGGAGAGCCGGCGGTGATCTCCTGGGATGACGTGGCTCTGGAGCCGGGCTGGTGCAAGCTGGATTGGGTCGTCGCCGACCCCGACCGCCACCAACTCGCCAACGCAAGCAACATGCTCGATGTGACGTGGGAGGCGCCGGACGGGACGATCACGCCGCTGGATGCCTACCTGGACCCGTACTTCCAGGAGGTGTACCTGGACGCGACATCGGTGCCCATCTTCGCCAAGCTGGCCAAGCACGTGTCGGCGGATGCGCTTGATGACTACGTGGCGGCCCTGCAGCGCGAGGTGCAGAAGTACCTGGTCAAGGACCTGAACTACGGCAAGGTGGCAAAGCGCCTCTACAACATCTTCCGGCTGACGGGGCGCTACCCGGAGGCGGCGTTTCTGCGCGAGCTGTTCGACGAGCCGACGACGATGCTCTACCAGGTGTGGTCACTCATCCGCACCGTTGACGATGCGACGCAGCCGGGCTCCTCGATCTCGATGGAGAATGTGCTGGGGCAGGCCGATGAGCTGATCCTNNCGGTCATCAGGACCCTCGAGGGTGACCAGGAGACCGAGATCGTGCGCTATCTGCTCCGCTTCAAGGACAGCCTGTCGCGGCAGCGCACCGGCGAGGCACTGATGCCGGAGGCGGAGGCCGCCCGCGCTGAGGTGATCAACCTGGTGAACAACTTCTTCTATGAGAAGCTGGTCGCGCTCCCGGCCATCCAGGAGTACATGGAGCAGATGAAGGGGCGCTGACCGAGCGCGCTGCCTCGATATGCGTAGCAGCCCGGCCGTCCGGACGTCGACCACAGCCGGGAACCGGGAATGCCACGGCGGCGTTTGACGTCTGTGAGCATTGGATGCGCGATGGTGGGACCTCGCCGAGTGCATCGGTGCTTTGTGTGGATTTGGTTGGTGCTCTCCTCCGAAACGCATTCCAGTGTTGAACGCGGCGCCGGTGTTGAGGCTGCAGTCACCTGATGACACCAACGGAGTGTGACGTTGTGTTCGGCGATGTCGCGTTTGTGTAGCGAAATTGTTAAATCCACTCTTGGCAAAGCAACTATGGGCATGGTAGACTCGTCTGAGTAACCAGAGCATGAATATGCAGCAGTGCGCATCACAGCAGAGAGGGACGCAGCGGATGCAATCCACGGCGGCTCGTATGATGATACGAGTGGCTCTTGTGGTTGCCTGCCTGATTGTGGCGGGCGGCTCGTTGCTGCATGCGGCGACACCCCCGCAGCAGGTCCCTCGCGAGTGGGGCATGCCGACGTTGGCCCCCAGCCTCGAGACGCAGGCGGCCCCGGAGAGCGCACGACCCGTCTCCCCGAGCGGACTGCTGCTTGCGCCGCGCGCCACGCTGATCATCGGCGTGGGCACGGTTGACCCCGCCGATTACCTGCGTCAGCAGACCGCGCTGGCCTCGACCTACACCGTGCGCGCCGGCGCCGACTCGATTGTCGAGTACCTGTTTCCGGCTGTGGGCTTCTTCCCGCCGGGCTCGCCGCTGGTGCGACTGTATGACACCGGCATCCTGCCCNNGGCCAGGGCGGAGCAGGTGGCGAAGCAGTACCTGGATCAACCGTTCACGATTCTGCACCCATCGCCCTCAGGCGCGTATCCGTCGCCGACCTCGACCGCAGGCCGGGCGCAGCGCATCCACATAGCACAGCCCACTCTACGTCAGAACACACCCACGGAGCCGATGGTGACCAGTTCGTCGGCTGCGCCCGCCAAGCTCGTCGGCATCGCGCGGGATGCCAACGCGGGCGGCTTCCGCGTCGAGGTGGAGGATACCCCCCAACCGTCCGATGTCGAGGGGCCAACGGACGACGCTGCGGAGTTGCAGACCCAACTCGCGGCGATGCAGGATGACCTGGGGCGGCTATCCGACGAGCAGGCCGGTCTCCCGGCGGCCATAGGCCGGGCCGAGGCCGCGCTGCGGGCCGCCAATGAGGACCTCGAGGCGCGGGAGGCGCTGTGCAAGCAGGGTGTGCTGGCACGCAACGCGATCGAGCCATATCGCGAGAAGCACAAGAAGCTGGCCGTCGAGCTGGCCGGGCTGCGTGAGCGCGAGAGCGAGCTGTCGAGCGCGATGGCATCGCTCAAGTCACAGATAGCCGACCTGAAGTCGCGGATCGAGGATACGCGCACGGCCGCGGCCCAGGCCCGCAAGCGGCAGGCGGCGCGGACCAATCCCGAGGCGGCGCCGAAGAAGCTCCCGGGCCTCCCGGTGACCAACCCCGCCCCGATTCAGCAGCCTCCCTCGACCGCACCCGCGGCGCCCCGGAGCACCCAGCCGGAGTTCCCGAGCCCGCTGGGGAACCGAGGGGCGCGGATTGATCCGGGCGTGGAGGCGCTGGCCGAGCGCATCGACGAGTTGGCCGCGGCCGAGCGTCGGTCGCGCCCATCTCTGGACTTGCCGCCGATTCCGCAGGCGCTCATGCGCCTGGGTGAGCCGCGCTGGCAGACGCTTACCGCGCCCACGAGCGGCATGGTTGTGGATCGCATCGCACCCGATGGGGCGCACGTCAGCGCGGGCGCGGAGCTGCTCCGGGTCGCCAACACGCAATGGGCGACAGTCTACGCCGATCTGTTGCCCGAGTATCTGGGCCAGTACCGCCACGGCAGCCCCGTGATCATCCGCTTTGATGACTATCCGGGGACCGAGTTCGAGGGCTGGATCAACAACCTGATGCCCTCCCCCGACGGTGAGCACGTTCGCGCGGAGGTCTGCGTGCTGTGCCGCAGCGGCTACTTCGGCACCGATGCCTACGCCACGCTGCAGTGGCTGACGCAGACTGCCACGCTCGACCAGGATGGCGTCGATACCTGTCTGGAGCCCGCCACGCAGACACTGCCCGACCCGAGCGCGGCGCCGATCAGCGCCTGCTCGATGCTGCCACTGGCCCCCGTCTCGCTCTCTGTCGGCAAGCTGAGCGTGGAGGAGCAGGTGCCGGGGACTTTTGTCGGCCACGTGCAGGTCGCCGAGTTGTCACCTGCCACGGCCGCGGTTGCGGCCGGCAGCGAGACCGAGAAGAAGCGCCTCGAGAAGCTGGCGAAATGGCGCAAGAGCTTCACCGAGGGCATGACAAGCACGGTCTTCGCGGACAGGCTGGTGCTGACCTATCCCGCGCAGGGCGAGACCAAGGCCGCGATCGAGCGCATGGCAAGCGGACGTGTGACCCATGTCACGAACCGCTGCGCGAGGACGATGGCGGAGGCGCTGGGGTGGGGCCTGGGCGATGCGGCCGACTGGGCGGACGGGCTGCCCTCGCGGGGCTACAACCTGCGCGAGGACGGGCTCTGCCGTCCGGGCGACATCCTCGTGTGGCGCTTCACCTACGGCTCCCGGATGAACCAGCACATCGGCTTCGCGGTACTGCAGGGCGGCAGAATGATGCTGCTGTCCAACTCCGCGGGCCGCCTCGGCACTTCGGAGATACTCCCCGGCTACCTGGCCTTCTACAAGCCCGATGGGAGAGCGACCGCGACGGACTGACCATCTCGTTGCGCCGTCAGGGATGACCACTGCAGGCCCGCCGGGATCGGCGGGCCGTCGCGATTCCCGAGGATGTAACAAGAAAGCGCCAACCTATGCTTCGGTTGCAGCCTCCGGGAACCGATATTGCTATATGGTGGGCACGGGAGGGATGTGGCCGGTGTACGGTTGCGTCCGGGAGGGCTCCCTATCGGGGTAGGTCCCCGACATNNGCTGAGCCCGATGAGGCAGTGCGGATGCGATATCGGTCCATCGTCCCGATCCTTGTGATCGGCCTGAGCGTGATTGCAGCCCTCCCGGCATGCGCCGCGGTGGTGAGCTTCGCCGACTCTGATCTGGAGTCGGCCGTTCGCCTTGCCCTGGGAAAGCCGACCGGCAGCAGCATCTCGACAACCGATGCGCTGGCGCTGACGTCACTGTCGGCGGGCTATTACGGCATCTCAAACCTCTCCGGGATCGAGTACTGCACCAACCTGGTCGAGTTGGACCTGCGCCACAACAACATCAGCACCATCACGCAGCTTGGCAGCCTGACGAAGCTCAGGACGCTTGAGCTGCAGTACAACGCCATCAGCAACCTGAGCCCGCTGTCATCACTGCGGAGTCTGCAGACGCTGCATCTGCAGGGCAATCAGATAGCGAGCATCTCCGCGCTGCAGGGCATCTCTTCACTGGTGGAAGTCTGGCTGGGGGGCAATAAACTGACAAGCATTACGCCGCTGGCGAACCACACGAGCCTGCAGTCAGTGTGGCTCAACAGCAACCAGATCACCAGCATTCAGCCGTTGGCCTCGTGCACGGGCTTGCGGGAGGTCTGGCTGGGTGACAATGAAATCTCCAGCATAGCGCCGCTGTCTACGCTCTCCAACCTCCACTACGTGTGGATTGAAAACAACCACATCGTCGATATCTCCGCGCTGCGGAGCCTGCCGAAGCTCGACCAGGTGTGGGCCAACGGCAATCGCATCTATGACATCGGCCCACTGGCCGACAACACCGCGGTGGCGGACAGTGACGAGGTCGATGTGCGCAACAACTGCCTCTACATCGCCTCCGGCTCCGCCGCATCCGCGGACATTGCCGCGCTTGAGGGGCGCGGCGTGTGGATGTTCACCACGGGGCAGACGCCGCCGCCGCCGCGCAACGTGCAGGGCTCGCCCAATCCGGTATCGTCGCGAGGGACGGTTCGCTGCAGTTTCACCGTCGACGCCAGTCTTCAGCCGCTGACATACACCTGGGGCGCGATGGATGGCTCCGGCAATCCCGCGGGGAGCTTCGACTCGACGACCTCAGCGTCGCCGCAATGGACGGCGCCGGAGAACGGCGCCAGCGAGGATGCGCAGTACGAGATCAGCGTCGCAGTCGGCTGGGCCGGTGGCACGCAGAAGACCACGGCAGGTTACACGCAGGCGGTCGGCCCGGTAGCGCATGAGGTCACAATCACCGAGGGCCCGACAGGCACGCCCAACCCGGTGGCATCGGGGCGTACCGTCGTCTGTAGCATCGCGGTGGCGGACAATCTCGGCCATGAGGTCGCCTATGAGTGGAGCGCCTCCGGCGGGCAGTTCGACGACCCCGACGCGGCCGAGCCGACCTGGACGGCGCCGGTCAACGCCACAGATGGCACCCAGCGGTACACGATCACCTGCACGGCATACTGCGCGGACGCCCCCGAGGTCAAGCACGAGCAGTCGTTCACGCAGGAGGTGAACCCGGTCGCGCACGTGCTGGAGGTGAGCACCCCCGGGAGCAGCCTCAACCCATGCGCCGGAGGCGGGCAGGTGCAGCTTTCGGCGAGGGTCACCGATTCGCGGGGGCACAACCTGACATACCACTGGACCGCTGAGGCGGTCGGCGGCGGAGACGCGGGCCAGTTTGATGCCGCCTCCGCCGAGAGCCCGATCTGGACTGCGCCGGTCAACAGCGCCGGACTGGCCAAGGAGTACACGATCGCGCTGACGGTGAACTGCTCCGGCGGCAGTCAGGCTTCAGCGGCGATGACCCAGCACGTGGTGCCCGGCGCGCAGCACGTCTTCCCGGCCGGACGAGTGATGATCGGCATGCCGCTGTTGCTCGTCGGCACGCAGATGATGGAGGATGTGCTCGACGCGGAGATGGTCATCACCTGGGACCCGACGGCCAACCGCTATGTCACCGTCACCGAGCCGACGCCATACGAGCTGGGACGCGGCTACTGGGCGCACTTCGGCGCGCAGACGGCCCGTGTGGTCGAGGGGTACCAGGTTACCGGCGACCGCAACGTCGCGGTGAACACAGGCTGGAACATGCTGTGCAGCCCCTACACATACGCCACCACGCTGCAGCCGATGCTGCAGAACGTCGGTCTGCAGCCGTTCGCCTGGACCGACCAGGGCAACGGCTACGAGCTGGTCGCCAACATCACCGACGCGCTGAACGCCACGCACAACACCTTCCAGCCGTTCTGGGGCTACTGGATGCTGGCGCACCGCAACACGCAGGTCAGCTGGCGTCCGACGCATGCGGCAAGCCTTGCCGCCGACTCCGTCAAGCCGCTGCAGATTGGCACGGCCGACGCAGAGCGGGGCGGCTGGCAGATACAACTCGTCGCCGAGGCGGGAAGCCGCGTCGATGCCTGCAACTACCTCGGGGTGGCATCCGAGGAGGTCTGCAAGGCCCTGCGCATCCCCAATCCGCCGGCGTCACACGGGTCGGTGGATATCTACTTCCCGACGACTGAGGGCAACATGGCGGCGAGTGTTCTGCCGATGCAGGCCGGGGAGATGAAGTGGGATTTCGTGGTCACCTGCGATAGCGGGGACACCATCGGCCTGCGCGTGCCTGACCTGAGTTGCGTCCCGAATAACTACCGGCTCACGCTCACCGACCGCGCGGCGGGCAAGTCAGTCAACCTGCGCACGACGGCAGAGTACACCTTCAGCGGGCCAGCATCGCGGTCGATGCAGCTTGTGGTCTCCCCCGCCGGGGCATCCACGTTGGCCATCACCACCATGCAGGCGCAGCAGGTCGGGGTGCAGGCGGTGGCGCTCACCTATACGCTCTCCGCCGATGCGGATGTGACAGTCGAAGTGCGCAACATCGCAGGGCGGCCGATCCGGCAGATCCCCTGCGGCCTGCAGCAGGCAGGGATCAACACGACGAGTTGGGACCTCCGCGGCGCGAGTGGCACGCCGGTGCCGTCGGGGCGCTACCTGTGTACGCTGACGGCACGGGCCCAGGACGGCACGCAGACGAGTGCGTTGAGGGCTGTGAATGTGGTGAGGTGAGGAGGCTGCGAAGCTCCCTGCCCGATCCATTCGAGGGCCAGGCTCAAGAGATGGTTCCTGAGGGTGTTCTGAGTGCGGCGTCCGGGGCCTCGCCCCCGTCCCCCATACGCGCTAACATAAGNNGCCGGCCCGCCGTTTGGGTCGGCGTCACGAGACTGGTCCGCGAGCACCACGCCACCAGGGGCTGACGGGATGATCGTGAAGGGCACACGCGGGCCGGTCTCCGTCGCGCGCAAACGGCTCCGCGCGCCCTCGGCCGGCCCCTCCAACGCTCGGAAAACACTTATGTTAGCGCGTATGCCCCCGTCCCCCTTCTCCCTGTATCCGGGCTGTCCCGTCTCACACGACGAGACGGGACAGCCCGGCGGGACGAGGGGGGTGAACGGCACAACTGCCACGGCACAGACAACGGCAACAGGTCCCGCGCGGAGGCGCGGCCTCCTGTTCTGCCGCGCGCGGAGGCGCGGCCTCCTCTACTGCCGCGCGCGGAGGCGCGACCTCCTCATGACCCCGCGTGACGTCGCAAGCGGAGTATTGGGCGCGGGCTCCTCTACTGCCGCGCGCGGAGGCGCGGCCTCCTGTGCCCATATCCACTGGAAAAGAAGGGCTCGGCCGGGACTTGACGAATAAGGCTCTTGCGATGGTATGAGCATCCGCGGAGTCCATTTGCCCCCGAACGCTCGGGAGCAGTTGCGTCAAGGGAGGAAACCCACGATGAAAGAGATCGGCGTTGGAATGGTTGGCTATGCCTTCATGGGCCGGGCACACGGCAATGCGTACAGGCAGGTGCCGTTCTTCTACCCGGAACTGCCCGTCAAGCCCGTCATGAAGGCCATCTGCGGGCGCACGAAAGAGGCCGTTGACGCCGCCGCAACCCAGATGGGCTGGCAGGAGGCCATCTACGACTTCGATGAGCTGCTCGAGCGCGACGACATCGGGCTCATCGACATCAACACCCCCAACAACGTGCATGTGCCGATGGCCATCAAGGCCGCCGAGGCCGGGAAGCACATCATCTGCGAGAAGCCTCTGGCGATGAGCGTCGAGGAGGCCGAGGCCGGGCTGGCGGCAGTGCAGAAGGCGGGCATCGTGCACATGCTCTGCCACAACTACCGTCGCATCCCGGCGGTGTGGATGGCCAAGCAGATGATCGAGTCGGGAGTGCTGGGCCAGCTCTACCACTGGCGGGCGACCTATCTGCAGGACTGGCTGATGGACCCCTCCGCCCCGCTGTTCTGGCGGACGCAGAAGGAGGTCGCCGGCTCGGGCGCGCTCGGAGACCTGATGGCCCACAGCATCGACCTGGCGCTGTGGATGATGGGCGACATCTCGCGGGTGAGCGCGGCGTGGAAGACCTTCGTCAAGAAGCGGCCGAAGCTGGTCTCGACCGACGGCGGGCTGGGCGGCGGCGGCGCCGAAGAACTGGGTGATGTCACCGTCGATGACGCCACGCTGTCGCTGGCGGAGTTCTCAAACGGCGCCATCGGCTCCTTCGAGGCCACGCGCTTCGCCCCGGGGCACAAGAACTCCAACTGCTTCGAGATCAACGGCTCGAAGGGCAGCATCCGGTTCAATCTCGAGCGCCTGAATGAGATCGAGTACTACAATGCGGAGGATGACTGCAAGGAGGCCGGCTTCAGGACGATTCTGAGCAGCGACGGCTGCCACCCGTTCCAGGGCCTGCCCGGCGGCGGTCCGCGCTTCTGGCCGGCGGGGCACAACATCGGCTATGAGCACACATTCATCAACACCATCGCCGACCTGATGGAGGGTATCGCCAAGGGCGTGTCGCCCAACCCGAACTTCGAGGACGGCGTGAAGATCCAGAAGGTGCTCGCGGCAGTCGAGAAGTCGTGTGTCGACGGGCAGTGGGCGGAGGTCTGAGACGTCGGAGCATATTCAACGGCAGAGCTTACCCAGAGCGTGAGTATCCGGGAGGAGACGAAATGAAGATAGGGTCATTGTCAGCAGCATGGAGTGCCCAGCCGCTCGAGGAGGTGCTCGACTTCTTCTGCGAGTGCGGGCTACAGGCGGTGGAGATCGNNNNGGGGCAGGCAACTTCCCCGGCAACGCACACTGCGACCCGTTCAAGCTCAATGCCTGTGATGAGTCGTGCGAGAAGTTCGTCAACGCCATCGAGAGCCGCGGCATGGTGCTGTCAGCACTGAGCGTGCACGGCAACCCGCTGCATCCGGACGCTGCCGTGGCGAAGGAGAGCCATGACAACTACCGGGCGGCGGTCGAACTGGCGGCCAAGATCGGTGTCACCGAGGTCAACGGCTTCTCCGGGCTGCCGGCGGGATCGGCGACGGACACGGTGCCGAACTGGGTCGTCGCGCCGTGGCCGGACGATCATCTGAAGGCGCTCGAGTACCAGTGGGGCGTCGCCATCGAGTACTGGAAGGCGGAGAACGACTTCCTGGCCGGGAAGGGCATCAACATGTGCTTTGAGATGCACCCGAACTTCCTGGTCTACAACCCCGAGAGCCTCATCAAGCTGCGCGAGGCCTGCGGCACGCAGATGTGCGCGAACTTCGACCCGAGCCATCTGTGGTGGCAGGGGATCGAGCCCAGCGCGGCAATCCGCTGGCTGCAGAGCAAGGGCGACGTCATCAAGCACTTCCATGCCAAGGACACGATGGTCTATGCCTGGAACACACGCGTCAACGGCGTGCTGGATACCAAGCACTACGGCGACGAAGCCAACCGCTCGTGGATCTTCCGCTCGGTCGGCTACGGCCACGGGCTCGAGGAGTGGAATGACATCGTCTCGACGCTGCGGATGACGGGCTACGACGGCGTGCTGTCGATCGAGCATGAGGACAGCCTGATGAGCCCGAACGAGGGGTTCAAGAAGGCCATCGCGCTGCTGAAGGAGAGCGTGATCTTCGAGTCGCCGGGCGAGATGACCTGGGCGTAGAGGATGGAGCAACCTGATGAACCATGCGGCGGCCGTGCCCTGAGGGTGCGGCCGCCGCTGTGTGTGGGAACGGAATCCGGGGAGGGGCCTCACGAGGAAGCCCGAGGGACGTATCGAGGGCTGCCGAGGCAGGCCCCCGTCGTCACGCCCGGCGGGAGGGGCATCCATGGGCCGACACATCGTGTAGCATGCTGCGCCCATACGGGGTATGCTATCGCCACCAGACTGCTGTCAGAGGAGGGCCGGACACCATGACAAGAGTGATACTCACGCTCTGCGTCGTCTTGCTGGTCGCCGCAATGCCGAGTGCCCAGGAGCAGATCATCGTGCTGCCGATTGGCGCGGAGCGAGTAGGCGGGTATGACATCGGCCTGCTCTCGCGGGCGGAGGGCCTCATCGGCGCGAAGAGACTGATGACCCTCGGCCGAGAGCTGACTGCCGATGAGCAGAGGCAGATCGCGGTCGCCGACACCGTCGGAGCCATATTCGGCGCATCCGGACAGAGCTACCTGACGTCTATGACGAACCTGGTGGCCGGTCGGGGTATCTTCCAGGAGGCGTTGCGGGCGCTGACGCGCGGCGAGTTCGAGGCGGCGCAGAAGGGCCTCTTCTACACCCTCGCGGTCTTCCCGGATGCCAAGATCGTGCATGCGTGCATCGCGGAGATGTTCAGGGCCTCAGGCGCCGACGCCCAGGCCTCCCGCGCCCACTGGGCGATGTCGGCCGGCTCCATCCCAACGGAAGACCTGTTATTCGTCGGATTGGTCAAGGTGTCGGCGGGCGAGCCGGAGCTACAGGACACCCAACTCCCCGCCGATCTGGCGCTCATGAGCGAGATGCAGCCCTCGGTGGCGACGTTCGCGCGTGCGTGGCCGGCGCTGACGATGGCCAGGCACAGCGAGTTGGCCGGCGAGGTGAAGGCAGACGTCGTGCGCACGGTTGCCGCGGATGAGGCGGGGGNNCGCCGAATTGGCCGAGCAGGCTTGTATGGTGATGGGGCTCTCCTCCGAACTGGAGCGCCCGGGGCGCATCTGTGCGACTACCGCAATGGCCGCTATCGCTGCGTGCGACGGGCGATGGGCTGAGGAGTGCATTCCGCTGCTGGAGACGGCGCTGGCGGAAAGACCTTTGCCCAAGGCTGAGGAACTCATCAGGGATGCGATGGGGATTGCGGGGGCGGTGGCTGTCGGGAAGAAGTGGAAGCCCGAGCGTGAGCTTCCGCGGGTGCCGGAGCTGCCGATCACCCGCGCGCTGGCGGCGAGGAACTGAGCTATGACCCGCTGTCGTCTCCGCGCTTCCGCCGCAGCCATCGCGGCAGGCCGTGGATCGTCAGATACGCACAGCCCGCGTGGTACAGGCCGAATATCATCATGATGCCGAACACGCACCAGGCCAATACCGGCCGCAGGCCCAGCCGGTAGGACGGGAAGGCCATCAGCCAGCCGATGAGCATGTATGTCAGGATGATGCGGAGCACGATATTGGGCTTGCGGCGCACGGTGGCCCCCGCCTGCGGATGGTGTTGACGCGGTGTCAGGATAGCCCAATCGGCGGCGTGCGGCAAGGGCGGGCTATCGGCGCGCCGTGGTCATCTCCCCCACACGCTTCAGGAGTCGGTCGGCCGTCTCGACGGAGTCGACGCCCAGGCGGATCATGACCCCCTCCGGCCTGAGTTCGGTCAGGAGCGTCTCAACTTCCTGAGGGTTTTCGGCGCTCAGCCAGAGGCTCTTGCCGGCCTCCTGGATGCGTCTGAGGTACGGTATCCATGCGCTTGCGCTCGGTTTGCCGGCGCCCGGCACCCACTGAATCGCGTGTATGCCGGGGATCTCGAGCAGCAGGTCGAGATGGGCAAGCGCGTCGGGGCCGTCGAGGTGATACACGGCGTGGTCGAGTTGCTCGCACTCCGCGCGCAACCCCGGCATCACGAAGCGCTCCGACATCTTCGGGGAGATCAGGGCGATAAAGTCGCACTGCGTTGTTGCGGTCTTGCCCGGACCCCATGCGGATACGAAGCCTGAGCCCCCCTCCTGGTACTGGTGGAAGATCGCCCACAGGCGCTCGTAGTAGTCCTGATTGGCCGTATCCATCAACTGCATCGCTGCCATGACCTGATCGGGATAGTCGAGCATATCCATGCACAGCCGCTGGGGCCTGCGGAGCGCGGCCAACCCGTCACAGCCGCCGTGACCGTCGGGCAGCGAGACGAAGTACTTGTCGCGGGCCGCCTCGAGCACCTGGTAACACATGCTCTCCATCGTCTGCCACCACGGCATCGAGGAGTCGAACGCGAGGGGGGGGAGATTGTCCCAGTCTTCGATGATCGGCTTGACCCATGTGGTACCCTCACTAAAGATGATCTCCGCGCCCATGTATGCTGCAAACGCGTCAGGGCCGAGGTTGGGCATGTGCATCGGGAAGGCCTCGCCGGCCCAGTAGGTGCAGCGCATGCGCTCCTCGACGACCTGCACGATGTAGTCGACATCCAGCCAGCGCTGCTCGATGGTCTCGGGCGCGGGGATGGGGCGCGGTGTGCCCTGCGGGGCGGTGACCTGTATGCAGGCACGGTCTATGATCTCCTGGTTCCACCAGGCGGTCATACGCTTGCCGGCATCTTCCCAGTCAGGCTTGTAGAGCACTCTGCTCAACTCCTCGCGTGGTCTCCACACTGCGGCTGAACTGGCACGTTCGCCATTGCGTCGGAGGAACCTGCATGAGGCACGCTGAATCCGCGGAGGATTCCGGCTGCGAGCCCGCGCACTTACCTGTGTTCAATCACATCGCCAAAGGACTGGACCCAATGCACCACAGACGCTGCATCGCGTTTTTCATAGCCGCATCCACCGCCGCGCTGGGAGCCTTGAGCACTATGGCGCACGCAGACGGGAATATGACCGGGCGGCTGGCGCACCCGTGTACTCTCATCAATGCCGACATGGTCGCAACGGTGCGGGCCATGGCACAGGACACAACACCCAACAGGTTCGGCTTCAGCACCGCCGAGGTGTGGCAGGAGCTTCTGGCACAGGCGGATCGGTTCCTCGCCGCGGAGCCCTACAGCTACTCGGTCGTCATCCCGGCCAACTACGGCGGGGACGGCACTCCGTGGACGTACACGCTGAGCGATGCCACGCCGCCGCGCCACGACAGCTCGCCCAGCTACCCGCCGTGGACGGCGATGACGCAGGAGCAGCGCGATGACGCCATCACGGTGCGCCTGAAATCACTCTCCGCCGCCTACGTGGTGACAGGCGACAGGAAGTACGCCGATGCCGCGAAGACCATCGCCATGCACCTCGCAAACTGGGACGTATGGAGTGATCCGAGCTACTCGGGGGGGCGAGTCAAAGCGTGCCTGGACACGGGGCACATCACCAAGTGCGTCGGGCTCTTCTACGACTGGTGCTATGACACGCTGACTGAGGCTGAGCGGGCGAGGCTGCGCGCGGCTATCATCGAGAAGGGTATCGAGCCGAGCCTGGCATACGTGCGGCACTATCCGCCCGAGACCAACGGCTACGCGGTGATCACGGCGGGGTTGGCCTGCGCGGCGGTCGCGATTCGGCCCGAAGACCCGGCCGGTGGCGAGTACCTGCGGCAGGCGATCGAGCTGACGAAGGTGTCCTTCGATATGTGCGGGGAGGACGGTGGGCTGTTCGAGGGGCCGATGTATGGCACCTACCTCATGGACAACTTCGCTCATGTGCTCGATGCGATGACCGCCGCGGAGATCGAGAGCGACCTCTTCGAGCATCCCTTCCTGGCGACGATGCCCCATTACACCATCTCGAACATGACACCGGACGGGCGCGATATGCCCTGCTACGGCGACGGCAGCCCGATGCGGGGCTTCCCTGAGACAATGTCGATCCTGGCGGTCAGGGGCTCGACCGATGCGGCCTGGTACCTCGAGCAGATCGGGGCCATCCGCCCCGCCACACTGCACCAGTTCCTGCGTTTCGACGCGCAGAAGATCAACCCGCTGCAGCCGACCTGGAACCCCTCCAGGCNNTTGTCATCAGCCACATGGGCGAGTGGATCATCACCGACCGCGGCTATCGAGATCGCTCCGGCGGGGCGCGGACGAAGTTCAGCCAGGGCTCGATGGGCCATGCGACGATGGTGATGGATATTGACGACGGCTTCATGCTCGATGAGGCATTCCCGACCCCGGGCCATGAGCAAGTGAAGAGGACCGGCGGAAGGATCGAGAGGTTCTTGAGCTCCGATGTGCTCGACTATGTGCGGGGGCAGGCGGCGCCGGCCTACAATACCGATGAAATGACGGTGCTGAACGACTTCAGCCGCACCATCTTCTACCTCAAGCCCCACGTGTTCGTGATGGTGGACGATATCAGAGCGCCGGAACCCCACAGCTACAACGTGCTGCTTCAGGCCGGGCCCCAGAGCGTCTGCAAGCAGGTCGAGGGCAACGGCTGGACCATCGAGGGCGGGAAGTCGCAGTTGCACTGCTGGTTCACGGGCTCGCAGCCGCTGGAGACGGGAGCGCAGGCCTACCCCGGGGCCGAGAGCTATGGGGAGTTCCTGCGTGCGTACACGCAGAGGCTGCCGGAGGCGCGGATCATCTCCGTTCTGCAGCCGGCGGCTTTCGGCACCGGCAGCCTGGTCCGGAATACGGGATTTGAGTCGGGGATGCAGGGCTGGACCCCGCGAGCAAACGAGGACCTGCCCAACCATGTGATCGACGCGGAGGTCAAGCGGAGCGGCGAGTTCTCGGGCCGCATCGACCACAGCGGCTACTACTACAGCCCGAAGGTGAAGGTCGATCCGGGTACCGAACTCCACACGGAGGCCTGGTTGCGCACGGCGAATACCACGACCGGCGGCGGCTACCTGGCCATCCACTTCTTCGGGCCCGACAAGTGCTTCAAGACCATAACGACCGAGCGGGGCACTCCTGAGGACTGGACACATCTGCAGCTCGATACCGTGGCGCCGGAGGGCACGCAGACCGCCTGCATCGGCCTGTACTACAGCGGCGACGGCTCGGGATGGTTCGATGACGCGACCTTCGAGATCGCCAGCGGCATGGAAGTGGTGGAGCCGACGCCGAGGGCCACAGTCGAACCGATCGAGGGCGGCGCCAGGGGCGTGCTTGTCGATGTCGACGGCGAGCGGGTCGCGCTGGTCACCGCAGGCGGGCCGGTGGTCGTCGGCGAAAACCATGTAGTGGAGCATGACGGCGAATTCGCAGTGGTCAGCCTGGGGGATCCGTGGAGATACGTGTACCTCCAGGAGGGCACCAGGCTCAGCATCAACGGCCAACCGACGCTGAGCATCACGCCCGGCGCCCCCCTGACGGCGGTGGCCCGGCGCGATGCGGACGGACAGATCAGACTGCACGCCCAGGACAGCCTGATCCCGCATACAGAACCGCTCGCCGACGCCGAGGCGCGAGTGACGGTCGGGGGCGGGTAGACAGACCGCGGCACCAGACCGGAGGGAATGGTATGAGAAACGTACTTGCGCGTGCCCACTATGCGGCACTCGGGACGCTGTTGCTGTTGGCCTCGGTGTCGACGGCCGCCGACTACAGCCTGGAGGCGTTCTCGCTTTGCTCGACGACGCCGGTGACGATCACGTTCGGGCCGGGGAAAGCCGCCGACGGGCCGGTCTATCTGCCACCCGGCGGTGAGTGGTCATCCCTGGATGTCGTCGAGGTGGATGGCGCGCTACGGTGCTCGATCCCCGCGCACGGCAGCGAGCATACCATCGTGCTGATGAGCCGGCCCGATTGGCTCACTCTGCCCGACACCGAGGCGCCTCAACTCACGCTTGTGAAGGTCGATGACGCCGACATGCAGCCAGAGGCCGGAAGGCTGGAGCTTGGGTGGCTCTTGGAGGCGCCCCAGAGGGTCCTGGTGACGGTGACGGACGCACTCAACCCGATTGCCGCGGGTCGAGCTATCGTTACACTCAGCGGCCGCGCACTCGCNNCTCGCCGACTTCGGCGGAGCGGTCGATATCCAGACGGCCGACGACGGCAGGAGCGCGACCATCGCGCTTCGGCTCGGCGAGCTTCCCCGCGACAAGCACACGCTCTCGCTCAGTGTGCCGGACGCCACGCCCCATGCCAATACACTCACGCTTGCGGTGGCATTTGACACATCACCTCTGCTGCTGAACGGGGACTTCGAGCAGGGCGGCGGGGCAGCGTTCGCAACTCACTGGCGACACGCGGCGTGGGGCCGCAAGCCCGAGACCCAGTACGAGACGGTGGTTGCGGAGGGGGAGGGGCGCAGCGGCAATGCCGTGAGACTGACGGGCATCGCCGACCCGCTGTACCTGATTGTCGGGCAACCGGCCAAGCTGCAGGGCGGACAGACCTATCTGTTCAGCGGGTACTACCGGACCGAGGGCGATCAGCGGGTGGGAGCGTCATTCAATGGAACGCCCGCGGGCGAACTGAAGCAGCAGTACGTGGAGAGCGATCCGTTCCCGCCGTCGGCGGAGTGGGCGCCGTTCGAGTGGGAGTTTCACCCGGAGCCGGGGCACCCGGAGTTCGAGGTGTTTGTCTGGAGCAAGTCGAAGGGCAGCGTCTGGTTTGACGATCTGCAACTGATGCCGAAGCCGTAGCGCCCAGGGGCGCGGGGAGCGAGGCAATGGGCTATCCGCGGACTGTCGCATTGGGGGTCTGGTTGCTGATGGGCACCATGGGTGTATCGCAGGCCGAACCGGGTGACTGGGTGCAGAAGGCCGACAACGGCGACTATGTCATCGACACGGGTTTCTACCGGCTCAGGCTGGCGCGGGAGCACGGGTATGCCGGTGTCGAGGTGCGCATCACCGCGGCGACCGGGCGTCGCCTGGACCAGTTCTGGACACCGGAGTACGCCTTCGCCCCGATGTGCAGATTCTTCGACAACATCGCGTTCACGGGTGCTGATGTAGCCGAGATACAGGGCTATGTCACGATGAAGAACACCTTCGTGACAGCCGAGGCCCGGACCGTCGAGGGGCACCCGGCCCTGGTGCTGACCGGGCATCTCCAGCGCCGCAGCGATCATCAGAAGGGCGCCATCGAGTTCTCCAAGACGATGGTGTTCTTCAGGGACCACTATGATGTCGACCTGTCGGTGACGGCGCCGGAGGGCGCTCAGTACCGCTACGCCGACGTGTGGTGGGATATCAATGACGACTGGTCGCACAAGTATGAGAACAGCGCGGGCGACTGGATCATGCTGCGCGACAAACGTGCCGACTGCCCGTGCCCGCTGGGGCCGGAGGCGTATCGTAGCCCGGCGCAACTCGATCGCGGCTACGGCATCTGGATGGCCGTCTCCGGCCCGCGGGAGTCGATACTGGTCACCAGCAATGACGCGGAGTGGAAGTCGCTGCCGAACGCCGGCATGAGCTTCTTCGACGGGGATGAGGAGAAGGGGCCCGAGGACGAGCATTCATCACACTCGTGCATGGCCCTGGACTTCATCGGTGGGCACACCAAACCCGTGGCCTTCGAGCCAAGCACCGCCACGGTCCGTTACAGCGTCTACTTCATCGCCAGATCGAGCTACTCGGAGCTGTTCGAGCCGTATACCCCGAACGACTAGACCACGCGGGAGGTCACCATGAGACCACGACTCGCGCTCTCGTTGCTTACCATCGCCGCAGTGCTGACGGCAGCGCTGCAGGGAGCGTACTGCGCCGCACAGGAGACTGGTATGGACGCGAGGATCGCGTATGCGCCGGATGCCGTCGGCGTCGGCAGACTGTTCATGGTCGCGGTGAAGGCGCCGGCAGCCGCGCCCCGGATAGCCGTCACGACTCCGGAGTGCGTGCAACTGCTCGACGAGACGCCGTTGCCGACGACGTCTGACACCCGCAGGTACTACTTCCGCTCCGTGGCCCCGGCGGAGCAGGCCGAGATCGTGTTCGCGCACCCGGAGGGCGAACTGACGGTGCCGCTTGTGATCTGGTCGTTCGAGGACCTCCGGGAGTTCAGGGAACTCAAAGGCACGCAACTGCCGCGGCGGTGGCCGCTGGGTGAGCCGCTGCCGGAGCTCAAGCAGCGCCAGGTCTTCCCCACGGGGGCGGAGGCGCTGAGCAAGCAGGGCAGCGGCGGCTGGCTTGATGTGGCGGATGACGTGTTGTGGGACATGCAGCCTGACTCGACAATCCCGCGCTGGCACTGGGTCAACCTGCCGGAGGGCTGCCCGGTGCACGGGAAGGACATCTACGCCAAGCGCGCCTACTACCCGTGGATCTTCGTCAAGTCGATGCCGCCCTGGGACTTCAAGATCCAGTGCCCCATCGGTGACGAGGTCTACCCGAGCAACGACTTCGCGAACGGCGACTTCACCGGCGGGGAGTTTCCCGATGACGCCATCGGCGGCGGCTACGTGCGCGACGGGAAACACTACGGCTTCGTCGCGGAGATCTGCCAGCAGTATTGCCGCCGGTTCATGACCGTGGCTCCCTCATGCGCGGGCAGCTACGTCGCCACGGGAGACATCCGCTATGTGCATAAGACGCTGGTGGCGTTGTGCCGTCTTGCGGCCGAGTATGCCTACCTGGCGACGATGACCCATCATCGGCACCGCAACAACGTCGGGCAGGTCAACCGGCTGGGCCAGGACCGCTTCGAGAGCGGGCCGTACCTCCGGGCGAGCGGCTTCAACACGTACCCCATCGAGCAGCCCGGCCAGCAGCGTGCCCATGCGCTGGCCTACGACCAGGTATTCCCGGCAATCGACAAGGACCCGGAGATCATCCCGTTCCTGCACTCGAAGGGCTTCACCGACATCAATACCCATGAGGACGTCCGCCGCTTCATCGAGGAGAACCTGTTCGCCGTCTGGATGCAGGGGAGCATGGACGCCTCCTGCGCATCCAATGAGCCGATGTCGCAGTGGGGCTTCGCGGCGATGGCGGAGGTTCTCGATTACGAGCGCGGCGACGAGTTCATGGATTTCCTCTACTACGGCGCGGTGTTCGAGTTCAACCCGATGATCGTTTTCGCGCCGAATACCTACTACCGCGACGGCGCGCCATTCGAGTCCACCGGCGGCTACAACTCCGCGCACGTGACCGGGCTGACGCCGATTGTCGACATCATCGAGCGGATGCGGGCCCGACACCCGGAGCGCTACCCGGTCGNNAGTCGCTGCGCTACCGCAACATCTTCGACTTCTGCATTGATACGGTCACCATCGACCGCGCCTTCCCACAGGTGGGCGACGGCGGCAGCCCGCCGGAGTTCAAGAAGCTGCCGAAGATCGCCTATCACGACGCAGGGCCCTCGGCGTTCGAGCATGTCTACCGCTACTTCCCGGACCCGAAGTTCGCCTGGGCGCTGATACACGGCGGGGGCTGGACGCCCTCGGGGGACTTCCCCTACACGCGCGAGCAGATCGCCGCCGAGGCCGCGAAGTTGCCGGATGACTGGAACGACTCCAGTTCGCTCTATGACGGCTACGGGCTTTCTATCCTCCGCAGTGGCGCCGGAGACAACAAGCGGGCGTTCTGGACCATCTACGGCCGTCCGCGCGGGCATACGCAGGATGACATCATGAGCTACGGCCTGCAGGCGCACGAGGGCGTGTTCCTCGAACACATGGGCTATCCGCGCAACTGGGGCTACTGGGAGCACTCCTGGACCAGCCACTTCGGGGCCCGGCAGTTCCCGTACGAGCGGATGAGCGCAACGGCACAGTACTGCGCCGATGCCGGGATCGCCCAGGTCACGCAGACGCGCGCCGAGAAGCTCGATGACCAGTCCGGCAGCAACAAGGTCATCAACATCGACCCCGACCACTGGCAGCGGCGCACGCTGGCGTTGATTGATATCGACCCCGAGCGCTTCTACTGCGTGGACTTCTACCGTATCAGTGGCGGCGACGAGCACTGGTGGCCGTTCCACTGCCAGGAGGGGGAATTCAGCACATCCGGCATCGACCTGACTGCGCAACAGGGCGGGACACTCGCGGGCCCCGACGTGCCGTACGGTGACGAGACGTGGCTGGCTGCCAACGGCTGCACCAAGGGCGGCTACGGCTGGAGCGGGGTCAAGTTCGCGTTTGCGCACCTCTACAACGTGGAGAAGGGCGTGCCATCAGGGCCGTACAGCGCCGACTGGAAGCTCAAGACCGGGGACGGCCTGGGCCTGCGGCTGACGACCATCGCCCCGGAGCAGAGCGAACTCAACGTCTGTGACGGCACCTCGCCGGCCGGCGGCAACCCGTACGAGATGAAGTGGCTGATGCTGCACCGCACCGGTGAAGCCCCGCTGCGCACGCAGCTTGTCAGCATCATCGAGCCGTACGACAGGGAGGCGGCAGTCACGAAGGTGACGCCCATCGCCGTCACCGGCAACGATGAGGCGGGCTTCGCCGCGCAGGGCGTCGTCGTGGAGGCGGGTGAGCGAACCGATACGGTGCTGTGCGCAACCGACGCAACCACCACGCGGACGACTGAGAACGGCCTCCGCTTTGCCGGCAGCTTCGGGCTGTGGGCCGAGAAAGACGGCGTCCCGGTGGCGGTGTCACTCATCGGTGGCACCGAACTGACCAGGGGCGGCCTCGGCATCACGCTGCAGAGCCCCGAGTACCGGGGGCGGATCGTGGCCGTGGACCACAATGCCGCAGGCATCACCATCTCCCCCTCGCCCCCGGCGCCGCAGGCGATGGTGGGCAACTCGATCTTCATCGCCAACACCGTGCGCCGGGTGGCGTACAAGGTCCTGGCGGCGGAGGAGGTCGACGGCGGAGTGAAGCTCACACTGAACATGGATCCGCTGGTCGCGACGGGACAGGTATCCGGCGCCGACGCACACGTGGTCAAGAGCCAGACGCCGTTCCAGCTCCAGGGCTATCGCTATTACCACGGCGCGCGGGTACACACCGCCGACGACAAGGCGCAGTACCAGATACTCGAGTGCAGGAGCGGCACGGGCGCCATCATTGACCCGGCGCTGCATCCGGAGGCGAGTGCGGAGAAGCTCGCGGCGGAGTTCCCGGAGGGAAGCTGGTTCAAGGTCTACGACTATGGCGTTGGTGACGAGGTCGTTTGGCCGTACACGGTGAGTGTGCGGCTGGTGCGGGAGGGCGTTTACGAGGTCATCGCGCCTGTTGATGTGACGATCACGCTGCCGGATGGGAGTACGAGGAGGTAGAGGGGGCCGCCTGCCTCACCCCCGGCCCC
>DPJP01000437.1 GCA_003542955.1 Armatimonadota bacterium
CCTGTTTTCACAATCCGGAGGGCTCAGCAAGCCATGAAGATCGTGCTGGCACCCGACTCGTTCAAGGGCTCACTCACCGCCGCACAGGTGTGCGCGGCGATGGAGGAGGGCATTCGGCGCTATCTACCCGATGCCGACATCGTCTCCGCGCCGATGGCCGACGGGGGAGAGGGCACCGTGCAGTCACTTGTCGACGCCACCGGCGGGACGTTCATCACCGAGCAGGTCCACGGCCCGCTCGGCGAGCCCGTCGAGGCGCGCTTCGGCATACTCGGAGACGGGAGCACTGCCGTCATCGAGATGGCCGCCGCCTCCGGCCTCCCGCTGGTGCCCGATGACAGGCGCGACCCCTCGCGAACCACCACCTACGGCACGGGCCAACTCATCAAGGCGGCACTGGAGCGCGGCGCCGACACCATCATCGTCGGCATCGGCGGCTCCGCCACCAATGATGCCGGAGCCGGCATGGCACAGGCCCTGGGCGTCACGCTGCTCGATGCGGAGGGCAATCCGCTCCCATCCGGCTGTGGCGGCCGGGAGTTGGCCAATCTGCACCGTATCGACCTCTCCACCATGGACCCACGCATCGCCCAGACGCGCTTCCGTGTCGCCTGTGACGTCGACAACCCGCTCGACGGCGAGCGCGGTGCGGCATACATCTACGGACCCCAGAAGGGCGCCGACCCCGAGATGGTCGTGCAACTCGATGCCGCGCTGCGCACCTTCGCCGAGGTCGTCAAGCGCGACCTGGGGCTGGACGTGGCCCATATCCCCGGCGCCGGCGCGGCAGGGGGGCTCGGCGCGGGTCTCATGGCCTTCTGTGGGGCGAAGCTCGAGCCGGGTGTCGATATCGTCCTCGATGCCATCGACCTGGCGGGCAAGTCGCAGGGCGCCGACCTGATCATCACCGGCGAGGGCGCCATCAACTACCAGACGGCTTTCGGCAAGGCGCCCAGCGGCCCGGTGCGCATCTCGAGGCAGGTCGGCTGCCCGAATATCGTCATAGCAGGCGGTGTCGACCTCGACGCCAACCAACTTCACGAGAAGGGCTTCGGCCCCCTCTTCTCAATCTGCAACACCGCCATGTCGCTCTCAGAGGCGATGGACACGGGCAACGCCCACCGCATGGTGGCGCTGTGCGCGGAGGAAGCCGTGCGCTGCTTCTGTCTGCGGGGGTAGCCCGTGGCGCCGCCCGCGGCCTCACCCCCCCGGCCCCCCNNACGACGAGACGGAACAGGCCGGCGGGACGAGGGGGGAGAACGGCAGACGACACTCCCAGGTGAGTGAAGACGCTACCCCTTTTGATCCCCTCCGGCAGACGGAAGGCCTTTCGCTGCCGACGGCGAATGCTCTATCACGCGATTTCCACCCATAGACAGGGAGAAGACCAATGCACGTAGGGATGCTCACCGCGCCGTTTGCCAATGAAGACCTCGATACCGTCATCAAGTTCGCCTCCGGGGCGGGCTTCGTATCGCTCGAAATCGCCTGCCGACCCGGCACAAAGCACTTCGATCTGGGCAAGGACGACCCCGTGCAGGCGGCCGAGAAGGTCCGCGCCGCCGGCCTGCAGATATCCAGCTACGCCTGCTATGTCAACGTGACCGACGGTGATCCGACCGCGAAACAGGCCGCCCGCGACCAGCTCAAGCTCGCGCTCGAGGCGTGCGCGAAGACTGATGTCGACGTGCTCTGCTGCATCGCCGGCCTGCCGCCGCTGGGCCAGGAGCGCGAGCAGGTCATCGAGCAGGATGCCGGCCCGTTCTTCAACGAGCTGTGCCGCGACGCCGCCGCCGATGGTATCAAGGTCGCCATGGAGAACTGGTTCGCCACCAACATCCAGCACTTCGGCAACTGGGACCAGATATTCGAGGTGTGCCCGGCGGAGAACTTCGGGCTCAACTACGATCCCAGCCATCTCGTCTGGATGGGCATCGACTACCTCTATGGGTTGGACAGGTACGCGAGCCGCATCTTCCATACCCATGCGAAAGACACCGAGATCCGGCAGGATGTCCTGCGCCACTACGGCAACCAGAACCGCAACCACTTCCGCTATGTCATCCCCGGCTTCGGCGTCATCGACTGGGGCGAGTACATCAGCAGGCTGCGGCGGACCGGCTATGACGGCGTTCTGAGCATCGAGCACGAGGACGGGGCCGTCGGCCGCGAGGCCGGCTTCGTCCAGGGTCTGCGCTACCTGAACATGTTCTGCCAGGCCTGAAGAGAGTGTGGGCAGATGGCTGCCGACGGGTCACATCACCTGCATCCGCTGCGGGAGTGGCTCCTTGGGTTCGGGAGGGCTCCGAACCGCCCCCTGCTCATCGCTCTTGCGTTTGTGGTGCTGGTCGGGCCCTGGCTGCGCCCCTTCCTGGAGCAGATGCAATGGCGCTCAAAGGGGTACCTTACCGCAGAGGGGATTGAGTATGCCCCCGAGGGCATCGTCGTCCACATCACGGCGCGGGCGGAGATCATCAAGGTGCTCAGGCAGCGCGACGGCTGGCCAATGCTCTTCGCGCCGTCCCACTACTCGAGTGGCTTCTACGAGATCGTCGAGGACGCGGGGCGGGTGACGCTGCTGGTCAGGTACAGGTTCGAGGCCGGCCGGGAGTGGCTCCTGGCCGTCAAGTCCGCGGATGGTGACTGGTGGGAGGCGGACCCGGACTTCCCCGACGACGGGCCGGGCCTCTCCCAGCAGGAATGGGACCGACTGATCGCGAGGTCAACACAAGTGGGCGCGTTCGAGCGATCCTGGTAGCAGGCGCGACCGCACAGGAGGCATACCATGGCCAACAAGATCAAGATAACCGCCGGTGACGTCTCGGTCGAGGCGACACTCAACGAGTCGAAGACCGCCGCGGCGATCGCGGAGAATCTGCCGATCGAGGCCACCGCCCAGACGTGGGGCGATGAGATCTACTTCTCGATCGGCATCAACATCGAGCCCGAGGACCCGAAGGCCACCGTCGACCTTGGGGACCTGGGCTACTGGCCGCCGGGCACGGCGTTCTGCATCTTCTTCGGGCCCACCCCGATGAGCAGCGGCGACGAGATCCGCCCCGCCAGCCCGGTGGATGTGCTGGGCAAGATCGACGGCGACCCGACGGTGTTCAAGTCCGTGCGTGCCGGGGCGAAGGTGACAATCAGCGAGGTCTGAGAGACGACCCGTCGCGACCGCGGAGACGATAACGGCCAAAGCGAGGCTGAGGCACAATGAAGTACCTGATCGGCCTTGATGTCGGCACCAGCGGCGCCAAGGCGCTGCTCATCGACCAGGAGGGGACGGTGCTGGCCGACAGCACCAGGGAGTACCCCCTGCTCACACCGCGCCCCAACTGGGCCGAGCAACACCCGGCCGACTGGTGGGAGGCCTCTCACACCGCCATTGCCGATGTCATCGGCGCCTCGGGCGTAGACCCGGCCGATATCGCCGGTGTGGGGCTCTCCGGTCAGATGCACGGCTCTGTGTTCCTCGATGCCGACAACAGGGTCGTCCGCCCGGCGATCCTCTGGTGCGACCAGCGCACCGCCGCTCAATGCGAGGCGCTGACCAGTGAGATTGGCGCGGAGACCGTCGTCGCCGAGACGCTCAACCCGATCCTGACCGGCTTCCAGGCGCCCAAAATCCGCTGGCTGGCCGATGAGGAGCCCGACAACTACGCCCGCGTGGCGATGGTGCTGCTGCCCAAGGACTACATCCGCTTCATGCTCACGGGTGAGTTCGCCACGGAGGTGTCCGACGCGTCGGGCACGTGCCTGCTGAACGTGCCCAGGCGGCGCTGGTCGGGGCCGATGCTCGACGGCCTGGGGCTGGATGCCGCGAAGCTGCCCGCGGTCTACGAGTCACCGGAGGTCAGCGGGCGCATCAACGCCCCCGCAGCCGCGCTGACTGGGCTGCTCGAGGGCACCCCCGTGGTCGGCGGCGCCGGGGATCAGGCCGCCGGGGCGGTCGGCAACGGCATCGTGCGGCCGGGGCTGATCTCGGTCACCACCGGCACATCGGGCGTAGTCTTCGTCTACCTTGATGAGCCGCTGATGGACGAGCAACTGCGCACCCACACCTTCTGCCATGCCGTCCCCGGCAAGTGGCACACGATGGGCGCGATGCTCTCCGCCGGCGGCTCGTTGCGCTGGATGCGCGACAGCCTGTGCGATGCCGAGGTCGGCATTGCCTGCAACATGGGTGTAGACCCCTACGCGCTGATGACCGCGCAGGCCGCGCAGGCGCCGCTGGGCTGCAACGGGCTCATCTTCCTCCCGTACCTGACCGGTGAGCGCTGCCCGTACCCGGACCCGCACGCGCGCGGGGTCTTCTTCGGGCTGAACCTGACTCACGACAAGCGCCACATGATCCGGGCCGTGCTCGAGGGCGTGTCCTTCGGCCTGCGTGACTGCTTCGAGCTGATCGCCGGCCTGGGAGTCGACTTCACACAGGTGCGCGCATCGGGTGGCGGCTCGCGGAGCAAACTCTGGAGGCAGGTGCAGGCGGATGTCCTGCGGCATGATATCTGCACGATCAATGTAGACCAGGGCGCGGCCTACGGAGTGGCTCTGCTGGCCGCCGTGGGCGCCGGGCTCTATGACAACGTGGCCGACGCGACTGATGCGGCCATCTCAGTGGTGGATACCACGGCTCCCGACGCCGGGCGTTCGGAGGCGTATGAGGGCTACTATGCCATCTACCGCGGGCTCTACCAGGACCTCCGCGAGCGCTTCGCTGATCTGGCCGATTTGGTCACGTGAGTGTGGAAAACTCCGCACGCCGGGAGGACAACACGCCCCCAACGGCGAAGGGGTGCAGCAGCCACAGGTGGCCCTGTGGGCGTTGGGCGCTTTGTTGACAATGCGGCGGGGCCTTTGCTATACTGGCATGGTCTGAGGTCGGCGCCTTGCGGCGGCATGACCGACTGAGTAACTCGGCTTAGAGTGTCGAGGGAGGACTTGGCTCAACATGGCGAAGAAAATCCTCGTTGTTGACGATGAGCGGCATATTGTCCGTCTCGTTGAGGTGAACCTGACACGGGCCGGGTACGATGTCATCAGCGCGTACGATGGTGTCGAGGCACTCGAGAAGGTCGCCGAGGACATTCCCGACATGATCGTGCTCGATGTCATGATGCCCCGCATGGACGGCTTCGAGGTGCTCAAGAACCTGCAAGCCGATCCCAAGTACAAGGACATCCCCGTCATCATGCTGACGGCCAAGGCGCAGGACGCGGATATCTTCAAGGGGTGGCAGTCGGGTGTCAGTTCATACCTGACCAAGCCGTTCAACCCCAAGGAGCTTCTGGTCTTCGTCCAGCGCATTTTCCAGAGCCTCGATGATCCGCGCGGCGGCGGCGACGGTGACGAGACCAGTCGCGTTTGGGACATGTGACACTCTGCGTGTCCCGCGCCCATTCAACTGCGAGTATATCTGACACCGCCCGGAGCCTCAGGTCCGGGCGTCTGTGTGTTAGCATCCCAATGCCGGGCTATTCCACGGCTGGGGNNGGGGTCAGGTCTTGAAAATTCATTTTTGCTCCCTTGTCCTGTCGCTATTCCCCCGCTATGGGCCAAAAATGAATCTTCAAGACCTGACCCCGGCACGTCTTCTTTCGTCGTCCGCCGCGGCTTGAGTCAACCGAATAGCCCGGTCCTGACCATCACCCGGCCCCTGCGGCAGCCATCGCTATGGACCTCTCCAACATCGGTGAATTCGGCTTCATCAACCGCATCAGGCGGCTGGTGACCCATTCCCACCCCGCGCTCACGACGGGCATCGGTGACGATGCCGCCGTGCTTGAGCCCGGCGAGGGCTTCGGCGTGCTCCTGTCCACCGACGCCATGGTCGAGGGCCGCCACTTCCGCCGTGAGTGGATGTCGCCCCGCCAGATTGGCGGCCGAGCCGCCGCCGCCGCGCTGAGTGATATCGCGGCGATGGGGGGGGAGGCGCTGGCCATCCTCTGCACCATCTGCATCGACCCCGCCTGGCCCGTCGATGAGGCCGAGCAGCTCTTCGTCGGCATGCAGGCGCTGGCCGAGCGCTCCGGCGCCGGGCTTGCCGGGGGCGACGTCGTCTCCGCGCCGGGCCCGCTGCTGATCGACATCACCGCCGTAGGCAGGGCCCGGACGCGTGCTATCTGGCGCCGGAGCGGCGCCCGCCTCGGCGACCGGCTGCTTCTCACCGGTTGCGTGGGTGACGCCGCCGCAGCGGTCGATCTGCTCAACTCCGAAGACGCGCTCAGCGTGGACTGCTTCCCCGGCCTGCTCACCGCCCTGCGGGAGCCCTCGCCGCGACTGGATGTGGCCGCCGCACTGTCCGGCGACCCCGCGGTCCATGCGGCGATCGATACCAGCGACGGCCTGCTGAGCGACGCCGGGCATATCGCCGAGGCATCCGGCGTCGGCATCCAGATCAGCGCGGCCGACATCCCCGTCTCGAGGGAGCTGCTCGAATGCGCGCGCCTGCTGAGGCGCGACCCGCTGCAGTGGGCCGCAGGGGGCGGGGAGGACTTCGAGCTGCTGCTTGCCGTCGACCCATCCGCCGCGGACGACATCCGCGCCCGGATGCTCGAGCGCGGGCTGCGGCTCGTCGACATCGGCCACATAATCGAGGGCGACGGGGCGAGCCTGTTGGATGAGACCGGTACTCAGATGAGCGTGGAACGCGGCGGCTGGGACCACTTCCGCCGCTGAATTCGATAGATGAGACGACACGCGCCTGGACACAGGCAGCAGCCAACTGGAGGGACTTTCAGTGTCTGAGCTTCTGAACGTGAGCAAATCGATCGACCTGTACACCCGCGCCTGCGAGCTGATACCCGCCGGGTCGCAGACCAACAGCAAGCGCCCCTCCGGCTATGCGCCCGGGGCGTACCCGGTCTACTTCGCAAGCGCGAAGGGCTGCCGCATCACCGACATCGACGGCAACAGCTACATCGACTACGTGCTCGGGCTCGGGCCGATTACCCTGGGCTACTGCTACGAGCCGATGGACGCCGCGATACGCGAGCAACTCGGGAAAGGGATCATCGCCGGGCTCCTGAGCCCGCTCGAGGTCGAGGTTGCCGAGAAGGTCTGCGAGATGGTCCCGTGCGCGGAGATGGCGCGCTACATGAAGGGCGGCGCGGAGGGTACCACGGCGGCGGCCCGCATCGCCCGCGGCTTCACCGGCAGGGAGATCATCCTCAACAGCGGCTATCGCGGCTGGGCCGATACATGGGCCGCACAGGCCGGCAATCCCGGCGTACCGAAGGCATTCGAGGGCACCATTTTCGGCTTCCCCCGCGACGACCTGGATGCGCTCGAAGGCCTGCTCAAGCAGCACGCCGGCAATGTGGCGATGATCTCGGTCGATGTCGCCGGCGGCACCGCCGCCCCGCGCGAGGTCGTCGAGGGCTACCGCAGGCTGGCCGATGAGCATGACACAATCCTGATGTTCGACGAGATCGTCTCCGGCTTCCGCATGGCCCGCGGCGGGGGGCAGGAGTGGTATGGCGTCACTCCCGACCTGGCGGTGTTCGCCAAGGGTGTCGCCAACGGCATGCCGCTGGCCGTCGTGTGCGGCCGCAGGGACATCATGGAGGCCGGCGCCGACTTCATCATCAGCATCACCTACGGCGGCGAGGCGCTCTCCCTGGCGGCAGCCTCCGCCTGCCTGGATATCTACAAGGCCGAGCCGGTGCAGGAGCAGATGTGGAAGCAGGGCGAGAAGCTCGGGAAGGCCTTCGCGGCCTCCGCGGCGAACAGCGGCGTGCCCTTCAAGTGCCACGGCCCATCATGCATGCACTCGATGAGCTTCGACTACGAGGACCGCGAGCTGTCCGCCAGGGTGTGGACGCTGTTTCTGCAGGAGGCGGCCCGGCGCGGTGTGCTGCTGAGGCGTGGCGGGCTGATGTTCATTACCTATTCGCACGATGACGAGGCGGTCGAGGAGACGATCGCCGCGGTTGACGCGGTCATGCCGATCATCGCGGAGGCCGTTGACGCGGGTGATGTCGACGCGCGCCTGCATACCGGAGAGGTTCAGCAGAGCTTCCGCACCTTCGTGCGCTGAGACGAGAGCATGATTCGATGGCCTTGCCGTCCTTTGGGGTAATCGCGGACGCGCACATACTCGATGCGCCCAGCATCCAGTGTCAGCATCTGGAACTCGCCCTCACGCAAGCCGCCGCGAAGGGCGCGGAGTTTGCCGTCTTGGCCGGCGACCTCGTCCGTGCGGGTCGCCGGCCTGCATTCGAGGCTCTCGAGTCCGTGCTTGACCGCTCCCCGGTCGAGTGGTTCCCGATCTGTGGGAACCGCGACTTGTACGGGGAGTCCACGCAGCCCTACCGTTCGCGGTTCGGCCACCCGCAGCAGGTTCTGTTCCGTGGGGGCTACCGCCTGGTGCTGCTCGACGGTCACGCCCCCGGCCTCGGGCCCGCGCAGACCAGGTGGCTCGACGCCGCGCTCCGTGACACCTCGCCCCATCCGCACACCATCATCTTCGGCCACCATTACCTGGGCCTTTTCCCGGAGCGGGAGCGCAACGCGTTTCTGTCGCTCTGCCGCCGCTACGGCGTGCGCCACTATATCTCGGCGCACCGCCACCTGAATCGGCAGGTGCAGCACCCGGNNTGACCGAACACGTCGTCGGCGCCATTGACCCGGATAAGTCGGTCGCCGGTCCGCCGTGCTTTCTCCTGGCGCACCTGAGCGGGCACGAACTGCACACCGCTGTAGAGCATGTCACCATCCCGCCGGAGGCGGTCAGGCGCTTTCTGCTCGACCAGCTCGGCGCGGCCCCGGCCCGCTGGGGCTGTGCCTCGCAGATCCGCGACCTGTGCAACTGCACGCCCCTGAAGTGGTACCAGCTCCGGCTCTTCGAGGGTGCCGAAGATGTGTCACTGCGGGCGCAGGCCGAGGTCGCACGCGAGTGCCGGATGCGGATAGTCGGTCATCTCCCCACCCCGGCAATCGCGCCCGACGGCACGCTCAGCAACTCCGAGGCAATGGCAGCTGCCATCGGCTTCTGCATCGAGCATGGCACGGAGGTCGTGGTCCTCCACCCGCCCAAGCTCGATGCCGCGCTGCTCACCGACCATCACGGACGCCTCAGGACCGGCTCACCCGCCGTCGAGCGAATGGTGGACCACTTCACGGCGATGGTAGCTCGGATGGAAGCGGCGGGCATCACCGTTGCGGTGGAGAACAACTCCTCGAAGAGCTCCACTACCCGCTTCGGCAGCCTTCCGGCGCACATCGTGGCTCTGAACAACCTCCTGGCCGTGCGCGGGCTGCATCCGGGCTTCTGCTTCGACATCGGCCATGCCAAGGCCAGCGTCGCCAATGCGCAGATTGCGGAGTGGATGGGCGCGCTGGGCCACAGCCTCGCTGCCCTGCACCTGCATACAGGCAACCCGCATACGCGCATCACCCACAGCCCGATCGAGGAGCTGTATGGGAGAACGCAGTGGTACGGCGTGGCGGCGTGGCTCGCGCTCCTGCAGGTCGAGGTCCCGTGCCTGCTCGAGGTCCGGACGCCCGAGGATGCGCTGCGCTCAGCGCGGATGCTCCGGCGGCTGGTCGAGGAGAGGTAGGGGCCGCATACGCGCTAGCTGCAGAACTCCTGACATCGCCGGG
>DPJP01000290.1 GCA_003542955.1 Armatimonadota bacterium
GGTGTCTGCGGAGGTCCGCGTCACCAGCGACCCGCCCGGCGCGGAGGTGTGGGTCTCCCCTGCCGATCAGCCCGGCATCTACAAGAAGGGTATCACCCCCTGCTCGCTCTCCTTGTCCCCCTCGGCCCAACCCTATCGATTGCTCCTCAAGCTCTCCGGCTACTTCCCCGTCTTCCGCACACTCAGTGAGGAGACCAACCTTACCATCAAGCTGGCCTCCCGCGACGATCCCCCCAACTGGCAGGCCGTGCCGGTGATCGGAGACGTCGAGGGCGCGGTGCCCATACCTGGAGACATCCCCGCCTACCCCTCCTCCTCCATCAAGTGGGCCGCCGATGGCGAGGGCCTGCTCGTGCAAGGCGAGGACTGGTACCTGCTCCTGGAGCAGTTGGGCCTCGCGAAGAAGGATGAGGACCGGGAATTGGCGGACCTCTGGTACGCGCCCCTGCGCGGCCCGGCTGTGCGGCTGTGGCGCTACTTGAGCGAGCCGGACGTGCCGGGGCGATTCACAATCGACTCCGCCTCCGGTCCCGACGGCCGCTGGGTCGTGCACTCAGCGCCGACAGGCGACCGCGAGCACCTCGAGCTGCATTGCCTGACCACGGGAGCCCATCAGACCATCGCCAGGGAGAGCAAAGCCACGCTGTTCTGTCCCGCCTTCTCCGCGGACGGCCGCCGGGTCGCCTGTCTGCGCATCAGCAGCGCGCGAGACGAGGCGACGGATGAGGCCTTCTACGTGCCGGATGACCCGCCGGCAGAGATCCAGATCATGCAGTGGAACGGCTGCGACCGCCGCACGGTGCTCAAGGACGTTTACCGCCACCTGCCCCCGGCCTTCTCCCCCGACGGCACACACCTGGCCTATGTCACCACTCATCGGCGCATCGGCGTCATCCCCGTGACCGGCGGCGAACCCCGCCTGCTCATCGACTCCCGGTCCTGGCGCGCCACCGGAGCCCCGGTCTGGTCGCCGGATGGGCAAACCATCGCAGCCGACTTCGGCTATCTCGACCGCCGCGACGACCTGCAGGGAGGGGTCGATCGCATACTGTGGGCGCGACTCGATGGCACGGCTTCCGGGGCAATCCCCTCCGTCACTCTCCACGGCTGGCATGACACAAGCACCCTCGACGTGTATGCTGCCGGCTACTGCGCTGCGGCGGCGCAGCCGTATCAGCGCCTGCTCCAGGTGGGCCTCGACGGCAGCCACAAGACGGTGCTGTATGAGCCTCCCGCGATGTGCCACCATCCGGTCACCTCCGACGACGGCCGCCGGGTCGCCGCGCTCGAGTGCGGACCGGATGGCAAACAGAGCGTTGTGCTGGCAATGCCCTCCCTGGAGCCGCTACGCCGCTTCTCTCCGCCGCAGTTGACCGATGCCACCGGGCTGGGCTGGCTGGATGATACACATCTGTGGGTTGCAGTCATCGCCACCGCGGATGGCCCTCCGGCATACAGTCTGGACCTGACGAGCGGCGCGCTCACGCCACTCCCCGAGGTGCCTACACGTCCACCGCGTGACCACTTCGATGGCCCTCCCTCGCCCCAGTATGCCGCAAAGCTCGGCGGCTTCGCCCTGCCACGCGGGTGGATCGAGGCACTGGCGCCGACTATTCCGTTCGGGGGTGAGACCCGATGAGAACGATAGGCGCGGTGGCAGCGCTCATAGCGCTTCTCCTGATGGTGTCGCCGGCCGTGGCGCAGCGCGAGGACCCGCCGGTTTACGATGAAGACGTCCTCAATCGCCTCGAGCAGACCGGGCTGGTCGTGCTGCCCGACGCCACGAGCACCAACCTCTATAGCTGCTACTACGAACTGGAGATGTCCGGTCAGCCGATCTACGTCACCGCCGACGCCATGCTCTACCTGTGGTACGAGGCGCACCGGCAGGCGCTGATGGCCGCGGAGAAGCAGTATCTGCGCCCACAGCTCGCGCTCTTTGCCGAGCAGCTGCTGGCAGCCATACAAGCGCAGCGGGCAGCCGGCGACGACCCACTCCTCAGGGAGAACGCCGTGATGCTCGAAGTCGTGTGGGCGCTCCTGGAGCCGAGCCATCAGCCGGACGCGGACCTCGCCGCGGATGTGAATGCCGAGCTGACGCGTGTGCGCGAGCACACGGTGGTCGAGCTGTATCCGGGCGAGGACTACACGCAGTATGAGGTGCGCGGATACTACACGCGCAACGCGGAGCTGAGCAACTACTTCCAGGGCGCCAAGTACCTCGCCCGGCGGTACTTCCGTGTGGCCGACCCCAAATACCCCGCCGACGCGGAACGCGAGCTGCGCCGGGCGCTGCTCCTGGCGATGGCCATGCGTACCGATCCCGACCTGATCGAGCTGTACCGGCGTATCGTCGACCTGCGCGTCTTCCTCTGCGGCCCCATTGACACCATCGGGCTCGATCAGCTTCTGTCCGCCGCCGACGCCGTCTGGGGAGACGGCTGGGGCCGCGACAAACTGGCCGACCTCAGTGCCCTGCAGCGCGAGTTGCTCACCGACAACTACCCGACCACCCGCATCAACACGCGCTTCACCGACCCTGATCTCGCCATGATGCCGCCCTCGAATGTCGCCATTCTGGGCGAGCACTACCTGCCCGATTGCGATCTGTTCCACCAGACGACCGAACTGCAGGTGCCGGAGCGCCATCTGCCATCCGGGCTCGATGTGGCCACCGCCCTCGGCTCCCCCCTGGCCGCGGCGAAGCTGCGTGAGCAGACTGCACAGTTCCCGCAGGTCGTGCCCAACGCCCAGGGCTTCGGCAGGCAGATGAAGCTCGAGGGTGTCTACGGCTCATGGATGGAGACCCTCCGCACGCTCTTCGAGCAGCCCGAGGGCCTTCCGAGCTTCGCGAGGACCACGACGTATGAAGAGAAGCAGCTCAACTGCTGCCTGACCAGTTGGGCCCACCTGCGACACAATTACATCCTCTACGGGGCCCAGGCCTACACCTGCGGTGGGGGGGCCTCGCCGTCACCCGGCATTGTCGAGCCGCTCCCCGCTTTCTTCACTGCCTACTCCGAGATGTGCCGGAAGCTGCGCGAGCAGTTGGCCGCCCGCGGCATCGAAGGCCGAGTGGTGGCCGCCCTCGATTCGCTGGAGAAGAAGGCGACCACCTTCGCGCGGTGCGCGGAGGACCAACTGGCCGGCCGCGACACATCCTGGGCGGGCAATGATATCCACTGCTTTGCCGGCTTCATCATGGGCGTCTACTTCGACACCCCGCTGCTCGTCGCCGATGTGGCGACCAGTTCAGAGACGCATGAAGTCCTCCATGCCGCCAGCGGCCCGTTCCATAAGGTGTTCGTGCAGTATTCCGCCGGCGGACAGCCCGTGATCGCCCAGGGCTGGGTCGGCAGCTACTACGAGTTCGCCGAGCCCGAGTTCGGCCGCGTGACGGACGAGGAGTGGCAGGAGCGCCTCAAGCGCCAGTATGACAGCCCGCTGCCACCCGAGTGGCTCGCGGGCCTCTATCAGCCTNNGGCGAGCGGGCGGGACAGCGCCGCGAACTCCGGGACATCGAGCGTCTACTGGCCTCTGACGGCTACGACGAGGCAGTGCAGGCCGCGGAGGCCTTCATCACGCGGGAGCAGGACACCGAATGGGCCCCGCGGGCTGTCCTGCTGCTCGGTGGCTACCTGGCAGAGCACAAGCGTCGGGAGGAGAGCCTGGCGATGTACGAGCGCGCCCGCCCCATGTACGGCTGCGACGCCCGCGATGAGGCGCTGCGCCGCATCCGGCAATACCACTCGGGCGATGACCGTGCCGCATGGGAGGAGCGCCAGGCCGGGCGCGAGCGCCAGTTCGCCGCGCAGTTGGCCGCCACCGACCCGCGCGAGGGGCTGACCGAGACCGAGGAGATCGAGCGGCAGAACGAGCGCGCGGCGCTGCTGCTGGGAAAAGCAGACCTGAAGCTGCCCGGCATACTGAAGCTCCCTGATGACCGCCTCACCCGCATCATCAAGGAATGCCCCAGATCCGGCTACGTGCCCTATGCCGAGTTCGCCGCGATCCTCGGCCGGCTTGCCGGCGAGGGCGAAGGGTCAACGCGCGACGGACCCGAGCCCGAAACGTACCGGCACGTGCGCGCCGAACTGCTCGCGCTCGCCGAGAAGTACTCCGACAGCGCGGTCGGTCAGGCCGCACGTGTAGCCGCCTGTTGGGTGCTCATGCTCATGGGTGAGCACGAGGCGACCTACGGCGAGCTTCTCCCCCTGCTGGACGTCGAGCCGCCGGAGCCTGAGCCCTACCCGCTGAGTGTCAGCGTGTTCGCGGATGGAGGTTGGGGCTATGGGAGCCCAAGTTCGACTATGGTTTCCGCGCCTGATCTGGCGCGCGAGGTACTGGCGCATGTCATACCCCGCGCCTGCCGCGCCGGCGATCTGCAGCGCGTCTACGAGTACATCGCGCTGCCTGAGAAGCACCCCTCCATGGATGGCTACGGCAACTGGGGAGAGCTGGCTGTGATCGCGGAGTACCTCCGCGAGGAGCCCGAGCCCCTACGGGTCCTGCTCACATCAGGCCTGATCTACGTACCTGGCGATGGATATGAGTACCCCACCGAAGAGACCGGGGCCGATGTCGACGCACTGGCCGGGGTAGCCTTTCAGCTCGCCGACCAGTATCCCGGATCCAAAGCGGCGCCGGCGGCTCTCTTCTTCGCCGGTGAGCGACTCCTCGACCGGCCAGAGCACGAGCAACTCCGCGCTGAGGCCAGGAGGCGACTGTCAGAGCAGTACCCCGACTCGCTGGAGAACCTCATCGCGCAACTGAACGTAGCTGCCGAGCGCGATGACTTCACCACCTACGAGAACCTCGTGAGGAAGCTACGGCCCCGAGTACCCGCCTGGGACGACTTCGAGGCCACCACGTACCCTCACCTTCTCATCGATGACCTGAGTTCCAGCAGAGCGCCCAAGCCGCCACCCGGCGCGGACGTCCTGAATCAGTGGAAGCAGCGCTACGGCCGGTTCATAGCCGAAGCCAACCTCAGCGACGAGGCCCTGCGCGCCTGCAAGACTGAACGCAAGCTGGTCGAGGAGCTACTCAAGCGCCTCCCGGATCATGAACTCGCGATCGTGCTCGCAGTCTCTGAAGCTGAAGAGCGCTATGTCTGGTCGCGTCTGGTCGAGCCGGCCCTCAAGCGCCACCCGACCGACGCCCTCGCCTACGAACTCCGCTTCCGGCGCGGCAGCACCGAGGACATGGCCGCCATCATCGCCGCCGGGTCCGAGACCCCACACTTCCAGGAGGCGGTCGAGCGATCCACCGCCTGGCAGCCGGCCGACAAGTACCAGCGCTCCCTGGCAGCCGACCTGTACACCTACAGGCAACTCGCGGCCCAACACGCCGGGACGCCTGCCGAGCCGCTGTGCGGCGCCGTCATGGCAGCCATCTACCTGCACTACGAGCGGCCCGAGCAGGCGCTCGAGTTCCTTGAAGGACGGCTCGCCGCGATCCCCGAGGGGAGCATGTTCCGCGACCGCCTCCTCGCGGCGCAGGAGAACGCCCGCGGACAGATCCGCATCAAGCGGGCCGGCGCCCAACCACGACTGTGGACGGTCCCGCTGCAGAGCAGTGAGGACCCTTATGCCGGCGACACAACGAAGCCCGGCCTCGCCCCGGATCCCGCCGGCAGCCGCATCTATGCCTGTGGTCTTCTCACCGATACCCGAGAAGGCGTGGCGGCCCTGGACGGAGAGACCGGCCGTCGCCTCTGGGAGACCCCATGTCCGGACCTCCTGTGCCTCGAGCCGACCGGCGATGATATCATCTTCTCGACTGATCACGGCACCGTCGGGCGTATGGATGGCCGAACCGGGGAGTTGCTCTGGGAGACACGACTGGGACTGGCACAGGCCGGCAAGGCCGTGATCTCCATCGCGGGAGACATGGCCGCGGTAGCGTGGGAGCAGGGCCTCCTGCTCGGGCTCGATCTCGCCACAGGCAGTATCAGCTGGCACAGCGATGAGCATGTCGACTCCGCCCGCATCCTCCCCGGCAGCAATGGTGATGTGCCGTTGGCGGCAGGCCCGGGCCTCGTTTGTGCATGGGACCAGCAGAGCACCGTGCGGGCCTGGCGGCTGACTGACGGGCAGCCGTTGTGGTCGCTGTCCGTCGCGGAGGTCCTTGGCCTGCCGGCCGACCAGGTCTCTGTCGGCCGCTCGCTGTTGTGGCCGGTCGCGTGTGGCGGACAGATCGTGTGCGGCACCAACAACTTCGAGACGAGGGCGATCGTCTCCATCGATCCGGCCACGGGGAGGATCATCTGGCGCAAGTCGTTCCCCGGGCAGGTCTCGCTCCTGCCCGCGCCCATGAGACGCGCCGGCGCCGTGTTCCTCTACGGTGAGACGCAGGTCGCGGAGTGGGCTCTGGCAGACGGCGGCCAGCGCTGGAGCCTGCCGATGCCGGGCGAGGGCAGCCAGGAGCCGACCTTCGCCGTGGCCGGTGACTACGCGCTTTTCGTCGCCGAGGACCTGATGGCGGTCGACCGTCGCACTGGTCGGATCGTCGCGCGCCAGCCGCTCACCGAGGCCGGGCGTCCGCGCTCGATTGTCGCGATCGCCACA
>DPJP01000142.1 GCA_003542955.1 Armatimonadota bacterium
TTCGAATCCCTCCCCCTCCGCCAGAGATGATCTGCCGCCCGGATGCGCGCGACGTTCGGCGGCTCCTCCTCTCGACCATGCATCCGCCCGAGACCGACGTGTCTCGGGCGTCCCCACCTGCGATTGAGTTGTCCCCCGGACTATTGAGGACCTTCTCTGCCGCGTTGCCATTCCGCTCGACTTCCGTGACGGCGCGATAGCGATGCCCGCCGCCGGACGGCGATCACATCACTCAGCGCGCAACCAAAGAAGGGAATCGCCCCGTCTGGTGGCGAAGTGAGTCCGCGCGTCCGGCGACTGGGCGTCGCCGAACCTGGCGTGAGGCGCCTGTCTGATCTGGGGATGGGAGGGGACGGTATGAGACTCTCTGCGACGTCGACAAATCTGGTGGCAGTTGCGGCTGTGCTCGTGCTCTCGGCCTCGGTGCTCATGTGTGGATGTAGTGGTAACGGAAGCGACAGCACCTCCGGCGCAAGCGGCAGTTCGGCAGCCGTTATACCCGGCACCGTTGGGACGCAGGCGATCGGCAACCTCGTCGGCGACCTGACCGGCAGCGGCAACCCGGAGGTCGCGGCCGCGATCATGATTCTGCGCGTGGTCGTCCAGCTTGAGATACAGCCCCCGGGCGCCGACCTCTGGCAGTGGGACTGTAACAACTCCGGCGGCGTCGACGTAGGCGATGCCATATCGGTCCTCCGCTGCGTCGTCGGGCTCGACACCTGGCCGATCGGCGTCCACGGCGGCGATGTCACCGCTATCGGCGCCGGGCAGTTCAACAGCTTTGCCGTGCGCGGCCCAGACGGCGCCCCGTGGGCATGGGGCAGAAACAACTCAAACTCCCTCGGCGACGGCACCGACGTGCAGCAGCGCAACTCGCCCGTGCAGGTTGTCGACCTCACCGGCGTGACCGCCATCCAGGGCGGCGTGGGGAGGACACTCGCGCTCAGCGGGGGCAATGTCTACCGATGGGGCGCAGCCTGGGACAACGAATTCTACCCGGCTTCCAACGTCCCTGTGACCGTTGCTGGGCTCACCGGCGTCAGCCAGATTGCGCAGCCCTACCCGCTCAAAGCCGACGGCACCGTGTGGCAGTTCCCCGGCATCGAGGGGGGCAACGGCGTGCGCTTCTACGATGTCGACCACCCAAACCAGGTGCCGCTCGACGGCCAGTTCATCGCCGTGCCGTCATGGCTGATGTACTCCGAGTTCGCCGTCAAGGACGACGGCACGATCTGGAGATGGCTCTACTTCGAAGATACATTTACCCAGGACTACCACTTCGAGCAGTACCAGTATGGCCCACTGACGGAGGTCACCTTCATCGCCGCGGGATGGGCATCAAATGTGGATTCGCCGGAGTTCTTCACGGTCATCCGCGGCGACGAGAAAGAGGTCTGGGGCTGGGGAGGCAACAACGAGGGCCAGCTTGGCAACGGGACGAAGGTAGCCGTTCACATGTCATCACCCGTCCGCATGGGCGATCTCACCGGCGCGGTGGCCATCGCCTGCGGCAACCTGCACACGATGGTGCTGCTGGAGAATGGAGACCTCTATACGTGTGGCTGGAACCACTGGGGGCAGCTCGGCACCGGCGACACCACCGACAGCCTGGTGCCGGTGAAGGTCATGACCGGGGTCAAGGCAATAGCCGCCGGAGGCTCACATAGCCTGGCGCTGACCAACGACGGCGCGGTCTTTGCCTGGGGACACAACTACTACGGTCAGATCGGCGTCGGCAAGGACCCCGTCCATGATGGCGATCTCTGGTGGCGGGTAAACACGCCGACGCAGATCAGTTTCCCGTAGGTTTGTCGGCCCCATCTCGTCGGCAGGCCTTCGCCACCTTCGCGATCACTGTGCTTCGCGCCCAGGCGGACGCTACCTGTAATCCGGGGGGGAACACCTGTTGCGCGACGGACTGCTCGCGCGGGTCCCGGGCACATGCATCCATCTGGCCGATGCGCTGAGTTGTCACAGCGGAGCGGGCCGTTGCTCCGTGGCAGGGCTGGGAGTAGTTGCTGCCGTTCATACGCCCAATAGCGGGAACCTGGCTGCAGGAAGGTGAGGGCATGAGGCTCTGTCGGGCTACGCGCGACCTGGTTGCTCCCATTGTTGGTGTCACATTCCTGGCGTGTCTGCTTGTGTCGGGGTGTGGAGGCGGCGGAGGCGAGAACGCCCCCGGCGTGACCGCATCTATCAGCACCGGCGCGACGACGGCCGCCGGCCCCTCCACCGCGGCTGGTTCGCTGCAGTCGGGAGGGCTGGTCGGCGATCTCATGGGGACGGGAAACCCCGAGGTGGGCTCGGCTATTCGTATCCTCCGTGTGGTCGTCGGGCTCGATCCGCAGCCCGACGCCGATGAGCTGTGGCAGTGGAACTGCAACAACTCTGGCGGTGTGGAGGTCGGCGATGCCATATCGCTCCTCCGCTGCGTGGTGGGGCTGGACCCGTGGCCCATCGTGGTGGCGTGGACGTTCACGGCGACCCCATGGGACGAGAAGGCGTACTCGTCCCCCGACGGCGTGTTGACGCTGGACATGCCGTGGTACGCGGTGGACACGACCACCGCCATCACCGTCACCGCGACCACCGATTGCCCCGCAGATCCGGGCCTGGTGCCCGGAACCGTCTACGACTACGAGCCTGACGGGCTGCAGTTCGGCTCCTTGCCGACCCTCAGCGTGGAGTATGACCCCGCCAACATACCGGCCGGGACGCCGGAGACATCGCTGCGGATCGCGAAAGTCGTCTCCGACGCCTGGAGCCCGCTACCCAGCACGGTCGATACCGATGCCCACACCGTCTCGGCAGAGATCAACGGCTTCTGCGTCATCGGCGTGGTAGGCCAGCCGACTGATCCCCGTTTCGTGAGCAAGTGGACGGTCGTGGACGGCGTTCCACTCGACGCGCCGAGCGGAATCTGCGTTGATAGCGGCGGCCAGGTCTACGTCGCCGACACGGGCAATGACAGCGTCGTGGTCACCACCCCTGCCGGCGTCGTCGTCACCCGGTACCCGGCCGAGACATTCTACAGCCTCTATCCGACCGCTGTCGCGGTGTACGGCGCCGCGAAAACGGTCTGCATCCTCGACAAGGCCAACGGCCGCGTCGTGAGATGCACCCAGCAGGGCCTCCGTATCGATGACCTGCACCCCGCCTACGCGCTCGGGCAGGCCTCCAAGGCCATGGCGCTGGATGGCAACGGCTTCTGCTACGTCCCGGTGATCGAGACCAACAGCGTCCATGTGCGCACCTGGGAGGGAGAGGGCCCGTTCACCTTCGGCTCCGAGGGCTACGGCGACGGGCAATTCCACTTCAGCAACGCGGTAGTGGGGATCGCCGTGAAGGCGGATGGCACAATCTACGTGTCGGAATCAAACCGGCTGGCAGAATCGGGCCGCATACAGATGTTCACCCCCGGAGGCGCCTTCATCGCCAGGTGGGAACCCGCGGCCGGGGCCGCCGTTTCCGTGACGAAGCCGGGACCCATCACATTCGATAGCGCCGGCAATCTCTATGTAGCAGACCTTGCCGACTGCGTCGTGAAGAAGTACTCGGCTGCAGGGCAATTCCTGGGCAAATGGGGCTCATACGGCACCGAAGACAGTCAGTTCAAGGACCCGACCGGCATTGCGGTGGATGGCAATGGGTACCTTTTCGTCGTGGACGCCGAACTCAACTGCGTCCAGAGGTTCTCGCCGTGATTGCCAAGCCCGGCACGGATGGGAGGCGGTTGGCGGTGCGTGCGGAGGTCGGCTGCCACCAGAGACGCCGGCAGTGAGGCTGCGGGCAAAGAACCAGCCCAAGCGCGTGGAGCAATACTGTCGCAATACCAAAGGGAGACGGACCAGCAGTGGCAGTGCGGGACGAGCGTCTCCCAGAACCGGCCGACGCGGCGCCGCAGTTGCGTACGCGACCGGCCTTGACCATTCAACGGGAGTAGAGGACATAGACTGATGCCAACACATCCAGAGCCGCACCAGATGCTGCGCGAGATCCACGAACAACCCCAGGCCATCCGTGAGACCCTTGAGAAGGAAGGGCCCAATATCGCGGAGGTTGCATCGATCCTGCGCGAGCGCCGCCCCGCCATGGTAATCCTGGCCGCCCGCGGGACATCAGACAACGCCGGCACGTACCTGCGCTATATCGTCGGTGCCGTCAACGGCATGGTCGTGGCGCCTGCCGCGCCGTCTCTGCTCACCGTCTACCGGAGCAGGATGCAGATCGAGGACACCGTTGTCATCGGCATCTCGCAGTCGGGCAAGGCCACGGACGTGATCGAGGTGCTGGAGGCATCCCGTGACCTCGGCGCCATGACCATCGCCCTGACCAACACCGCCGATTCCCCCATCGTGCAGACTGCCGAATTCGCGCTGCTGACCCATGCCCGCGAGGAGAAGGCGGTCGCGGCCACCAAGACATACACCACGGCGCTGGCAGTGCTCTATCAACTCGCCGCCTGCTGGGCGCAACGCCCGGACCTCCAGGAGTCCATCTACGAGGTGCCGGCCGCAATCGAGGCGGTATTCGCCGACCTCGAGCCCCACATCGCCTCGCGCTCCGAGCGCTACACATTCATGGACACCTGTACCGTGCTCGCGCGCGGTGTCAACTACGCCACCGCCAAGGAGATCGGCCTGAAGCTGCAGGAGTGCTGCCTGATCAACCCCGAGCCCTGGAGCGCCGCTGACTACATGCACGGACCCATCGCCGCGCTGCAGCCGGGCAGCCCGGTGATGCTCCTGGCCCCGCAGGGCCCCTCACTCGGCTCGATGCTCGAGGTGGCGCGGGCGGTGAAAGAGCGACAGGGGGAGATGATCGTCTTCTCCGACGACGACGAGGCGCTGTCAGATGCCAGAGTCCCGATGAAGCTGCCCTATCTGGGGCAGTCATACTGGTCGCCGATTGTCATTGCCGTAGCCGGCCAGCTCTTCGCCTACTACCTGGCCGTGCACAAGGACCTCAACCCCGACAAGCCGCGCGGGCTCAACAAGGTCACGCTCACGTACTGAAGATCCCTTCCAGCCGGACTCGAGAGCGAGTCCGGCTGGAAGCTCCTGAGCGGCTCTGCCTACTCCCCCTCGGGGTAGGCCGGGGTGCTGAAGATCAGCCAGCCCTTCTCCGTGCGCCTCAGCACGTAGTCCTCGCTGCTCGTCGACGTGTCGGAGCTGTCGCTCGGCGACCAGACCACCTCGACGATGAAGTCGATGCTGTAGTCGTTGAGGAACTGGTAGTCGGTGATTGTCTTGCTATGAACGACGAGGTCCTCCTGCCCCTGCACCTCCGGCACAAAGCGGGCCGCGGCCTGCCCACCGAGGTACCTGGCCATCTCGTTGCCGTCATGCCCAAGATCGGCCGCGAGGTACTTCTCCAGCACCACCCGTGCCTCCGCGACGGCGTCGTCGGAGGACACCGTCTCCTCATCAGGGGTATCGGCATCCGCGTCGTCGGTGGCGGGCTGAACGGCACCCCTTTCACCGTCCTTGACGGACTCGCCCGGCGACGGCGCCATCTCCGGCGTCGTCTCCTCCGTCGGCATCTGGACGGTGGTATCCGGCATCTCTTCGGGGGGGCCGAAGCGCTGCCCCAGCAGGTAGCCCCCAACGCCTATAACCACCAGGAGCATGAGCCCGAGCGCAACGAGGACGACGATCAGCGCGACGTTGCCGCCACCCCGAGCGGGAGCCGGTGCGGCCGGTTGCGGCTGGGCCTGAACGGGCGCGGGCTGGGCAGCGGTCGGCTGAGAGGGCGGAGGTTGAGCGGGCTCGTCCTGCGGAGACAGCAGCACCGTCTGGTCGATGGATAGCTCCGCGCCACACCCCTTGCAGAAGCGCGCATTGTCGTCGTTTTCTACGCCGCAACCCGTGCAGTACATGGTCAGACCTCCCTATTACGCGTCTCAACACGGCGCAAGCCCGAGAACTCACCTGCGCTGGTTCGCCGCGTCAACCCCGCTTCCTCCCGGCCCTCCGGCCTACCACCCATAGCGCATCAGATGCACGCCGGAGCCGAAGTAGATGCCGTCCTTCGTCATCGCCCAGCCGCAGCCAATGCCGCTCTCGTACCTGGCCACCTCGGCGATCTCGTATGTCGCCGGGTCGATGCTGAAGATGGACGTATTCGTCAGGCCGTAGAGCTTCCCATCGGTATGCAGGCCCAGGGAGATGTCGAGTGGCGTCCCGAGCCCCACCGGGCGACGGTCGATGACCTCTCCCCGCCCGATGTCGTACACACAGAGAGTGCCTGAGGGGCGGGTGATGTAGAAGACCTTGCCCGCACCCACGGCCATCGAGGCGACATCGATGTCACCGGCATTGGCCACGAACTCCTGCGTCTTCGCCTTCTCCACCGGGTCCCAGACGTAGAAGTGCGCTTCCTTCTCCGTCGGGGTGCTCCCGCCGCCGCCATAGATGCCGCTGCCGCCGAAGATCAGCCCGCTCGTCTCGTCGTAGGCCAGTGCGGTGATGGACTGGTTCTGTACGATGTTGCGGTAGTTCTCGACGACCTTCCCCTGCGCCGGGTCGAAGACACCCATGGCGCCTCCGAGCTGCCCGTAGGCAGGATGGCTGCCGACGTAGATGGTCTTGCCCGGGCCGATCAGCATCGCCCGCGGCCGCAGATGCCCATCCCCCATCGTGCCGTAGTCGCGGGGGTTGTTCTCCGGCCCGCTACCGAAGTTCCACGGCAGCTTCGGGTCGTAGCTGGAGAGATACGCGGAGCCGTAGGCGCAGACCCACAGCTTCCCATCCAGCGGTTGCATCGAGTAGATCTCTCCGTCGGTGTTCACCGGGTTGCCAAGGTCCGCGTTCTCGCCGGTTGCCGGGTCGTGCCGGAAGAGCAGCAGCGGCATCGCCGTCGAGCCATAGATGCACTCATCCGGCCCGATGCCCACCATGAACGGCGCACAGCCGGCCCCGGCGTAATCGAAGTGGCCCTCCGTCTTCTCTCCGGTATTGGGGTTCGTGAGCACGTACTTGCCGCTGAAGTCGGCATCCGTCAGCACGCGGCCGTCCGGGAGGGCCTGATCGAAGGCGGGGGCGGGGTTGTTGTCGGCCAGTGGCTCACCCTTGCCGTCGAGCAGCCGCAGCCACTGCTTGCCGATGCGCCCGTAGGCATGCCCGTCAGCGCCGTTGTGCACCGTGGCGCCCATCGACTTCGTGCTCGGGTCGGAGCGCTGCTCCTCTGTCGTCACAGACTGATGCTGCCCGGTCTTCGGGTCGAAGGCGATGATGTCGTTCTGGGCGAAGCCCACCGAGGTGTATATCCAGCCGTTGGCCCCGGTCGCGATTGCGCGCGAGTACATCTCCGTCTCGCTCATCCGCCCGTGGTCCTTCATCTCCCCCGTATCAGTGTTGTAGGAGATGATCTTGGCCTGTGGGTAGGTGCAGCCGTAGAGCGTCTTGTTGTCCTTGCCGATGGTGAGCATCCACGTGTAGCTCTCGGTCTGCGACGGCGGGCCGAGATACTCGATGCCCTTCTCCGGCTGCGCAGGGTCGAAGCGCATCAGCGCCCCATTCGAGCCGCAGGTGCCGAAGTATATCCTGTTGTCGGGCCCGACGATGAACCCCCACGCCCCGCGGCCCTGCTCGGCGTTGAACTGCTTCGTCTCGCCGGTGACGGGGTCCACCTGTACCAGGAACAGCGGACCGTCCTGGTTGAAGTTGAAGTACAGCTTCGTCATCTCGCCATTCGCGTCCGGCCCGACCATCCTACCGATGACCATTCCGCGCTTTACGGGTATTCCCAGGTCGGTGAACTCGCCCGCCCAACCCATCGTTACCACGCCCATTCCGAGCAGAATCACGAACGCAAAGGCATATCGTCCACGCATATCCCCCACCCCGATCGGTCAGCCTGCGGCGTATACGTCCTCAAGCATCTCCAGCGCCTGCTCGACCATCGCCTCGCCGGTGCCCGGCTCCGAGAGGCTATGCCATCCNNTTCCCGCCCAGAGCTGGTAGCCGCCCAACGCATACGAGGCGCGGTCGCCCACATAGCCCAGTGTCCCGTTGGCAAGCCCTACTATGTAGGTATTGCGGAATGGGGATCGCCGTCGGACCTCGAGGCCCAACCGCGCGAATACCTCTCCCGGAAGCCCCACGAGCGCCACGTCCCCGAGCCTGATCACCTGCAGGGAGATCTCTCGCTCCTCGCCCTGCACCGGCGCCATTTCCGCACGCATCTGGCGGAATACCTGCTGGTGGGTCTGAGGCTTCTCCGGCGTGTAGGTTTCTGACCAGTACTTCACCGCGGCTTCCTCCGCCGCCTCATCAAACCGGCGCACCCGATAGCTGAATGGTCGTCTGAGCGCGATGAGTGGTTCCACATCGAGTGGCTCGGCCACCTTCAGCCCGTACTCGACGGCCTCGACAATCCGGTGCACGCACTCTGCCGGCGGGATGGCGTTGATGTTCTCGTTGGCGCCGAAGTAGCCCGTGTGATGCGTCGAGCCGAACGCTCCCGGCAGAAAGAGGGCCACGCCGCCGTGCCGGCGCTCGATCTCCTGCGCGGCCAGCCCGTAGAAGCCCGGCGACCATGCGCCCTTTGTCAGCGCGCCGATGTTGTGCACGGAATGGTTGAAGATGGTGCCGATGCTCTCCCCGCCCGGCCGCCGCAACCCCAGCACCGGGAGATCGGGATCGCACGGTCCCGTCGGGCGGATGACGTCCTCCCACTTGTGCGCATACCATGCGGTGGTGCCATCTTTGAGCAGATACCGGCTGTTGGTGCCGATGGAAGCCTCCTGGCTCTGAGCGAAGAGCAGCTCCGCGTCGGCCGCCGGCTCATCAAGCCTGCGACAGGCCTCGACCGCGGCATCGGTGAGCGCCTGCTGCTGCCGCTGACAGAACGCCGCATCCCGGCTGCAGCCGAGGATGTCAATGGTGCAGGGGGCGTGGTGGGTGTGGGTGGCGCACATCAGCAGGTGGTCGAGCGGGATTCCCGTCCGGGCTACGATCTCACCCGAGGCGGTCTGAAGCACATCCGGTGGAATGGCGATGGTATCTGATGTGACAAGGCAGATGCGCCTGTCGGTCTGCATCGCGATGGCGCAGGCGCGCAACGGGGCATCCTGCCCGCGGTCCGGGGTCGAGCTTTCCTGCCCATCTGCCTGCGTGGGGATGACAACGGTAGCTGCCGCTGCCCTGAGTTGCGCACCCGACATGACTGACCTCCTGGGACAGTGCTCCCGAGCCTACTTCGCGTCGAGCCTGACGCTGTAGTCGAACGCCACCTCGTCGCCGACGCCGTACTCGTAGATGGTCCAGTAGGTGTCCTTCTCTATCAGCGACTCGAGCGTCGTGGCGGGCAGCTTCTCGCATAGATGCACATGGTTGATGCCCGCGATGTGCAGATTGCCCCACGCCTGGTACGGGAAGCCGATCACGCCACGCACCTTCAGGTCCACTCCGGGCTTGCCCGTCTCCAGATGCCCGCCGTAGTAGTAGCAGTCGCTGTAGTCGAGTCTGCCGTCGATTTCCACAAGGCCGGCGAACGGCATGTTGACCTCCGGCCCGTTGAGGATGACTCCGTCCTCGAAGCCCGCGGCGAAGCCCTCGCCGATATTGCCCGATGAATCCAGCGTCAGCACCAGTCGGTCCGGCGCCGGCTGCTTTGCTTCTGTGACTGTGTAGCTGCACAGCCGCTCCCCGTGGTTGTCGATGATGACCCGATGGCCGGCCACGAGGTCTGATGGCAGATTCTGACCCTCAATGGTGATGGTGCGGCTCTCGCGGTCGACAGCCACGATGGCAGGCCTGCCGCCGCTTGGTCCGGCGGCGGGGCGCACCACCTGCATCTGCCCGCAGGTGAGTTCGCTGCCCGCTACAAGTTTGAGCGTGACGGGTCGCCCATCGCGCTCTCTGATCAGCCCGAACTTGCCCGTCAGGGAGAAGCCGTCTCCCTCGAGGCGGCCGCTCTCACTGCAGTTGGCCAGGATGATGTCGCGCCCGCCGGGGACGGTGACCGCCAGCGCGATCGGCTCGTAGTCCGCCGCGCCCACCGCCCGTACGGGCAGGCGCTCGATCTCCCCGAGGAAGCGCTCGCCGGTGTAGGCCTCCGCGATGGTCACGAACTGCGAACGCAGGCCCTCCTCACCCTCCCGGTGCGGCAGCGCCCACTGCAACACCTGCTGCTCCGGCGCGATCGGCGCTCCGCCCTGCGCGGTGATCAGTTCGCTCTCCCCCATCGGGACGAAGCTCAGCCGCACATGCAGCGCGTCGGCGGTGTTGTAGTCGAAGTCGACGCTCGTGACAGGTGACATCGACCCGCGCGCGACGGTGTGCAGGTGGCAGTAGGGGTCCCAGCGCTGCCTGCCGGATGCATCTGTGTAGCGCTGCCCGTACTCGGCATCCTCGCCCGCCAGCGTGCCCTTCTCCTGTGCGGTGAGCGTCGCCCCCTCGATGGTGACGGGCGTCGGCGTGTAGCCGCCGTGCCAACTCTGGAGGTGGTCCCGCCCCCCGGCAACGCGGAAGATGTCGACTGCGTACCACTGCTCGGGGCCGATATCGATCAGGGCAACCATCCGCCGGTAGTCGGTGACGTCCGGCCCGGCCTCGCCCCTGGGCTCATTCCTCCGGTACGGCCGCTTGGCCGCCTCCATCACCTGGCAGTCGTCATCGACAGACCACACAAGCAGCGATCCGAGAACCGTCGAGCAGGGCTTCTCATCCCGGTCGACGACGACGGTATTGTGCGTCAGCAGGCTCCACTCCCATGCGGAGGCGTAGTTCCATGACTGCGGGTAGCCAATGTTGGGCAGCAGGTCGCGACCGAAGCCGTACATGCCGAAGAACAGCGGATCGTAGTGCGCATGCCCGCGCACTCCGCCGTAGAAGACCGTGGCCGCGCGCTGCTGAATGCCCTCGCCACTGCGCAGGATGCCGAGGCCGTAGCCGTCGAGATACTCACTGGGGCGGATGTCGGAGCCCGTCGCGGGCGTGGCGGCGATTACGGGCGCGCCGATGTCTCCGACACAGATTGTTTGCGCCCCGCCGAGAACGCGGATGGCCGGCTTGTAGGTATCCTCGTAGCGGAGCATCTTCTCATTCTGGCCGATGTCGGGGTAGCGCTTCGCGTCCATCCGGTCGCCGGAGAACTCCCGGAGCCGAGCAAGCAGCTCCGCGGCACGGATGAAGCCCGCGCGCGCATCGTTGTAGCCCGTCGACTCGTAGCTGCCGCCATCCTTGTAGAACTGGTTCCCGGCGGTCATCAGCCGCCCCGCGCCGTAGTAGAGCCACTCCAGGCAGTCGCTGCTGTTGGGGCGCTTCGCCGGTTCGCCCGGCCCGCCGAAGTCGGTCAGCAGCAATGCCAGGTTGGCCATGCACTCCTGCGCCCAGCCGGTATTGGGCTGTATGCGCTTGTCGATGATCGCCTGGATGCCGGGGCGGAAGAGCTTGTCCTCGATATAGACCCTGACGTCGGCAGCCGTCTGGATCTCGGGGATGCGTTCGTGGGCAAAGGCAACCAGTTCCTCGTCGCCCTCGATGGCGTCAAAGACCTCATCATAGCAGTGGGCGCTGTCGACCAGCAGCCCCGACGACCACACAACGTCGGTGATCATCCCCGAGCCTGCTGCGTACCCGGGGATGTACGTGCGGTTCCTCCGGTCGGTGCTGTTCGGGTACTCGAAGGCCTCCTTGAGCAGGCAGACCGCGGCCTTGTGGGCATAGCGCCTGTCGCCGGTGGCCAGGTAGGCATGGCCGAACGACTTAATCGCCGGATGCAGCACGGTGTTGTATGCGTAGTGCGAGTACAGCCCGATGAAGTAGTAGCGCTTGCCGTCGATCAGACAGCCGGAGCCGTCATCAGCATACGGCCCGGTCGTCATGTCGCCGGCGGCGAAGTCGTTGCTGGGATAGACCTCGCCGCCGATCGGGCACTTGATCTTATAGGGCAGGTTCACGGGGTCGACAATCCACGGGTAGTAGGCATTCACCCCGTAGATCTGCTGCGCGTGCACCGGGCATCCCAGCTTCGGGTTGCCGAACGGATCGTTGCCGATGGTGTGCGTGCGCATCAGCTCGGTCGAGGGCATCACTGCCCAGAACCACTCGTCAGGCTTGTTGACCCAGTCCTCGGCGGGCCCATGGCCGACGGCGGCGCAGAACGGCCGTCCATCGCCCTTGAGGGCGAGGCCGCGCAGCGATGCCGACTCCCGGTACCCGGCGGCCATCTCGGGCGTGGTGAGCGTCTGTGTGGTTTTCACGGGATGATCTCCAAATGAGCCGGCGGCGAGCACAATGGCGAGGACACAGCAGAGAAGACGCATGGGCGGGCTCCCGTCGGGAGTGTCCGGGCAGTGGGGAAACATTCGGCGCGTGAGTGGCAATACCTCTCGCGGGAGGGCGGTTCAACACGCCGTGTTCTGCTGTGCCCCGCCCGTCAGCCGCTTGACCGTCGCCACGAGCTCCGGGACGGTGAAAGGCTNNCTTCTGGAGGCATCCGTCGGCGCCGCACGCGATGAGTTCCTGCGCGAGCCCGCCGCCGACGCGGCCCGTGACCACCAGCACAGTCGGGCGCGGGTCCAGCGCATTCGCCGCCGCGACGACCGCCTTCCCGCCTGCCCCCGGCATCAGCAGGTCGGTGATCACGATGTCGAAGCTGCCCTCGACCAGTGCCGCCAGCGCCTCGTCCGTCGTCGGCACGGCGGTGACGGCATAGCCTTCGAGGCTCAGGGCCTCATCGATAATCTCGCACAACTCCGGCTCATCATCCGCAAACAGCACCGTGTGCGCCGCTGCCGCCCTGCCCGCCGCGCCGGCGCGGCCTTCGTCGGAACCCGCGACGGCGGCCGGGTCATGGGCGTCGAGCGTGATGCGCAGTGTTGTCCCCACGCCCACGCGGCTTTCAGCCTCGATTGTCCCACCGTGGCTGCTCACGATTCCATGCGAGACCGACAACCCGAGACCGGTGCCGGGTACGTCGCCACGCCCGAGCAGCCCCTTGGTGGTGAAGAACGGCTCGAATATCCTGGGCAGGTGCTCGGGCGCGATTCCGGCGCCTGTATCGGACACGGTGACGATCACCTGCCCCGCGCCGGCATCGCGTCGCAGCCGGTTGGTGCTGATGCTCAGCACGCCTCCATCTGCCATTGCGTGACAGGCGTTGATGATCAGGTTGAGGAACACCTGCTCCATCTGCCCGATGTCGGCAAGCACGAGTCCCGCGTCGGCCTCGTAGTGGCGCTTGATCTCGATGCCGGCGCTCTTCAGCTCCTGCGTGGATGCCGCAAGGGCAGCTTCGATGGCGTCCGTGATCTGGGCGGGGGCCTTCCTCGGCGGCCTGGGCTGCGTGAGCCCGACCAGGCTACTGGTCAGCTCCGAGCCGCGCTCGCACATCTGCAGCACGATCTCGGCCAGCTTCTGGTAGTCATCGGCCTCGCCGGAGGCTGCCGCCAGACCCGCGCGCATCATCATCGAGGCCAGCAGGTTATTGAACTCGTGCGCCACGCCGGCAGCGAGCTGGCCCACTGCGGCAAGCCGCTGGGCATCCTCCGCGCGTCGGCGGTCGCTGATGTCCTGGCAGAAGATGGCAACCGCCACCACGCGCCCCGTCGACTCGCACACCGGGTAGAAGCAGTTGAGTTGGTGCATGCCGCCGTATTCGTCCTCGAACCGCACAGGCAGCCCGCTGCGGACTGCCTCCTCCGCACGCGAGCGACGCGAGGCGGCCGCCTCCGGCTCAAAGTGCTCGAAGGCGTCGCTCCCGAGCAACTCCCCGATCGGGGTGCCCAGGGCCCGCGCAAACGCCTCGTTTACGCCCTGTATCCGCCATTGCGTGTCCACGAGCATCGCCATGTCGCTGGTAGCATTGAGCAGCGCCCAAGCCGTATCGCGGCTCTTGGTGAGTGCGCCCTCCGAGGCCTTGTAGTCGGTGATGTCCATGGCGAATACGCTCACCGCCTCGACCGCCCCGCCGGCATCGCGTACCGGGCACGCATGCACGTGCACCCACTTTGTCGTGCCGTCGGCGGCAATGACGCGGAACTCCCCCTCGCGCTCATCGGAGAGGCCCCCCTCGAGCGCATCGGCGAGGCGGCCGACGTCGTCGGGGTGAACGATGCTCTTCCACACATCAAGCCGCTCGAACACCGGCTCCGGCGGGTAGCCGAGGAAGCCCTCATACCCCGCGCTGAGTTCCAGCAGACGGCTGCCATCGGGAGCGAGCGTGGCAAAGACGGCGGGGACAACCCGCGTCATCCGGGCGAAGCGCTCCTCGCTCATGGCAAGACTGCGCTCGACCTGCCGGCGCGCGGTCGTATCCACGAGGATACTGACCACCCCGATGGCCTGCCCGTCGGGGCCGTGCAGCGGCGCGACGCTCAGGCTCACGTCCACCCATGAGCCGTCCTTGTGCCTGCGCCGGGCGTCGACGGCCTGCAGGTGCCGGCCGGAAGCCGCCTGCGAGAGCGAGCGCAGGTACTCGTCCCAGCCCTCGTCCGCGACAATCGGGTACCGGAGCCCGAGCACCTCCGCCTCCGTCCAGCCGAACATCCGCTCGGCGCCGGGACTCCACGAGGTCACGCGCCCCTCGAGGTCGACTGAGACGGCCGCAACCGGCGCCGCGCTGTAGACCGCACGTCGCCAGTCCGTCGCCTCCCGCTCGGCCTGTTGCGCTGCGCGCAGCTCGGTCAAGTCGCTCAGGCTGAGGCAGAGCAGGTCGGCCTGGCCCTCCCTGGATAACGCGCGCTGCAGCATATAGCCGCAGTGGACCGTCCGCCCGTCGTCCCCGATGACGGCATCCCCCTGCCGCGGACGCCCGGTCTCCAGCACCCACTCTGCGTCGGCCGCCAGTTGGGCCAGGAAGGGGCGAGGGAACTCGAAGTCGGACAGGTGCTGCCCCGTGATGCCCGGCTCGATCGGACAGGCGACGCCGCTGCCGACCCGCGAGAACACGCAGCGAAGGTCCGCGTCGAAGGCATAGAACTGGTGGGGGGCAGTCGAAAGGACAACATCGAAGACCCGCGCGGAGATCGAGGCCGCCCCCGCACGCGTCTCCACCGGCGGCAGGCCCGCGACAACCAGTTGCTCGGCGAGCGCCAGCTCCGTCGCGTCAAAGAACTCGTGCACGGCAGTATCGGCCGCCGCCTGAGTATCTCCTGAGACCCCGCCGGCAACCAGCTCCAGGTAGCTCTGCCGGATGACCTTCAGCAGTCGCAGGGATTCCAGCAGTGAATCGCCGCTGCCATCGAGCGCCGCTGCGACGGCACGAGCCGCCGCAATCGGGCCGGGGCAGCACGCCGCTCGGTCCCGGAGCGCCTCCGAGACCGCCCGCACGCACACGTCAACGCGGGCGGGATCGACGGGCGCCGCATCGCTGCCCGCGATGCGCGCGATCGCGCTCTCTACCAGACGGCCATGCGAATCAGACAGCAGCCGGTCAAGCTCTCCCACTCCCGACACAGTCAATCCGCCTCCCGGTTCTCATCGCCTCTCCATCACAAGCCCTCCGCTGACCCCAGCCGATCCAGT
>DPJP01000004.1:0-2976 GCA_003542955.1 Armatimonadota bacterium
GCAGGCCGGGGTCGGCGGCGAGCAGCCCGCGCGCATCCTCGCGCGCGGCAACCAGCGTGGTCGTATCGGCCATCAGTGCGGCCATGTGAACGTCTGGCAGGCCGTGCTGGGCCAGCCCGGCCAGCTCGCCCGGTCCGCGCCGCCTGAGGTCCTCCTCCGCGATGACAAAGCCGTCGGCGGTGCTCTCGAGCACGGTCAGGCGCTGCAGCACCTCATCATTCTGTGAGCCGGTGACGAGAATGCAGTGGGCCTGGTCGGCACTGCGCGCCACCCGGCCGCGGAGCTGGTGGAGTTGCGCCAGTCCGAAGCGCTCTGCATTGAGCACGACCATTGCCGTCGCGTTGGGCACGTCGACACCGACCTCGACGACTGTTGTGCTCACCAGCACATCGAGCTGCCCGGCCCTGTACTGCTCCATAGCCGCGTCGCGCGTGTCGGCGGGCATGCGGCCGTGGACGAGGCCGAGGCGGGCGTCGCCGGCCCCGTGGCGGGCCAATTCCTGCCTGAGGCTTTCGTGCACCGCAACGGCGGCCTCCCAATCGCTGTTGTCGCCCTCCTCGATGAGCGGGCAGACGACATACGCCTGCCGGCTTTCGCGCAGTTCAGACGCCACCAGAGCGAGTGCCTCGTCTCTGGCCGAGTGCGCTATGACCCTGGTGAGGACCGGCCTGCGCCCCGGAGGAAGCTCATCGATGACGGAGATATCGTAATCGCCATAGAGCGTGAGCGCGAGCGTCCTGGGTATGGGCGTGGCGGACATGACGAACACATCGGGGCGCGTGCCCTTGCGGGCGAGTGCGGCCCGCTGCTGCAGCCCGAAGCGGTGCTGCTCGTCGATGACGACCACCGCCAGGTCGGAGAACTCGACGCCCTCCTGGAAGAGCGCATGCGTGCCGACGACTATCGCCGGCTGCGCGCTGCCGAGTTGCTGCCGCAACTGCCGCTTGTCAGCCTCGGGCATACTGCCCGTGAGCAGCAGTGGAGCCGTGCCGAGTGGGCCGAGCAGCGCAGTGAGTGTGCGGTGGTGCTGCTCGGCGAGCAGCTCGGTGGGAGCCATCAGAGCCGCCTGCCTGCCGGCGCAGGTCGCGGCCCACAGCGCCCAGCCGGCGATGACGGTCTTTCCGGAGCCGACATCGCCGTGGATCAGGCGGTGAGCGCAACCAGCTCCCTGCAGGTCCGCCGTCACCTCCGCAAGCACCCTCCGCTGGGCGCGTGTGGGGGAGAACGGGAGCACACGCAGGTAGGTCTCCGGGGCCTTCGGCGGCAGTTCGAGACCGGGGCCGGGGCGGTCCGCGTCGGCCTCCGCGCGGCGCAGGGCGAGTTCGAGCTGGAGCAGGAGCAGCTCCTGGTAGTTCAGCCGGCGGCGGGCGGCCCTGTAGCTCTCGTGGTTGTCGGGGAAGTGGGTCTGGGTGATGGCCTCGCGCAACGGCATGAGGCCGTGCTCGGCGGCAAGCAGGGCTGGGACCAGCAGCTCCGGGATCTCCTCGCAGGCGTCGAGCGCCTGACGGATGAGCTTGCGTAGAGCGGAGGCGCTGACGCGGTCGATGGCGGAGTAGACGGGCACGAGCCGCCCGATGCCCAGGCCCGGCTCATCGGGATCGTCGGCGGCGCGCTCGCATTCACTGACGACCAGGTATGTTGTGTCCCTGTAGCGGCGGGGACGCACCGCCACGACCAGCTCGGTACCCGGCTCAAACTGCGTGGCCCTGTAGGTCTGGCCGAACCAGCGCAGCTTCACGGGGAGCTTCTCGGCGCGGTCCGTGGGACCCAGCGCCACCGCCGGGACGGTTGTCATCTTCACGCGGCCGCGGTAGAAGTTCGTTCCGGGGCCGGTGATGCGCACCCGGAGGAATGCTTCGGCGCCCTCCCGGAGTTCGTCCGGGTCGTGCAGGCGCGGACGGTCCAGGTAGCGGAGCGGGTAGAAGCTGAGCAGTTGGCCGATGGTATGGATGCCGGCGGCGGCGAAGGTCTCGGCGCGCGCCGGGCCGATGCCCTTGAGTGCGGTCAGCGGCGCCTCCCAGTTTGGAGGCCCAGGAGGGCGCGCGCGGGTGGCCTTGTCGATTGCTGCCAGTAACTCGCCTGCCGCCTCTACCAGCTTGCGCCGGCGGGCCACGGTCGCCTGCTCGTAGGCGGCGAAGGCCCCGGCCATCCTGCCGATGCGCTTGAGCGTCTCGGCGTCTGATACCAGAGGCGTGAGTTGCTCGACCCACGCGGCGACGTAGCGTTCGAGCCCCCCGAGCACGGCTCGGTTGTCGTAGCCCCTGTCCGCTTCGAGCCGCAGGGGGCCGCGCATTCTGGCAATCAGCTGACGGATCACTGCTCACCCTTCCCGGGCGGGTCTATGCCGGGGACGTCGGCAGGCGACGTCCTGAGGCCGGCCCCGTCGGGGGGCGCTCAACTGTCGCGCGCGGCGAGGACCTCCTCGATCGCTGCCATGAGCACCTCCAACCTGACGGGTTTGTGCAGGCATTTCTCGGCGCCCATCCCGTGCACCTCGTCATCGATGTCGTCACCGATGCGCCCGGTCACTATCAGGGCGGGCGGAGGCGGCAGCAGGCGTCGTGCCGCCTCGATGACGGCCCGACCCCCTCCGCTGGGCATCATCAGGTCGCTGATGATCAGGTCGAATTGCTGCGCCTGCATCGCGGAGATTGCCTCCGGCACCGACGCGCAGGCGTTGACGTTGTATCCGCGGGCGCCGAGGTACTCGCTGACGACGCCGAGCTGCTGGAGTTCGTCTTCGACGAGCAGGACGCGGCAGTCGCCGGCTCTTCCCACGGAGGGTGCGGCGGCCGGTGGGGGCGTCGATGGGGCCTCCGGGGCGCCCGCATGGAGGGCGAAGCGCAGCTCGAACTGCGTCCCCGCGCCGGGTTCGCTGGTGACTGCGATGCTACCCTCGTTGGCGGTCACCAGCCCGTGTGAGACCGAGAGCCCGAGGCCGGTGCCGGCCGCCCCATTGCCCTCGCGCGGCGCCTT
>DPJP01000004.1:3019-10294 GCA_003542955.1 Armatimonadota bacterium
GTGGTGAAGAACGGCTCGAAGATGTGGGGCAGATGCTCGGGCGCGATGCCGATGCCGGTATCGGTGACACCAATGGCAACGCATTCGCCGGCGCGCCCGTGGAGGCGACGGGTGCTCACGGTGAGCACGCCACCGTTGGGCATGGCGTGGCAGGCATTGATAACCAGGTTCAGCAGCACCTGTTCGAGTTGGCCGGGGTCAACGTATATGCGGCCGACATCGGCGCCGTAGTCGCGCTCGACGATAACGTCGGCGTTGGCGATTGCGCGCGCGGCCATTGCCAGCGCGGCCTCGACGAGGTCCTCGACTACTGTGGGCGTGCGCCTGGGCTCCTGAGGCCTGGCAAAGCGCGTGAGGTTCTGGCAGATGTCCGCCCCCCGGGCACAGCTCTTCAGCACAACATCAATGAGCTTCTCGACCTGCTGGCTGTCGCCGGTGCGCTGGGCCAACTGGGCGCGTCCGCTCATTGCCGCGAGCACGTTGTTGAACTCGTGGGCGACACCGGCGGCGAGTTGACCGACGACGGCCAGCCGTTGAGCCTGCTCCGCCTGCACGCGGTCGGATGTGTCCCTGGCGATGCCGCGGAAGCCGGCCGGTTCGCCGCCGCCGTTGCTGATTGCCGCCGAGTGGAGTTCGCAGGGCGCGGTTGACCCGTCCCGTCTGCGAAGCACGTACTCGCCGACCGTGGATGTGCCGGTTTCGGCGGCCTGCTTCAGACCCGCGCGCGCGGCGTCGAACTGCTCGGGGCTGAGTATGTCGCGGAGGTTGATGCCGGTCGCCAGATCATCCTCGGCGCATCCGAACAGCTCGAGGCCGGCGCGGTTGAGGTAGGTGAGCCTGAGGTCGGCATCCGCCTCGTAGACCGCGTCGGGCAGGAGCGCGGTCATCTCGCGGAACTGGCGCTCACTCTGCTCGAGTGCCCGCTGGGCGGCGTTGAACTCCGTGAGGTCGGTCACGACGGAGAAGCTGCCGATGTAGGCGCCCCGCTCGTTGAAGAGCGGAGCGACGGACATCTGTGTGGGCACCTCGTGGCCGTCGGCCGCGCGCCAACTGATCTGATAGTGGCCGATCTGGCCCTGCCGCAGCCGCGCCCGCTCGCTCCGGAGCCGGCCATCACTGATGTCGATGTAGAACTCGGCGGCCTCGTGCCCCAGAAGCCGGTTGGGCGCATAGCCGGTCATCTCGATGAAGCGCCGATTGACATAGGTGAGCACGCCGTCCTCGTCCAGGATCGCGAGCCCCTCGCCCATCGCCTCGACGAGTTGCCGATAGCGCTCCTCACTCTCCCGGAGCGCGCGCTCGGTGCGCTTGCGTTCGGTGATGTCCTCGATGATGGCCATCCCGCCTCTGACTGACCCGTCGACGTCCCTGAGCGGGGCGCCCGAGACACTGACATCGACAAAGCCGCCGTCCTTTCTGCGGCGCCGCAACTCGACGCCGTCGAACACCCCGCCTGCGAGGGCTCGCCGGAGCAGTTGCAGGTGGACGTCGTGGAGTTCGCCGGGGGCCAGTGGGTACGGCTTGCCGTCGACCTCGTCTCCGCTGTAGCCGAACATGCGCTCCGCGGCGTTGTTCCACAGCGTGACACACCCCTCGGCGTCAAAGGCCACAATGGCCGCCGGAGAAGCCTCGAAGAGCGTCTCGAGGGCCTGGTTGCTCTGTCTGAGCGATGTCTCGACCGCGGCGGCGCGAACGAGGTCCTCCGCCAGCGAGTGGGCCATCAGGAGCACCAGCCCGAGATAGGCGTATTCGACCAGGTACACCGATGTGTAAAGGCCGCTGTAGACCGCGGCGTCATTGACGAAGCCGACGAAGAGCAGCAGGAGCGCGAGCAGCAGGGCGCCGCCCCTGTCGGGCCGTTCGTCCTGTCGGCGCAGGTCCAGCGCAACGCGGAACTGATAGCCGAAGACGGCGAGCCCCTGGATGCACAGGAGCAGGCTCAGCCAGTTCGGGGCCATCTCGTGGTAGACGATATGATGCCCGAACGGCAGGTTCACCAGCTTGACCGAGGGCAGATCGCTCCACGTCCACTGTATGGGGCCAAGCGATGATGCGAGCATGAGCAGGAGGAACACGGCGGTGAGCACTTGGGCTGCCTTGGTCGACCTGAGCGATGCGTAGTCGACAACGAACCACATGACGGCAATCGCGGACAGCGACAGTGTGAGTGACTGCAGGTGCTGCCAGTACACTCCTCCGTGCGGGGTGGTCGCGGAGTAGAGCCCGACGCAGAAGAGGTCGTAGGCGCCGATAGCGAAGCAGGCCAGCGAGAAGGTGAGGTCCTCGCGCCGCCCACGCCCGCGCGCATAGAGCAGACCGTGGTAGGCGGCCTCGTAGAGCGTGATACTGGCGACAACAAGAACCGGGATGGCTTCCGCGCGCACTGTTGCCCCTCTCACACCCGTCTTGTAGCCGCCCCGCGGCAGTTGGGCGGAGGCCACGCAGGGCGGCTATTGCGGCGCTGCCCGTTTCCACACTCCTGTTCCGTTGACCTCCCCGTCGCGGGGGCAGGCCCCTGCAGGATCGATGTCTTCAGATGCCTCCGGCGGCCTGAGCGGGAGGACTCCGCACCCCCGCTGCCGAAAGCTAGCCCATCCGGCGGAGGTTCGCTGCTCCGCCGCAAGTGAGCGCTCACGCACCGACCCGACCGAAGAGGGGATGTGCCATGATCAGACCCGTATGCCTGCCGATGGCAGTTCTGGTTGCTCTCGTCTGTCTGTGCTCGTGCGCCAGGCAGGCGCCCCCGCCCGACACCACGCAGGGTCCACCTGTTGAGCAGGAGATTGCCGGGGAGCATGCCGGCGCCGGGCAGTATACGCTCGCCGTGATCCCGAAGGGCACCACACACGAGTTCTGGAAATCCGTGCATGCCGGCGCGGTCAAGGCCGCCCGAGAACTCGGCTGCGAGATCATCTGGAAGGGCCCGCTGAAGGAAGACGATCGCGACGAGCAGATCAAGATTGTCGAGGACATGACCAGCCGCGGCGTGTCCGGCATCGTGTTGGCTCCGCTGGACGATACGGCCCTGCGAATGCCGGTGAAGGCCGCGACCGAGAAGGGTGTGCCGGTCGTCATCATCGACTCGGGGCTTCAGAGTGAGGACTACGTCAGCTTCGTCGCCACCGACAACCGTAACGGTGGCAAGATAGCAGGCGAGAGGATGGCTGAACTCCTCGGCGGCAAGGGCAAGGTCGCAATGCTGCGGTACGCCGAGGGCTCGGCGAGCACCACGGAGCGGGAGGCCGGCTTCCTCGAGGCGATCGAGGCGGCGGAGGGCATCGAGGTCGTCAGCAGTAACCAGTACGGTGGCGCGACAACCGAATCGGCCTACAAGGCCGCGGAGAACATGCTCGCTCCGCTCAAGGGCAGCGACGGCACGCTCTCACTCGACGGCATCTTCTGCCCCAATGAGTCAACCACCTTCGGCATGCTCAGGGCGCTGCAGGACGCCCGCTTCGCGGGCACGGTGAAGTTCATCGGCTTCGACTCATCGGAGAAGCTCGTACAGGCCATGCGTGACGGCGAGCTGGACGCACTGGTGCTGCAGGACCCGTTGAACATGGGCTACCTCGGGGTCAAGACCATGGTTGAGCACCTGCAGGGCAGGAGTGTCGAGAAGCGCATCAGTACGGGCGAGACGCTCGTGACGCCGCAGAACATGGATGAACCCGATATGCAGGCATTGCTGATGCCGGACTTCAAGAGATGGCTGGGCGAGTAGGGCAAGGTATGGGAGTGGCCGAGCGCCTGCGCATGGAGGGCATCAGTAAGCGCTTTGGCCCGACACAGGCGCTGCTGAATGTGGACCTCACCGTGAATCCCGGTGAGGTTCACGCGCTTGTGGGGGAGAACGGGGCGGGCAAGAGCACGCTGATGAAGGTGCTCTCCGGGGCAATCCAGCCCGATGCCGGAACGATGCCGCTCGAGGGGAGCCCGTTCCGACCGCGCGGGCCGCTCGAGGCGCGCAACGCCGGTGTGGGCATGATCTACCAGGAGCTGTCGCTGGCTCCGCACCTGAGTGTCGAGGACAACGTCCTGCTGGGAGCCGAGCCCACTAGCTTGGGCTTCGTCAGGCGCGCCGAGGTGCGCGCGCGCGTGCTCGACGCGCTGGGTCAGTTCGGCGACACCGGTATAGACCCGCGTTCGTCCGTGGGCTCGCTCTCTCCGGCCGAACAGCAGATCGTCGAGATCGCCCGCGCGGTGGCCGTCGGCTGCCGTGTGCTGGTGCTCGACGAGCCGACCAGCTCGCTGACCGGAGACGATGTCGAGAAGCTGTTCGGGCTGATCGAGCGCCTGCGCGCACAGGGGCATGCCATCGTCTACATCTCCCACTTCATCGAGGAGGTCAAGCGCATCGCCGATCGCGTGACGGTGTTGCGCGACGGCCTGGTCGCGGGTGAGGGAGGTGTGGCCGAGTTGAGTACGGATGCCATCATCGAGATGATGGTCGGCCGCGGTATCGGGGCGCTCTACCCGCGCTCTGCGCGCTCCCCGGGTGAGGTGGTGCTCGAGGTCGATGGGCTGCAGGGGATAGGCAAGCCAACCTCCGCGAGCCTGACACTGCGCCGCGGTGAGGTGCTGGGGATCGCGGGGCTGGTCGGCTCCGGGCGGACGGAGCTGGTGCGTTGCCTGTTCGGTCTGGACCCGGTGCGCTCGGGCAGGGTGAGGCTGGGCGCGTGGGTCGGGCCTGCCTCACCGGCGCGCCGCTGGCTGCAGGGGGCGGGGATGCTGAGCGAGGACCGCAAGCGCGAGGGCCTTGCAGTTGGCCTCTCGGTGGCGGACAACCTGACGGCCTCGAGGCTGACGGGCTTCGGCCCGCTGGGGCTTGTGCTCACGGGCAGGCAGGATGAGGCCGCGCGCCGGTGGATCGAGGCGCTCGGCATCCGCTGCAGGGGACCGCGCCAGACGGTCAATGCGCTCTCCGGCGGCAACCAGCAGAAGGTCGCGCTCGCCCGGCTGCTGCACCACGATGTTGATGTGCTCCTGCTTGATGAGCCCACGCGCGGCATCGACGTTGCCTCCAAGGCGCAGGTGTACGAACTGATCGATCATCTCGCCCGCGGCGAAGCCGGTACTGCGCCGAAGGCGGTGCTGATGGTCAGCAGCTACCTGCCGGAATTGATGGGCGTCTGCGACCGCATCGGGGTCATGCACCGGGGACGGCTCGGGGCGGCGCGTCCCGTAGTCGAGTTGGATGAGCATGCCATCATGCTGGAGGCGACAGGACAGGAGGCGGGCAGTTGAGCGAGCAGGGAACACCCCGGCCCGAGCACAGCGGCCTCCGGCACACGCTGCTGGCGTGGCTGAATGTGTTGGGACCAATGGCGGGGCTGCTGGCTATCTACGCGTTGTTCGCGCTGATCGGCCCGCCGAGCTTCTCGAGCACAGGCAATCTCGAGACCATCGCGCGGCAGACGGCCATCGTCGGCGCGGCGGCGCTGGGAATGACGCTGATCATGATCCTCGGCGGCATCGACCTCTCCGTGGGCTCCGTGGTTGCGCTGACCACGGTGGTGATTGCGTGGCTGCTGCAGCATCTGCAGGCGCCCCCGACGCTCGCTGCGCTCGGCGGCATTGCCGCGGGGGCGGCGGCGGGCCTGGTCAGTGGACTGGTCATCACCCGGCTGAAGGTCGTCCCCTTCATCGTCACACTGGGGATGATGCTGGTGGTGCGCGGGGTGGCGAAGGCCATCGCACACGAGCAGAAGATCGATGCGCCGCTGTCGTCGCTGCAGAGCCTGCTCGCCTCGCTGCCTCCGGAGAAGCGGCTGATGCTGGTGCCCTCCGGCGTGTGGCTCGTGATCGCGCTCGCGCTGCTGGTGGCCGGGCTGCTCAAGTACACTCGCCTGGGTCGGCACATCTTCGCCATTGGGTCAAACGAGGCAACCGCGCGGCTCGTTGGCATTCCGGTGAACGCAGTGAAGCTGCTCACCTATACGCTGGGTGGGGCCTTTTTCGGCCTCGGCGGGCTCATGCTCTTCTCCCGCCTGACCGTCGGCGACCCGACGGCGGCGGTGGGGTTGGAGCTTGATGTCATCGCCGCGGTCGTGATCGGCGGAGGGAGTCTCGCCGGTGGTGAAGGCTCGGTGTTCGGCTCGATCGTCGGGGCGCTGATCATGAGCGTCATCCGCTCGGGCTGCTCGCAGATGGGGCTCGATAACTGGGTGCAGGAGCTGGTGACAGGCATTGTGATTGTGGTCGCCGTTGCACTGGATCGGCTGCGGCACCGGACGAACACGCAATAGGCGACAGCGACCTGCCGCGATGGAAGCCGATGGGCTCCGGCGCAGGTGATGGCGCGTCAGGATGCGGTTGGGGCGGACGGGCCGGATGGGTGCCAGGCCCCTGCTATCGCACTACTTGTCCTTCTCCGCCTCGTGGATTTCCTTCTCGCGGACGACCGACAGATCGGTGCCGGCGAAGCCGGGGTTGTCCGTCGGCAAGAGCAGCGTAAAGGCCGGTGTCAGATCGATCGATAGCGTCGCTCTCCGCACGGTGAAATCGAGGATGTGCCCCCCGCCCGTACATTCAGTATCCAGGAAGTGCAGATGGTCTCCGACCACGTTGACCCCCTTGGCGAATGCCGGGCAGCGAAAGCCGACGATGGTTCCCCTGACGTTCCTGAACTCGAAGGTCGGCTGCTGCCTGGTGACCTCGACGAGCGGCGGGANNCTTCATAGAGCGGAAGGAGCCGTCCACGCGGATCGCATAGAAGAAGTTGGGGCTCGGGGCCAGCGTGTCGATCAGCGCCGAGAGACCCTTGAGGTCGGTCCCGGCTGGTATGGTGGCGGTGTAGTCGGCGTCGAAGAACGTGACGGCGGCGAATGGTGTTCGGGCCGATTGGGGATCGACAGGGTATGCATTGCCGTCGGCGCGGACCTGCCAGAGTTTGCCGTCGAAGGCGATCATCTCACCGTCGAGGCCGTTGAAGGTGCCGATGCCGAAGTCGCCGGAGCGGCACAGCTTTGCGTATGTCATTGTGCCGTCGAAGACACCGTCTGCGAGCGCGTCAATGGTTGAAGTCTGCACAAGCGTCTCGCGCCCCGCCTGCTGGCCAAGGGCGGCAGTGGTCAGCATCAGTGTGATGACGACGGCTGTCAGGATCTGTCTCATCGGATCGGTCCTCCCGTGCAACATCCGGCATTTGCACACCTGCGGCCAGATGCACTGCAAGAGTGGTGCCCGTGGTCGCATCCTCGCTCCTGTTCCGCGCAGGCCGGGTGCTTGCCTGCCGGGGGGTATGGATTCCGCGGCCGTGTCGTTTGCCGTCAGGGG
>DPJP01000004.1:10373-10494 GCA_003542955.1 Armatimonadota bacterium
AAAGCCCCGACCCCGGCCGTCGAGGTGGGGCGTGGGGTGCGGGGCGAGGGGTGTGGGAACGACAATAAGCGGGAGCGGCGTCTCCATCCGCAGCCCCGCCCCTGCGGGGCCGTGCCACATG
>DPJP01000004.1:10564-14237 GCA_003542955.1 Armatimonadota bacterium
ATGCGCCATCTCCAACCCCCTGACTCGGCCGACCAGTTCCTCCATCAGCCGTCGTTGCAGCGTCAGGATCACCGCCAGCCCGCCGGGGCGCAGCACCCGCTCGATCTCCCCGAAGACCGGCCTGTAGAGCCGCCACATCGACCGGCCCCCGAGCACTCGTCTGCCCCACGGCGGGTTACAGATGACCTTGTCCACGGAGCCGGAGGCAAGCGGCATCCGCCGGGCATCGGCGCGGATCAGGTGAACGGGCACGCCGGCCGCCTCAGTGTTGATGCGCGCCTCGGCGATGGCGTTCTCAAACAGGTCGCTGCCGAGCAGGAGCGCCGGGCCGAGGCCGTGGCGCTCGATCAGCACCGTCCCCGTTCCGCACATCGGGTCGAGGACGGTCTCGCCGTCCATCGGCCCTGAGAGGACGCCCATAGCGTAGGCGAGCGTCGGGTTGAGGGCGGCCAGGCCGCCGGTCTGTCGCGACCGCTTGTGTAGCGCGGTCTTCGTCAGCCGCAGGCCTACCGTGCAGTGGTCGTCCTCGACCTCGACCACGACCTCGTAGTGATACTCCTCGAGGTTGACCTGCCACTCGTGCCGCTGCCGAATACCGGCTCCGGCCGCGGCGGCAATCTCCTGGGAGGTGTACTCATGCTCCCCGCTTCGCTGCCCGGTGACGCGGAATGTGGGGGGCGCGGGCTTGCCGTGGAGCTGATCGTGGACCACACAGGCATGCGTGAAGTCCATCTGTCCCACCGCCGCCCGCACGCACTCGAGCCCCTCTGGGGAGGTGGGCAGTTCGTCGAGTTCTCCGACCCGGGCGAACACGTTTTCGATGGTCCGCAGGCGGGTAAGGTCCTCAACAGGCCCGTGGTAGTCGACGAAAAGTCGCCCGAAGCGTTGCCCGGTGACGGACGCAGAGGGCAGGCGTTGCTCCAGTTCGCCCGCAACGACGTCCTCCAACCCGCCCAGCAGGCTGAGGGAGTACCGCCCCGGTTGTCTGCCTGCAGTGCCGTTGATCACAGACCAGTATTCCGGGTACAGACGGGCAATCCCTCGTCAGCCCACGGATGGAGCCGTAGCCCCCGCCCGCGCAGGATGCGCCGGCATATTGGGCGAAGTGAGTACTCTCAGATAACACGCTACAAGGGAGAAGCCGCCGTGAGCGCCACTCGCATGCTCGTGTCGATGGCCGTATGTGCATCCCTGCTCTCCGCCTGCGTGCCTGCGGCCGCGGCCGAGGCGGGGATCGTCAGCTTCGTGCTCATCTCCGACGCCGAGGCGAGCATCAACGACCCCGGCGGGCTGCCCGGTATCGTCAGGCGTGTCGAGCGGTTGCGCGTTGCGCCCGACTTCGCGGTGTCGCTGGGCAACAACATCGCCGCCGACGGCGGCAATGCGGAGGTGGATGTGCTGGCCTACCAGGCGAGTGCCGGCAGGCTCCCGTGCGCCCACTACTACTGCCTCGGCGACAACGAGTGGGCCGCCGTCGCTGCAGATGACAGGCTTTCATGGGAGGAGCTGTACAAGACCTGGCGCATGCCGCGGGGCTACTACAGCTTCGATGCCGCCGGGCTACACGTGTGCGTGCTGGATACGGCACTGGCGCTCTCCAGGCCGGAGAATGCCGAGGCACTCGCTGCGCAGGCGCAGTGGCTCGAGCAGGACCTCGCCGCCACCACGGCCAGGACGGTGATCCTCTGTCACAGGTCGGTCTCACTGCAGAAGGGCGATGTCGCGCACTGGACGGGCGACGCGCAGCTTGAGTTCTGGCCCCAGGACAACCCGCTCGCGCAGACGCTGCGCAAGTATGCGGAGAAGATTGTCGGCGTCTTCGAGGGCGATGCAGCCAGGAGCTTTCTGCGGGAGAAGCACGGACTGCTCCATCACCAGGTCGGCTCGGCGAGCACGAAGGTGCGCCCCGAGAGCCAGTTCGCGCAGGTGTTCATCGAGCTCGCCACAGGCAACTGGTTTGTGCTCGGCAACCCCGAGACGATCGACCAGCGCGAGCAGTTCCATATCCAGTTGACCTATGGCGACCGGTCACTGCTCAAGACCGTGCGGCAGGCGCGGGAGGACGCGCTGTTCGTCGATGACCCGGAGGTCCTCTTCGAGCTGATGATGCAGGACATCTTCGCCGCCGATGAGCGGATGAGACTGGAGCGCCTGGCCGTCGAGGAACTCGAGCGTGAACTGGAGGCGTTGGACCGCGAGATCAACGCCTCCCTCGGCACAAACCCGTAGGCGACACCCCCAACGGCTTCAACCGAGAAGGAGAGACCTGCGGATGAGGATTCTCAGCCGCGGCGTGACGATCAATGCCGCCGACGTCGGCGACCTGCAGGAAGCACTCGACCAACTGCCCGAATGCGGCGGGGCCGTCTACCTGCCGGCCGGCGCCTACGAGATAGACAGAACCGTCCGCTGCGCGCTCAGGGAGGGCCAACACCTGCTGCTTTGCGGCGACGGGCGCGCGACGGTGATCCGCTTTGCGGCGACCGACGGCAGCCACCTGCTCGAACTCAGCGGGGTGGAGAACAGTTGGTGGCCCGACCTGAAGATCACAATCCGCGACCTCACGCTGGTCGGCAACTACGACTGCGGCGATGCCTTCCACCTCCGCTGGCCCAACGACACCATGGTCGACGCGTGCTTCTTTGAGCGCTTCGGCGGCACGGCCATCCGCGTGAGTCCCAACGCAACGAATGTGACCATCCGCGACTGCTGGATGCGCGACTGCAAACGCGCGCTCCATGCGGATAACCTCCACCACCTCACCTTCCACGGCAACCAGACGCGCAGCGGCAGCGACGGCCAGGTGCAGGACGAGCACGTCTACATCGGCCGCCACTGCCGCGAGGTGCGCATAGTCAACAACCACATCGCCTACGGGCACAATGAGGGCATCATTCTCGACGGCACCGCGCAGCACGTGGTGGCAAACAACACCATCGAGGGCTTCACCGTCGGCATACGCGCGATCGACTGCCGCGACATCGCCATCCAGTCGAACTACCTCCACTGCCCGACGGGGGTCCTGATGGAGGCCGATACCCGCGGCATGACCGTCTCCGGCAACCTGCTGACCACCAACTCCGACGGCGCGGTGGTCGTCCGGGATGCGCGGGGTTCGGGAGGGCACGTCATCAGCGGCAATATCATCCGCCGCAGCCTCTATGATGAGCCACAGCGAGGCATCGACCTCGGCGACTCGGTCGGCTGCATTGTCACCTCCAACACGCTCGAGGATATCAGTGATGGGCCGCCCATCATCTGCGATGGCGATCCGGCGGTCCACGAGATCGCCAACAACTGCGTCCGCGACACGACCGCCGAGGCCCGGGAGCGCTACCGCGGCGGCGAGGTGGCGCCCGTGCCCGAGGACCATCCCTACCGTGGGCTCTACGACTACCTGAAGGCCCTTCCGGCAGAGCAGGGCCGCATCGCGACGGGCTTCTGGACCTTCGCGCGGGAGGACGTGCTGGGCCACCCGCTGCCCGATGCCGCCAAGGAGGACCGCGCCTGGTGGGCGAATGATCCCGCCAACGAGCAGGCGGCAGCGTGGCTGTCGGCGGGCTGGCTGGTTGTCATCGTCAAGTGCATCGAGAACCGGGTGGCTTTCGCGAGGATGAGGTAGACGGGGACTGCGGGGACTGCCCCCCGCTTCGCCATCTGGTTTGCCGGAAGC
>DPJP01000377.1:0-9220 GCA_003542955.1 Armatimonadota bacterium
CCCGGGCCGCCGCGGCACTTGCATGGATGCTCAAGAGCGGCCAACGTCCACAGGTGTCCGCATACAAGGTCCCAATGATCGCTAATGACGACGGCCACGCTACCGATACCGGGGTGCTGTCTGACCTCTGGAGGCGGATCGTGGCCGCCGAGGCAGCCGATGATGTGCTCTCCGTCGGCCTGTACCACGTGCAGCCCTGGCTTGACGTGCCGAAGGTCGGCTGGACGCTCTACCAGGCCCACTGCGGCGACGCCCCGCCCCTGGACCCTGTGGCCGTAGCCGAGGAGTGCTGGGCCACACGACACCATGCCGCGCGCGACTACCTGCGGCCCGAGCAGGTTGTCGCCGCCGCAATGGCGATCCCGGGCGGGCCGGTCGTGGTCTCCGAGAGCCATGACGCAACCAACAGCGGGGCGCCGGGTGATAGCACTCATCTGCTCACGGCCCTGCTGGATGCCGACATCCCCAACGGTGGCGCGTTGACCTTCTGTGTCGACCCGGCGGCGGTGGCGGCCTGCGGACGCGCGGGTATCGGGCGGAGGGTCACGGTCGATATCGGCGGCAAGCGCGACTCGACCTACTGTACGCCGCTCGGGGTGCAGGGAGCTGTCGAGCGGCTCGGGCCACTCGAGTATGTACTCAGCGGGCACGGCGGCGACAACCTCCGCGTGAACATGGGCAACGCGGCCGTCATCCGCAGCCGCGATGTCACACTGCTGCTGACAGAGCACACCGGTCCGGGCAGTTCGCCGCTGATGTACCGGACGATGGGCCTGGAGCCCACGCAGTTCAAGATCGTCGTCGCCAAGAGCCCGGAGGGCTTCCGCAGAGACTACGAGCCCTTCGCCGCGGGGATTCTCTACTGCACCGCCCCCGGCTGCTCGAACCCCATACTCACGGAACTCGGCTACACTAGTGTCACCCGCCCCGTGCACCCGGTCGACCAGATGCAGAGCATGTCCGAGGCGTCGTGGGCGGGGGCGATGGAGCTGAAACGATAGATGAAGGCACTCGATGGGAAGATCGCGCTTGTGACGGGAGCTTCAAGCGGCATCGGCGCCGCCATCGCGCGTGAGTTCGCTGCCGCCGGCGCCGGTGTCATAGTCAACTACCACGGCAATGCAGAGGGCGCACAGCGCACCGCCGCGGCGTGCACCCAGGCGGGCGTTTCGGCCCTCGTCGCCCAGGCCGACGTGGGCTCCTCGGTCGACGTGGAGCGCATGTTCGCCCAGATCGATGACCGCTTCGGGCGGATCGACACCTGCGTGAACAATGCCGGCGTCACGCCCTGGATGCCGCTCCTGGAGACGCCCGAGGAGGTCTTCGACAGCGTCGTCCATACGAACCTGCGCGGAGTGTTCCTCTGCTCCCAGCAGGCCGCCCGGCGCATGATCGCGCAGGGCGACGGCGGCAGCATCCTCAACATCTCCTCTGTGCATGCGGCTATCTCGACCTTCCACTTTGGCGTGTATGCAGCATCCAAGGGCGGCATCGAGGCGCTGACGCGCGTCGCCGCCGTCGAGTGGGGCGAGCACAACATCCGCGTGAACGCGCTGAGGGTCGGATGGATACTGGTCGAGCGTGATGCCCTGCGCCCCGGCGATCCGGGCTTTGATGAGTATTGCATGCGCAAGCCGTTGCGGCGGGTCGGTCAGCCGGAGGAAGTGGCTCGGATGGCGGTGGCGGTCTGCTCGGAGATGGGCTCCTACGTCACCGGAGCGATCATCCCGGTGGATGGCGGGATATCGGGCAAGCTGAACATCCCCGAGCAGCGCGACGCGGAGGGGATTGAGCGGTAGCAGGACCGAACTCGGAGGCCGCGCCTCCGCGCGCGACAGGGGGCGACTACTCAGCCCCCCACCCTCAACTTCAGCATATTCCCCTCCGCCGAACTGATCCGGAAGCCCACGACGGTGATGAGGCCCTTGGCGTCAACGGTGAGGGTTTGGCGCTGGAGCTCATTGCCGGCCGCGTCGGTGTTGGTGGCGACGACCCGGGTGCCGGGCTCCGGCTTGAAGGCCTGCCGCCGGCGCGGGGTGAGATCGACGGTAATCGGCAGTGGCGCGATCTCCGGGTCAGCCCTGATCACCACCTCGTAGTGGTCCGCCTCGTCCACCGGCTCGCTGAAGGACAGTCCCCTGTTGATGTGGCCGATCAGATCGCCCTCCGCCTTCGGGCCGGTACCGGGGTCGGAGTTGTGGGAAGCGTTGGTGAAGACCACATAGCTCTTGTTGAGCGCGAAGGTGTGGAAGCGCGTCAGGGCATTGTAGGCGCGGAGGTCCTCGGGCGAGTTGGGGTCCACGGCGCCGTGCGTCTCGTTGTTCCAGGCTGCCAGCAAGGGTTGGCGCTTCTCCTGCATCACTCTGAACAGCTCGGGGTTCGGCCACCAGGGGCTGGTGGGGTCGGCGCGGCCGGCGGTCATCACCACCAGCGGCAGGTCGGCATCGGTCTTTCGGATGAACGCGCGGGCGTCGAGCCGCTCGCGGCATGGAATGCCCTCATCGCAGTTCCGGTCCATGCCGCCGAAGAGCGCCTCGAAGCGGTACTCGGCCTTCCCCTCGTCGCTATCGAGGTAGGCGACAATCGGCACGTTGCAGCGGATGCCCGCGAAGATCTCCGGGTGGCGCAGGGCAAACGACATCCCTCCGCCGCCGCCCATCGAGCTGCCATAGACGTAGGTGCGGTTGGGGTCGGTGCCGTAGCTGCGCTTGACCCAGTCGATGATGAAGAGGAGTTGGCGCTCGGTGAAGTTCGTCGGCACGCCCTCGGCCATCTTCGCACCGTCGTTGATATTGCTGTTGTAGCCGTACCACCAGGTGCCGACGGTGGGCATGATCGTCTGCCAGGAGGTGCCGCCCTCCAGAATGCGCCCGATCCATGTGCGGTCGGTGGGGGAGATGATGACGGCGTCCGCGCCGACTGCCACGCCGAACATCATCGGCAGGCCCTCGCGCCAGCCCATTGAGGCATCCCCGAATGCGAGGTAGGTCTGTCCGCCGCGGCCACCGGCGCCGTGCAGCCGCAGGTGGAAGGGCAGATTTGTGGCCACCGGCAGTTGGGGCGGCGCGTCATCGAGCTGCCAGATCGGCTCAATCGGGGCGGGCTGCTGCTGGATTGGGCCCGGCAGCGAGTTGACGCCCGCCACGACGCTCAGGTCCTGGACCCCGTCCGCACCCGCTGCAGTGACGGCGTAGTAGCAGGTCGTCGGGTCGGCGTCGGTGACGGTGTGGACGAAGAGCCCGGAGTCGGGGTTGAGGCGCTCGCCGCCCGGATGGATGCGGAAGCCCTTGTGCGGGACCTCCGGCAGCGCACCGGTCTGCTTGTCGGGCTCCATGCGGCGCCCGAACGCCTCCGGGTGCAAGAACCAGTCATAGGCTGAAGCCGCTCCGAGGCCCTCGACGAGCACCGTCGCCTGAGCCAGGCTGGCCTCCGTGATCGGCTGTGAGTGGCTGTAGACCGTGGCGGTCCCACCCCATTCGGCGGGCTCATCCCATGTGATGAAGACTTGCCCGCAGCGATACTGCGCCTGCAAGTTCGTCAACAGCGGCGCCGCGATACAGGGCGAGAGCGAACACACGAGCAAGCCTGACGCGATTGACAACAGTGCGTAGTTCATCGGGTCCCCTCCGGTTGCTTTGGGGCATTGGCGTCATCCGCCCGGCATGTGCCGGGCGCAAGCATGGTTGCGCGTTCGCCACCGGCGACAGAGGCCCCTGCCCACACGTGGTGTCTTGCGCCGGGGCAACGCAATGTGGGCTGGATTCAACCGGTATCGCCGAAGTGATAGCAGGGAGCACTGGTTGCGGGGCAACACAACAGGAGTGAGGGAAACGATGGATCGCATGCCACCCTGCGGCTGTTGGTTTTCCTCATTTCCTCATTTCCTCACTATTCCACATTTCTTCGGCTTCCTCAGTTGTTATGCGCTCATTGAGCTTAGTAGGATAGTACTATTGGTCAATGCAGTCAACGTGACACGCACCTTCGCCGTTCAGGTCTCTGAACGCCGGATTCCATGCGCCGGCAGCCTCAACACCCTGCGCAGGCGGGGCGCCTGCGCTACTGGAGTACTCAGATGCTGACGGGTGGAGGCCGTCAGCCCGAGGATGGAGAACATGAGCGCAGATACGACCATCCGTCAGGGGGCGCTGATATGAGAGAGTTCAAGCTGTTCATCAACGGCGAGTTCTGTGATGCGGCCGGCGGTGAGACCTACGAGTCGATCCATCCCGGTACGGGCGAGGTTGTCGCCAGCGTGGCCAAAGGCGGCGCGGAGGACGTTGCCCGTGCCTGCGCGGCCGCCCAGGCCGCCTTCGATGGCGAGTGGGGGGCGCTGAGCAGTGCGGAGCGTGCGGGTATCCTGGGCACCGTGGCATGCATGATCGAGCGCGATGCCGAGGAGCTTGCCGAACTCGAGATGCTCGACGTTGGCAAGCCGATCAACGAGGCCACCAATATCGACGTGCCGGTGGCGGCCAACTACCTCCGCTGGTACTCCCAGATGACCAACGCACCGATGGGGGAGACGATTCCACTCCCCAACCCGGCCAACATCGACTATAGCCTCTGGCAGCCGTACGGCGTCTGCGGCGGCATCGTGCCGTGGAACTTCCCGCTGTTTCTGGCTGTGCTGAAGATCGGCGGGGCGCTGGCGACGGGCAACTGCATGGTGATCAAGCCGGCAGGCATAACTCCCATGACCACGCTGAAGCTGGCCGAGCTGTTCGCCGAAGCGAATCTGCCCGAAGGCGCGCTCAACGTCATCACGGGCCCCGGCGCCACCGTCGGGGAGGCTCTCGTCACCGATCCGCGCGTGCGGATGGTCAGCTTCACCGGCTCGACGGCCACAGGCAGGCGCATCCTGGAGCTTGCCACCCGCAACATCACTGACGTCTCTATCGAGCTGGGTGGAAAGTCGCCGAACATCATCTTCGCCGATGCCGACTTCGACCAGGCCGTGGCCGGCGCCGTCTTCGGCATACTGCTCAACAACGGCCAGAACTGCATCGCCGGCAGCAGACTACTCGTCGAGGAGAGCATCTACGAGGACGTCGTAGACGCCGTTGCCTCAAAGCTGGCTTCACTGCGAATCGGCCAACCCGCCGATGAGAGCACCCAGCTCGGCGCGATTGTCTCCAGGGAGCAATTCGGCAAGATCATGGGCTACATCGAGCAGGGCAAGGCCGAGGGGGCCCGACTCGTGCACGGCAGCAAGGCGCCGGAGGGTGAGCAATTCGCCGGCGGCTTCTTCATCGAGCCGACGCTGTTTGCCGATGTCAGCAACCAGATGACCATCGCGCGGGAGGAGATATTCGGCCCGGTGCTGGTGGCAATCCCGTTTGCGGATGAGGCGGAAGCACTCCGCATCGCCAACGACACGCCATACGGGCTGGGCTCGGGGGTGTTCACCACCAATGCCGACCGGATCGAGCGGATGGTGCGCGGGCTGCAGTCGGGTACGGTCTATGTGAACACATACAACCAGGTGTACCCGCAGTCGCCGTTCCCGGGCTGGAAGCAATCCGGCAATGGGGCGGAGCGCGGCCTGCAGGGCCTGTATGCTTACGTTCGGTACAAGAACGTCATCCAGGAGGTCTCCGGCGCGCCGATCGGGTGGTTTGGGGCGTGAGGGCGTGCCGCGCAGGGCGATCACCTGCCGGCCGCCTGAGCCGGCGCGTGTGGATGGCGGGTTCAGGCACGTTCACCAACACAAAGAGCCCCGCACGCGCGGGGCTCTCGATGTGTGCGATAAGACGACGCCGATGTTAGTCGAACACGACGACCTCGCAGCCGAGGTACTTCGTGAGCGCCTCGGCGACGGGCTCGACGACGTCACCCGGGGTCACACTCACGTGGTGGCGATGTCCCATGTAGCCGATCGACTGCAGGACATCCTGCAACCCGTCGATCTGGGCGACACCCGCGCAGCCGAAGAAGTCGGCGGCAATCTCGTCATCGGTGAACTCGCCCTTGCCCAGGTAGAACTTCATCTGGCCGTCCTCAGTGAGCATCGAGCCGTAGGTGAACTCGCCCGGCTTGATGCGGCCCTGGCAACAGCCGAAAGCGTTGCCCTCGCCAACGGCATTGCAGAGGATGCTGTGATCGGTCACACGTCCGGCGTCGGCCATCATCGACTTCGGCACCGGCCCGCAGTGGAAGAGGATGCACTTGTCATCCTCATCGGCGTAGTTGTTGTTCCAGTCCAGGCATGTCACGACGTTGCCGGAGGCCGCGCTGAGTGCGAACATGGTGACGGCGTTGCCCATGTCCACCTCGCAGGCGGTGACCACGCCACGGTCATTCATCTCGCTGATGAGTACACATGGCGAGATGCCGAGCTGCTGCTCCATCTCGACCCAGCAGCGCAGCGCAACGGCATCCATACCGAACTCCTCGACGACATCATCGACGGCGACGCCGAGTTTCACGAGCTTCTGGAAGGCCTCATCGGGCACGGCGTCCCAGTTGGTGTAGGCCTTCAGTGTCTCCGTCTTCGCCGCAACCTTGTCGGCATCGAGACGATCCATGCGCCAGAAGATCTCCGACAGGTCCAGCGTCTCCATCGTGATGCCATGCCGCTGGAGCGCCACCTCGTCGATGCGCACGGTCTTGAAGGCTGTTGTGCGCGCTCCGATAGCGCCGACCGTCATATTGGTCATGCCGGCGACGACCTTGCACAGGCGGCTGAAGTAGTCGATGTTCCCGGCGAACCGCTCGCTGCTCGGGTGGACTGTGTGCGGCGGCAGAATGGTGAAGTCCAGGCCGTTCTGGCAGAAGACGTCCATGATCGAGAACTTGCCGCAGAACGCGTCGCGGCGCAATGCGGGGGCCATCTTGTCCAGATCGTCGGGGTAGGCCTGGATGAGAATAGGCGTCGGGCAGTCGCGCAGCGCGACGATGGCGCCGTTCTCGTCACCGAAGTTGGGGAGACTGAGTACCACGCCCTCATACTCGCCGGCATGCTTGTAGAGCCACTCGGCGTAGAGCGCGCCCTCCTGCGGTGTCTCGACGGCGCCGTAACGGGTGGCGCTCTCGTCCATGATCAGCGCATCGTGACCGAGTTGCTTCAGGCGTGCCGGCAACTCCGCGCGGGCCTCCGCCAGCAATGAAGCGGGGAAGAACCCGCGGTTGCCGAAATACAGCGCGAATGTGCTCTTCTGGTCAGCCATGTCTGCCTCCTGGTGCATGCAAGAGATATCGAACTGCCCACCGACGGCCGCGGCTTCGTTGCCCGCAAGACGTGGTGGGCACTCGTGACGCAATGGCTACATTCTCTGCGAGGATGGGAATCCCTGCAGGGGTCGAGGGTTGGGTCGGGTCGGTGCCGTCGAGGAGAGGGCAGGACAGGGGAGGGGCCGCACGAGGGAANNCGTGGTGACCGAGGTCGGCCCATGGACCGTCCTCCCCGACGGCGGAAGGGCGCGGGATGCCGGGGGCCTGCCTCGGGAGCCTTGCCTACGGCGCAAGTCTCCCTCATGAGGCCCCTCCCCGACGGCGGAAGGGCATGGGGTGCCGGGGGCCTGCCTCGGGAGCCTTGCATACGGCGCAAGTCTCCCTCATGAGGCCCCTCCCCAGCGGCGCCACTCGGCTCGCCCCTCCGACGACGGTGCTCCCTGGGCCCCTACCTCCCGAACACCATCTCATAGCTCGCGCCGTCGCGGCAGATGATTTCGACGGTGTGAGTATCAATCACCGTTGCGTTGTCGGGCGCCTCCGCCAGGCGCCATACCGGGTCGAGGGTCACGCGCAGTGTACTCAATCCGCCCGGTTCGCCGTCGGGGCCGGTCTCGTCCATGCGCAGGTCCGGGTCGGCCACTGCCACAACAAGTTTTTCCCCCTCCTGCCGCGTCATAACCAGGCACGGGATGCTTACACCGCGCAGCGGACCGTGGCCGATGGTGTCACTCGGCTCGAACAGCACGTAGCCTGTGATGTGGCTTGCCGGGAAGTCCACGATGTGGGCGAGGGCGTCAGACTGCAAGAGCGCGAAATCCGGGGCTGCCGCATAGTGCTCCATCGCCGCCGCGGACGTGCCGGGGCGGATCGCGTACACATACCCGGCGTCGGTGGGGGCGGCCCCGTGGTCAATCCAGGCGAGGGCGAAGTCACCCTCCGTCTGCGAGCGAGCGCTGTTGTGCATCGACTGCTGGTGGTGGGCCAGCACCTGCACCTGCCGGGGCTGCGGGAAGTAGTAGCCGTTGCCCACGGGGTCGATCAGCCATTGCGTGGTGAGTGTCTCATCAACCGGGAAGCGCTCGGGGAGCGTGCCAAGTGCGGTCTGGTAGATGATGGTCTCCGTTGTGTGGTCAGTATCCGCGTTGGTGATCCCCGTCCCTATGCAGACGGTTGTGCCGTCAACGAAGAACGCCGACTTGCGGAATGCGAAGGACTTCTCGTAGTAGGGGTCGGCGAAACGCATCGCCCAGACGCCGTTATGTCCCTGCAGCGATACACCCCCGACGAAGGGGTCCTGCGTGTACTGGCGGTCGATGACGCTGGAGGTGTTCAGCGCCTCGAGGGGCACACGGATGACAGTCGTGCCCGGCGGCCGCAGCCAGTCCCACCCCGGCTCCCGGTAGCCGCTGTCGGCGGCGTTCACCGGATTGCCCTGAGAGAACACCTGCACCATTCCGTAGCTGCTGTAGCGCCCATAGCGGTTCTCGGCCGCGCTACTCTCGTAGTTCCACACGTACTTACTCCAGCCCCGCACGGAGGCGACCCAGTCGTCGCGGCGGTGCACGTTCATGGCGGCATAGGGGTAGGCACGATGGCCGGTCGGGTCGGGCTCCGGCTGCCAACGCTCGGCAGCATCGAGCAGAAAGGGGATCTCCCCGGGCGAGTCCGACCACCAGATTCTCGCGCCGCAATGCGGATAGGTCGCCTGCACCGCGGGGTCGTGGGGATTCCACAGGCGGGCGAAGGCTGCGCCGAGTTCCGGGTCATCCAGCGCATCGGCGAGATAGGCAAAGCCCGGTGCGGTGTCGTACAGCGCCGGCCCGCTGAAGGGCCAGCGCCCGCTCACGCCCATCGGCACGTGGTACTTGCCGGCCATGAAGCGGAGCGTCAGGAGCGCCTGCTTGATGTTGGCCCCGGCCTGCTCCGACAGCGCGAAGCGGGTGCCGTGAAGCAGCCGGTAGACGAGCGCGGACATCAGCATCGCATTGTTGCCGTAGGCGCTTGCATAGGCCGTCGAGTGGTGGAAAACAGTTCCATCAGGCTT
>DPJP01000377.1:9263-9429 GCA_003542955.1 Armatimonadota bacterium
GCCGGCACGCCCGCGCGCGACCGAAAGCGCGGAGTCGGCCCAGCGGACGTAGCACTCCATATCGCGGAGCTTCTCAGGCCCGTCATCGAGCATGAGGATGTACAGCAGGCGGAACATGAGCAGGGTACGCAGATCGTCGGCGCTGGCGCCCTTGTGTGTGGGCTCA
>DPJP01000377.1:9441-21369 GCA_003542955.1 Armatimonadota bacterium
GAAGTTGAGCTGGTAGTGGAGTGTCCGCATCTCGCGATCCAGGCGGCCCTGCTCTCTCAGGTAATCGCGGAGGATGTAGACGGCATGGACGTAGCTTGATATGCGCAGGTACTCGCCGTAGTTGGTGCCCATGATGCTGTCATGCGCCCAGCCCTGGTCGTGCGCATAGTCGATCACATCGAGAAACGCCTGCCGCGCCTGGTCGCTGCCATGCAGGCGCGCGTCGTATGCCAGCGGCAGGCAGATGGGCTGGAAGACTCCGTCGGCCAGCCGCAGCCGGGCCGTCTCCATGCCGCTGAAGGCCCCCGGCCCGGTGACGATATCTCCCCGGCGCTGCAGCCCGAGCTTCTCGAGCGCATTCCGGCCCCCGGCGATGTAACGTTCGACCCCCTGCAATCGGGTGCCGACTGGCTCGCGCGGGTCGTCGATTCGCCCGAACATCCACTCCTCGTAGCGGCGCTCGAGTTCGCTGAATGCCGTCGCATCCTCGGCGGTGAACTCACGTGTGGGCGGCGGGTGCGAGTTCCGGGCGTGGTCGTGGGCGGTGAACCAGTACTTGCCGCCCGAGCGACGTGGGTTCGTGTAGGGCGTCTGGGCATCGCCCTGGCGATACCACGGCACATCACCGATCTCGACGGCATCGACAAAGATCGTACCGGCGCGGTCGGGGGCGGTGATGCGTAGCCCTTCGACGGCTTCGGCCTCAGTGGCATCCTCGGCGAAGACCACCCACACGGCCCGCCAGCCGGTGAAGCCCAGGTAGACTGGGAAGGCCCATTTGCCTGCCCGCACGCGCAGGTCACCCTCGATGGGCTGCTCGCAGTAGAGCCAGAGCCTGACTCCGCCACTGCGCGAGGTCAGTGCGGCGGAGAGCAGGTCGTCGGCTTGGCGCTGCAGGGTGGCGCCGGGCTCAAAGTCCCACCGCAGCGACGTTGCATCGAGCTTGAAGTGATCCGTCGATTGCGAGACCGTTCCGCCGGTCGAACTCCAGCCGGCAGTGGTCTCCTCGAAGGACTCGAGGGCGGCGGCGGTCACGCACAGCGAGAGGGCGACGAGCACGGCGATGCATGGTTTCATGAGGAAGTGTTCCGGTGAACCGGCGGGCTTTCCTGCGTGGCAGGGCCGGCAACGACGGCGAATCCCGCATCCGTGTAAGCACAGACGCCGGCCGCGTGGCCGGCGTTGATTGTGTTCGGCTGCTGACGGGTAGGGCTCAGTGCTTCCCCATGGTGACCGACTCGGGACGGTCGGGGAGCTGCTTGAGCGCCTCGGGCGCNNTAACGAGACCGAGCGCGACAGCCACTCCATGGAGGATAGCCTCGGGCCGCGGGGGGCAGCCCGGAATGTAGAAATCCACCGGCAGGATGGTGTCGATACCGCCGACGATATTGTAGGCGTCATACCAGATGCCGCCGCCGCAGGCGCAGGAGCCGACCGCGACGACGAGCTTGGGGTCCGGGACGGCATCGTAGAGGCGCTTGAGAGCCGGCACGATCTGGCGGGTTACAGGCCCGCAGCAGACAAGCACATCGGCATGCCGCGGCGAGCCGACGAGCTTGAGCCCGAAGCGCTCGGCGTCATAGTACGGGGTCAGCACATCGATGACCTCGATGTCGCAGCCGTTGCATGCGCCGGTGTTGGTGTGGTAGACCCACAGCGACTTGAAGAACGCCTTCTTGAGCAGGTCCTTGAGCATCGCGTTTCCCCGGTCGGCTCTGTTCTTGCGGCGAAGGTAGTCTGTACGCCCCTGGCGCTACTGTGCGGCTGCGGTCGTCTCCTGCTTCTCTTCATCCTCATCGGCCGCGGGTTCCTCGAGAACGTTGCGGTACGGGCACTCGCTCCCGCCGCGGTCGAGTTGGTCATTGCGGAAGCCCGGATCCATGATGCGATCGAGCGGAGTTGCGGGTGTATAGCAGCGCCCGCACCGCTTGCATGTGGCCATGAATATCTCGCACTCATGGACGAGGTCCTGACGGACCTTGTCCGAGGACAACTCGAACTTCTTGCTCATGCTGATGGCGTTCTCGGGGCAGACCTCCGCGCAGCGGCCGCAGAACACACAGCGCTCGAGCAGGCGGGTGATGTGCCTGGTGGTCTGGTCCGGGTCGGTGACCTTGATCAACCGCGCCGGACAGACGGCCGCGCAGGCGCCGCAGCCGATGCACTTGTCGACATCGACCTCCGGATAGCCGCGGAACTCGGCCTCCGGCTCGCGTGGCTTTGCGGGGTAAGCCAGCGTCACCCGGCCGGCGAGAAAGCCGATCAGGGCCTGTTTGATCTTGCTCCAGAGAAACCTCATGCTGTCCTCCGCGGCGAGTAGATGCGCCTCAGGCGCGCATCGTGCGGTCCCCGTCGGCCAACTGCCGGCCGGTGCAGATGCGCAGTTGGCCTGAATTGACATCCATCACTTCCATGCGGTCCGTGCAGGAGAAGCACGGGTCGAAGCTGCNNTACCGATCGGCACGTCGGCGACCTGCTGGCCCTCGAGCATCGGCGGCACAACCTGCAGGTTGGCGTAGCTGGGCGCGCGTACACGCCAGCGCGCGGGCCGGTTCTCAGCGCCCGTCAACACCCAGTGGAAGACCTCCCCGCGCGGCGCCTCGACGGCGCTGCAGGCCTGGTTGTCGGCAACGATATCCTCGTCGATGTCGGCGACGATTGGGCCGTCGGGAATGTCCTTGAGCGCCTGGCGGATGATATCGACAGAGACCAGCGTCTCGTCCAGCCGCACGAGGGTCCGTGCCAGGTTGTCGCACCCGTCATAGACGACCTTCTTCACATCCAGCCGGTCATAGGCCGCGTATGGATGATCGACGCGGACGTCGATCTCGACACCCGAGCCACGCGCCGTCGGCCCCACTGCGCAACGCTCAACCGCAAGCTCGTGAGAGACGGTGCCGGTGCCCTTGAGCCTGGCCATCAGCGTTGCGTCACCGGGGATGGTCTCGTAGAGGCCCTTCCACTCGCTCTCGATCTGACCGATGACACGCAGGATTTCGTCGTAGTGGTCGGGCTGGATGTCCTTGCGCACGCCGCCGACGATATTGGTCCCGTATGTCTTGCGGTTTCCGGTGAGCTTCTCGCACAGCCACATCAGCGGCTCGCGCATGCGCCAGGTCTGCATCAGCACGGTGTCGAAGCCGACGATATGGCCGGCGATGCCCAGCCACAGTAGATGGCTCTCGAGCCGCTCGAGTTCGAGCATGATCGTGCGGATGTACTCGGCACGATTGGGGATCTTGATGCCGGCCGCGGCCTCGACGGCCTGGCAGTAGGATGTCGAGTGAACCGCGCCGCAGATGCCGCAGATGCGCTCGGCGATGAACGGCACCTGGTTGTATGTGAGCACGCTGCAGCCCATCTTCTCGATGCCGCGGTGGTTGTAGAAGCCGCGGTAGTCGGCGCCGACGACCTGCTCGCCGTCGACGAACAGCCGGAAGTACGCGGGCTCCTCGAGCGTCGGGAAGTACGGCCCAACGGGGACGACGCTGGTGCCCTCCGGCGGCGGCTTGCGCTCGAAGGTGCACTCCGCGGGCGGCGGCTTAACGCCGTGCTCGACATCCCAGCGCAACGGGTAGAGGTCCTCGGGCCAGTCGTCGGAGAGCACGAGCCGGCGGGGGTCGGGGTGACCCTCGGGCACGACGCCGACCATGTCGCGCAGCTCCCGCTCGCCCCAGCTCGCCGCCGGCACCACCGGCGTGATCGATGCGATATTGGGGTTGTCGCCATCAACCTCCGCGTGCAGCCCGATGTAGAGCCCGTCCGGGTCATCCGAGAAGAAGTGCGAGACCAGGAACGTGCCGCTCTCACGGCGGCGGTCAGTGCCCGCGGTGATGACGTAGCGGCAGCCGAGGCCCTCTCTCATAGTCTGCGCCGCGGTCACGACGGCCTCGGGCTTGATCCACGCAAACAGGCTCGAGGGGCGTGCATCAATGGCCAGCACGCTCTCGCCGAACTTTTCCTTCAACGCTGCTGCCAGCTCTCGTGCCGTCACCTTCTGAAATCCTCCAGTTCACACGGGGCAACCTGTGTGTCGGCCCGTTCAGTAGCCGGCCACAGCAAGTCCAAGGCCGGCAATCGCCATGGCAATCACTATGACGAAGTAGAACATGGCCTGTTCAATGCGTATACGGGGGCTCAGAACGTCAATCAGCCCGGAGATAGCAAAGACGACGAACACCTTCAGCAGATGGATGAGCAGGTTGAGTGGGAATGGCTGCTCCGCCCCCCACGGGAAGAAGATGGCCACCAGCAGCGACGTGTAGACCATCTGCTTGGCAAACTGGGCCCAGTGGAACAGCGCCAGTGGCGGACCCGATATCTCGACGAACGGCCCACCCATGATCTCCTGATCCGCCTCGGCGATGTCGAAGGGCAGCTTGCCCATCTGTGCCTGCAGCGAGGCCAGCAGGGCCAGAACTGATATGACGATTGACGGCGTCCAGCCGAACATCAGCACATGGTCGGCCATATCGCCGAGCATCACCGACCGCGCCTTCACCGCCGCGGTGACGAGCGCGATGATGAGTGTCGGCTCGACGACCAGGTGCATCATGATCTCGCGCGCGGAGCCGACCGCGGCAAACGGGCTGGGTGTGGCGAGCCCGACGAGAATCGTCGCAACGACGGCGATGGTGATCATGTGCACGAAGACGATCAGGTCGCCGTACTCACCCAGCGGCGCGGGATGGCCCATGGGTGTGAGCAGGGCCGCGGTGAGCNNGCGCCGAGGACAGCCGGAGGACCGAAGTCGATGATTGCGCTCGGGGTCGAGCGGAGGTCCTCCTTGCCCAGCAGTTTGAAGATGTCATAGAACGGCTGGAGCACCGGGGGCCCCTGGCGCGAGTGGAAGCGCGCGCGGATGTACTTGCGTATCCACCCGCCGAAAAGCGGCGCAACCAGCAGGGCCATCGCTATGTTGATGATGGCAGTCATTCGCTCACCCCCGCGGGCTCGCGGGATGGTTCCGTGGTACCGGTGGCGTCCTCGTCGGAGGGTGGGTCGCCACCCACATCGCGTGGCGGCCCCTCCGGAAGTGGCTCGATCCCCAGCCGCAGAANNGACGGGTAGCGGTACTCGGCGAACTCATGGTGCTCGCCGCACAGCCATACGGGGACACTGCGGCGAGCGCCACCGCCCAGGCGGCCGATCAGCACGGCAAGTAGCACGCACCCGGCGAACACGAGCAGAATCACGATCGGGTCCCAGGCGCCGGTGGCGTGCGCCGCCTCGGTGCCGAGAGACAGGTTGAACATCGACGCGCCGAACATGGTCGAGAACGACGGCGTGGCGAAGTCCGGGGGCAGAGACCCGGCGACGGCGGTGTACATGTACCTGATCGCATACATCGGCAGCAGGCCGAAGACGATGCAGAACAGCGCCAGCACGACCTGGGCGATGACCATCGTCGGCGGCACCTCGCGGCGCTCGACGTGTGGACCAACCTGCAGCCGGCCGAGGAATATCCCGCCGACGAACTTGATGAGCGTGGCCAGCGTAGCTGCGGACACAAAGATGGCGATCAGGCCCAGGAAGACCATCAGCGGCATGTGCCAGCCGCCGACGATCGAGCTTTCGACAATCAGCCACTTGCTGGTGAAGCCGTTGAAGCCCGGCACGCCCGAGATCGACAGGGCCCCGATGATCGCCGTGACGCCCGTGATCGGCATGATCTGGATCAGGCCGCCCGCCTCCTCCATGTTGCGGGTGCCCGTCCGGTAGAGCGCCGCGCCGGCGTTGAGGAACAGAAGCGACTTGAAGCCGGCGTGGTTGATGGTGTGGAAGAGGCTGGCAGTCAGAGCAAGCACGGAGATGTACGGGTTCGTCGGCAGGAATGCGACGCCGACGCCGATGGCAAGCCAGATGTAACCCATCTGCCCGATGGTACTGAATGCCAGCAGCCGCTTCGAGTCATTCTGGCGCATCGCCGTCAGCGTCCCGACGACAATCGATATCGTGCCCAGGACGGCGACGATGGTGCCGGAGATCACGCTGAAGGACGATATCGGGAGCAGTTGCATGAAGACCAGCAGGCACCGGTACACGCCCATCTTGACCATGCAGCCCGACAGCACGGCCGAGAACGGGGAGGGCGCTACAGGGTGCGCGTGCGGCAACCAGAAGCCGAAGGGCAGGATACCGGCCTTCGTTGCCGCGGCCGTCACGAAGAGTGCCACCGCCAGGCCCACCATGCCGGGCTGAGTCTCAATCATCGAGGCCAACCCCGCGCGCAGGTCCACCAGCTCAAATGAGTGTGGGTCGGTGTAAGGGTAGATGATCATCAGTGCGAAGATCATGAGCCCCGTCGCCACGTGGCTGACGATGAAGTAGATGAGCGCGGACTGTGACGCCTCCGCATCCTCGGTCTCGAAGGCCACCAGCAGCCAGGAGGTCAGCGCCATGATCTCCCAGAGGCCCAGGAACAGGAGCATGTTTTTGGTGGCCAGAAGCGCCAGAATGCTCGCAAAGAACAGCAGGAGGATCGGGTAGTAACGCGCGAGCCTGTATTGCGTGTACACGAGCATGTAGCGGATCGAGAAGAGCGTCGCGCAGCTGCCCAGGATGACGGTGATGAGCATGAAGATGATGCTCAACTCGTTGACCTGGAACTTCAGCTTGGCGTGGAAGTAGGGCACGACGAACAGCGGTTCGCCCGCGACGATGGGGCCTCCGAGGAGCACCTCGATCGCCAACTGCACGACGAACAGCGTTGCGGCGAAGACGGCCGCGAAGGCCACGTAGCCGCACAGGGCGCGGCTGTGGGCTGTCACCGCCGTCAGGAGCGCCCCAATGAGGAGAGCAACCAGTGCTGCGAGCAGCAGGTCGATGCCTGTCATGATCAGCTCACATTCCCACGTTGACGTACTGGATCAGGGCAAGCGAGTAGAACGGCACCAGCAGGCACAGGAGTGCGAGGACAACCACGGCGACCCGCATTCCCGTCACGTCGCTGGGCAGGATGCACCTGTCGCGCGGCGAGCCGAAAAACACCCGCTGTCCCAGCCACAGCAGGTAGCCGAACACCGCGAGACCCTCGAGAACCACAAACACGCCGACGGTCGCCCCGAGCGGGCCCACCTCCATCGCGTGCGCGGAGATGAGCGTCTGCCCCCAGAAGCCGGGGAACGGCGCCATGCCTGTGATGGTGAATGTACCGACGAAGAAGCCCGTCGCCGCCAGCGGCAATCGGTGCCCGAGACCAGCCAGCTCCGAGACGCGCCGCGCCGCCGCCGAGCGCATCACGATTCCCAGACACAGGTAGATCAGGCCCAGGCCGACCCCGATCGACAGCCCCAGGGCCACCCTCGACAGGGTGGCAAGGAGGTCGGCCCCCAGGCGCCCACTTTTCGCCAGTGCGGCCAGGGTCACCGCGATCGTCGTCGGANNACCCCGATCTTGAGCATCTGCAGCATGGCGCCCGCGAGCGACTCCTCCGAGCCCATCACCCCGCAGCCGATCGCCGCGAGCACGACCCCGAGCTGCGCGGAGGTCAAGAGGGCCAGGACCTGCTTGAGATCGTTGGCGAACATGGCCAGCACCGCACAAAGCACCATGGTGATGAGGGCAGCGCCACACGCGATCACTCCGAGCCAGTACGGCTCGGAGCTGTTGGCCAGTGAGGCGCGGATCAGCAGGTACAGCCCTGCATTCACCAGCGCCGTGGCATGCAGATAGGCATTGACTGGTGTCGGGGCGGTGTTGGCTTTTGTGAGCCAACTGAAGAAGGGGAATTGCCCGGCAATCATCAGCGCGGCGACTAAGAACAGCGCGTAGACCGCGCCGCCCATGCCCGCCGGCATCTCGTCAATTGCGCCGAATGCGAAGCTGTTGACCGGCACGTTGACGCGCAGGAGCACCAGCGCCACTGCTATCAGGCCCACGGCGATCCCGAGCACCAACGTCGCGACGCCGGCCGCACTGCGACTGGCCTCGTCGCGGCGGTAACCGATCAGAGCCCAGGAGCAGGTCGCCGCAAGCAGCAGGAACACGAAGAACATCAGGTAGTTGCAGGCCAGCGCCACACCCGTCATCGCACCGATGGCGGCGAGCAGCCACGAGTAGTAGCAGCCGCTGGGGCCCGCGAAGTCCAGACCTCCGAGCTTCTCGGCCCCCGCATCGGGGCCCAGATGGCCGGGAGAGAAGATAATAGCCACGAAGCCCGGGAGCATTGCCAGGAACAGCATGAACGAGCCCGCGGCATCCAGGCACAGGCCGAACATCGGCTGCCCGTCTCCGCCCGGGGAGTAGACGATCGGGCGCTCGCCGGCCATGATGAACTCCGCGATTGCGAAGACCGCAAGCGCTACCGCCGCCGCGGAGACCCATCCGGCGAAGCGCCCCGCCGCCCGTGGGCGGAGCATCGCGCAGATGACCGCGCCCAGAAACGGCACCAGAAGCATGGGCAGCAACAGACTCTGGGCCGAGCCTTCATATAGCTGGTTCATTGATGCACGCTCGCACCTGGCGTATTTGGCCGGGGAGTGCGCCCCGCCTGTACTCAGCTTCCTGTCGCCGTCACCGACTGCTCACCCGCAGTGGGCGCCGGCTCCTGCGTGAGCGCACGGACAAAGCGCTCGACTCCCGCGCGCACCGGCTCGCTCACCTCATGGCCCCAGCCCAGGCTTCGCGGCTGGATGCCCAGCAGGCGCACCTGCTTCCCGCTCATGGCCTCAAGCAGCCGTGCAAGCACTGCCAGCGAGACCTTGTGTGTGGAGATACTCGTGTCGTCGAGGTCGTCAACCCGCAATAGAGCGATGTGCCCCGGCGGCATCCCCATGTCAACCGCATCCACGAAAAGCACCTGTGTGGCCGGCCCCGTCCGCATCTGCTCCGTGTAGTGCTCCGGCACATCCTCGCCCGCGATGTAGGCCGCTCGAAGCGCCTCAGCCACTCCGCGCCCGAGCAGTAGACCCGCCGCGTCGTCACCGCGGGAGGGGTTCCCGACCCCGACAACCAGAAGCTGCTCGCCCGCGCAGCCGCGCAACAAGTCAACGACCACGGCGTCATCCGTTTCAGTGCCCGGCTTCGTGATAGGCCTGCATCTCCCTGACCTGGTCGTAGGTGAACACAGGGCCGTCCGTGCAGACGTACTTGCTCTTGACCAGACAGTGCCCGCACTTGCCGATGCCGCACTTCATGTGGGCTTCCATATTCACATACATGCTGGTCTCCGCCACGCCCATGTCGACAAGGATCGACGTCAGCGGCCGGATCATGACCATCGGCCCGCACATGAACACCGAGGTGTTGTCGCCCTGCAGCCGCAGCTGCTCGAGCAATGCCGACACGTATCCGACATTGCCGTCCCACGACTCGTCGGCGACATCGACGGTCTGCAGGCAGTTGATGTCCGGGGCCGCGGTCCACTCCCTGAGCGTCTCCTTGTAGAGTCGATCCTGTGGGGTACGGGCGCCATACAACAGCGTTATCTCTCCGTACTGATGGCGGCGGGCAAGCATGTAGAAGATTGCCGCGCGCAAGGTTGGCAGGCCCAGGCCGCCGGCTATGATGAGGATATCGCGGCCGGTGCAATCCGCCAGTGGAAAGCCGTTGCCAAGCGGCCCCCGCATTCCCAGGTAGTCGCCCACGTTCATCCGGTGCAGCGGCACCGTCACGACGCCACTCGGGTAGCGGCGCACGGTCATCTGAAATGCGTGGTGCTCGGCAGGGTCCGATGCCAGTCCGAACGGGGCCTCGCCCGAGCCCAGCACCGATATCTCCACAAACTGGCCCGGGTTGAAGTGCAGCCCCGGATCGTCTTCGCCCAGGCGCAGAGTGAAGGTCTTCTCTGTCGGCGTTTCGATCGCGATGTCCTCGATCCTGGCCAGCCGCGGCAGGTAGTCTTCAGAGCGCATGGTTGTGAGCCGGCTTCCTTAGGCTTGAGTTTCCTGTCCCTCTTGCTTTGCAGTCGGACCTTTGCGGACCAGGCGCGCGATGGTCGGCATGCCCATGTGGCCGAGGCAGGCGACGACGCACCTGCCGCAGCCCACGCAGCCGTAACGCCCGCGCTCCCGGTAATGATCGTAGCTGAGCTTGTGGTTGGCATACATGCGGGCCCGGGCGGCGGTCGGGAAGCCGCGGACGCCCCCGGCTGCCTCCCGCGGGTAGCCGAATGTGCGGCATGAGTCCACCTGCCGCACGCGCATGCCCTGCTTGTCGCCCATATCCACGTCGTTGACATCAAAGCAGGTGCAGACGGGGCAGATGAACGAGCAGGCGCCGCAGCTGTAGCAGTGCTCGGCAATCTCATCCCAGGTACCCGGTTCGACCTTGCCGGCACTCACCCTCCGCACCGCCGCGCCGATGTTGGCGTTCTTCGAGAACATCTGCTCGATGCACTGCTCTTCCTGCTCGGCGCGTTGCTCGAGCATCTCCTCGGTGGCCGGCTCGAGCAGGCTCTTCCAGAGGTCGCGGATGCGTTCGCCCTTCTCGCTGGCGATCTCGACGATGTACCAGTCGCCGACCCTGGTCAACTGGACGTCGAAACCCTCCTCGGCGACCGGGCCACCCCCCTCGCAGCAGGGGCAGAAGCACGCCTCCGAGGCGGGCTCCGTGCACGCCAGGGCGATCAGGGTCGCCGCCCGGCGCCGACGCGCGTAGAGGTCATCGCGCGGGTTGCGCTCGAGGAAGAAGTGGTCCAACGCGAAGATGGCCGACACATCGCATGGCCGGATGCCGAAGATGACAAACGGTTCCGGCGCCGGCGGCGGCGTCATCACCGGCGGTTCGCCGGGCCTCAACTGATATGAGAAGTACACTTCCTTGGATGGCCGGACGTGCTCGGCGGGCGATATCTCGGAGTTGCCGAAGCCCTCGAGCATCATCTGCTCGCGGCTGTCGACCTCGCGGAAGAATATGTCGCCCCTGGGCGCGCGCGTCGGCGCGATGATCTTCTCGCCCAGCGTGAAGAGCCTGTCCACGGCCGCGACAAACCTCTCCGCCGGCAGCGCATAGACTTCTATCTCTGTAGGCGGCATCTCAGCCCTTCCTGACTCGCGCGGGTGTGCGATTATAGGCCAGTGCGCAACTACGTCGGTCGCACTTGCCCGGACCCATAAGGATATCCATGAGGTGACGCTGGTGCGCCGGCAGCACGATGAGCCCGGCCGGGAGCGCCGGGTGCGACCACGGCACAACCTCCGCCCGGCCGCGCGCCGTCTCGACAATCAGCGGGCGGCCCTGCCGGACGCCCTCGCGCTCCATGTCATCGGGATTCATCATCACGTGCGCCGCGCGCCAGTCACGCATCTCACGGTACAAGAGCGGCAGTGACCACATCCTGCCGTCGTAGATCCACCAGTGCCGATCGTAGCGGCCCATCAGCATGTAGCCCCATTCCTCGGGGTTGGCGACCTCGATGGGCGCGTAGTCGGGCGGCCCCTCGACGGCGTAATCCTGGTGAACGGGCATGCGCCGGAGGTCGACGCGGATTTCCCCCTCGGCCCGCAGGCGTTCGAGCGTTATCCCCTCATACCCCGGCACCCGTGTGCCGATTTCCGCCCACAACTCTCCGCACGTGNNCGGCCTGTCGAGCGCCTCGGCCAGGTCGGCGAGAACCTCGGGCAGGTGGCGCGAAGACCGGAACGGCTCGATAGCCGCCTCGACCAGGCGCACCTTCCCGTCCAGCGTCGTGAAGCTCCCCTCGTGCTCTCCGAAGCCGCTGCAGGGGAATGCCACATCGGCGATGCGGCTGGTGGCAGTCCTGAAGCTGTCAAGGACAACAAGAACTTCCAGCCTGTCCCGCAGCTCCGACATTCCATCCTCATCCAGCCAGCTCATCAGCTCTTCACCGATGACGACCAGTCCGTCAATGTTGTGCTGGTTGATGTCGAGCATCTCGAAGAGGCCGAGGCCGTCCTGCTCGGGATGCTCGCCCAGTGTGGGAATGACCCCCATGTGGCCCAGGCCGACGGAGTTCGGGGTCCCGTT
>DPJP01000377.1:21390-35026 GCA_003542955.1 Armatimonadota bacterium
CCGTTGACCGCAAATGCGGTCGAGGAGATGCCGTCGATGTGATTGAGCTTCTCGACCAGCTCGCCGACGACCATGCCGACGTGTGGTGTGCTGAATGCACGCGTGGAGAAGACGAGACCGATGCGCCTGGAGTTGCCCAGCAGCGTGACCAGTCGGCGGAAGCCTTCGGCGAATCTCTCGTCGCCGAGGACGGTCACATCGACGGGGCATTCGACGCCGTGCAGGTCGGCCTCGACGGCATCACCGAGGGCGGAAAGCAGAGCCCCCAGCGCTCCGGGAGCATGCTCGAGATACATGTCGGCGGCGCGACCCAGCCCGTCGTCGAGCTGATCGAGGACCACCAGTCGCGAGCCGACCTGTTGCGCGCGGGCCAGCCAGGAGCCGGCCTGTGCGTTGAGGTCGCCGATGTTCGAACTCAGGCAGACGATGACGTCGTAGCCGACGAGTTCGCTCAGCGGCGGACGCCGGTAATGCTGACCGGTCGCCTGCTGGAGGCCCCAGATGGTCGGGCCGTCGACGCTCCGGCCGAAGTTGTCGACATTGCCGGTGCCGATGACGGAATGGGCGAAGTGGCTGATCGCGTAGCCGTCCTCGTTTGTGAGGTGGCCGGCGGCGAGAATGCCAAGGCGTTCCGGGCGCTCCTCGATCAGCGGCTTGAGTTGCCGCACGGCGCGCTTCAACGCCCGGTCCCAGTCGACCGACTTGCCCCAGATCATCGGCGAGCCGAGCCGCAGCGAGTTGCGGACCATGTCGCCCATCTGCCAGCCGCGCAGACACAGGCGTCCACCCGATACGGCGTCGTTCGGGCTTGGTGTGGACCGAACCAGCCCGTCGTCACCGGCCTCGAGGTAGAGCCCGCAGCCGGCCCCGCAGCCGGGACAGACGACAGGCACGAATTTGCTCATCGCAGTCATCCCTTGGCCGTCATTGCTCTGAGGCGACTACCCCGCATCCAGCGGGGCGTTTCCCACCTATTCGTCGCCCTTAGACGCGTACCTCCCACGGAGGTTTCCCTAATATCGAATATTGATATACTCTTTTCTCCGTTGCCGCATTCAGCGCAGCAAATCGTATGCCATCGCCCTGCCATCGGCCAGTCCGACGGCAACAATGCCGCCGCCGAACGCACTCAGTCGCACCGGTATGCCGGGCGTCCGGACCTCGGCAATCGGCTGCCCGGTGGCGTCCGCTACACGCACCAGCCCGCTCTCGTCGCAGTAGACCACGCGGATGCCCGAGGGTGTTGGAACGGTGATCACGTCATGCACACAGACCCCCGGCCGATCCTGCCACAGTACCTTACCCGCGGCATCGAGTGCGTACACGTAGCCCGTGCCGGAGGCGACGAGCACCTCATTGCCCGGCCGACCATCCAGATCGGCGGCGACCAGTCGGTTTGCCGGGTAGCCGAAGTTGTCAAAGCGCCACAGCGTGGTGTTCGGCGCATCAATGGGTGTCGCGACCGTGTCGCCGGTCGATGAGGCAGTGACGACCTCCTTCTTCCCGTCGCCGTCGAGGTCGGCGACAGCGTAGACAACATCGCCGATCGACGTGTACCGCTGGTATATCTTCTTGCCGGAGAAGTCGACTCCGGTACCGGACCCGTACTTGTCCCCGAGGAATATCGTGTCGGCGGCGCCGTCGCCATCGACGTCCTCGAGTGACATGTCGATGGAGCCGTGCAGGGCGTGATCGTGCCGCCAGAGCAGTTGCCAGTCGGCGGTGAGGGCCTGCAGGTCGAAGTTCTGCAGACTCACGAGCATCTCCGGCCTGCCGTCGCCGGTGATGTCCTCAACCAGCACATTGAACACGCCCCACGCCCGCTCGCCGAAGCTGCGTGCCCAAGGGATGCCGGTCGGTTGGCGGCTGTCGAGAAGCCGACCGTCCGCGGAGAGTACATAGAGGTGGGCATCCGCGGAGCCGACCAGCACCTCGAGGCCCGGCTCATCGCGCAGATCGCCGAAGGCCACGTCCCTGACCTGCCCGTGCGCCTGGAACCGCCATACCTCTGTTCCGTCGGGGTCGAGGCAGCTTACGTACGGCCCCCGGCAGACGAACAGCCGCTCGCCGCTACCGTCACCGAGGTCGGCCGTCTTCATCCGCCAGAGGCGCGCATCGGGCTCAAAGGCGCTCCATACCGGCGTCTCGGTCACAGCGCCGACGGCCGGCACACTGTCCGAGACCGGCCGCGCGGCGCTGACGACGCTGTCAACGTAGCGGCCCACGTCGGACAGATTGGCGAACTCGGGTATCTGCACACTGCTCCGTCCTGCCGGCATGCCGATGGTGCGAGGCTGTGTACCCGCGCGCACACGCAGTTGAGCCCCGCCCTCGGGAGCATTGACCTCCGCCCTGCCCGTGGCCAGGTTCACCTCGATATCGACGGCCGGTGTGGCCGTCACGCTTATCTCGCGCAGCTCCATCCGCCTGAGGTCGGAGAACATTATCGCCTGCCGCGTGAGCAGGCCTGCTCCGCATCGAGCCCCCAGGGCGCCGGGGGCGTCACCGGCGGCGTTCCTGTCCACCTCGAGATCGCCCAGGACCGCAACAGCCGGCTCGTCTCCCGAGATTGCAATCAGGTTCGGGACGATCTCGGCCGGCGTGAAGTCACGGCGCTTGCCGGCGCGGCTGACGTACATGAGCGAGGCAAAGCGGGCGCTCGTTCCGGGGGCCATCTCCCCGCTCAGCCGCTGGTGAAGGATACTGACCGGCACAACAATGCCCGCGCGCACGTGGTTGGTGACCCACGCGGCGTTGAGTGGCCGTGCAGGCTTGATGTGGAAGTAGCGGCCCTGGTCCTCTGTCGGCCTCGGCGCCGGGGGCAGGTCCTCGGCCTCGAACACGTGGGTGCTCCCGTCGGCGGCCTCGAAGATGAAGCGGTCCACTCGCACAGGAGGCAGCTCCCTCAAAGTCACCGTCACCAGGTGCGGTCCCTTGCCCTCAAGCACGACCCTCGGCGTCTTTGTGGTCTTGGTGTGGTCGCTTGCCGACAGGCCGTACCTGCCCTGAGGAATATGGAAGGCTATCCCGTCGCCGTTGTCGATGCTTGCCCACAGCGAGTCACTGCTGCCGTCCAGCCCGAACGCGACGATGGTCAGGAAGTACTCGCCGGCGGGCAGATCCACGCCAAAGCAGATGCGCGAATTGGGGATGCCCATCATCAGCGCCCTGCCGCCGGAGGCGTCGGGGTCGTCCACAAGCACGCAGTCGGCGGTCGCCGCGGTTCCGGTGCCGCGTTCGGCAACGAAGCTCTGCCCGTCGACGCGCTGGGCTCCGGCCTCGTCAACGGTCTTCCAGGTGAGTTCCAGGTCATAGTGATCGGGCTCACGTGGTGTCACGGTGTCGGCGACGAGGAACCACTCACCGCGTCGCCAGAGCACCTTGCGCGTCCAGTCGCAGGAGTTGTAATCCCTGCAGTACGTCTCCGTATAGCCGAGGCCCGGCAGGTCCGCGTATGCGGCCAGGCCCGCCAGGTTCGGGACCAGCGTGTCGGCCCGGCCGTTGCGCAGGACTGTCAGCATCGTGTGCTCAGTGCTGTTGCGTGTCAGGTAGTCATGGTCGAGCAACCAGCGCTCCTGGCCCTCGACAAACTCGATGATCGAGTTGCCATCATAGTGCAGATGCTTGCCGCGCGCGATGCCGTCGAGCAGCAGGTACTGGCCGCCGGGGTCCCAGCTCTCGCGGAAGCTGATCTTGTCAAATGACTCCTCCAGCGGCACATCCGCCCTGGCGAACGGCTCGTTGTAGGTGGGTCCGCTCTGGATGTAGTCGTAGACCTGCGGATCGGTCATGAACACGTTCACACCGGTGAAGCGGTCCGGCCGCACCGGCTCGATGCCGCGCTCGTACGGGTTCTGCCAGGTCCCGTTGGTGTAGTGGGCCAGCAGCCACTTGTAGCCGCCGTCTCCGCTATGCCACAGCCCCAGCGGCAACACAAGTTGCGGGAGGTTGGGGGTCGAAGAGACACCCGAGTCGCCGAAGCCGCTTGCCAGCCCGAGGTTGTCGCAGATGCCGACCATGTAGTCGGCATACTTCTCCATATTGCCCGCCTCAAAGTATCGCATGTCGTTTTCGGCCAGGCTGTAGACCTGCGAGTGGGCCGTCGTCAGAGTCAGGTAGCTGTCCGCATCCTCCTGCGGCTTCCACGAGCGCGACTGCGCGGTGAAGCATGCCTNNCCGCTTTCTGTAGGTATTCATCCATATCCACGAGACCGTAGTAGCGCTTGAAGTAGCGCGCGCCGAAGTGCATGCCCAGCAGCGGGAACGTCGTATGGTTCCATGATACCGTGTCATTGGTGCCGATGGCACCGTAGCCGGAGACGTGATTGAGCAACTCGCGGGTGAATGCCAGCATCGCGTTGGTGAAATCCAGACGCAGTTGTTCATCAATGAGAGGGCACTCGTCAAAGGCATCCCAGGCGCACTGTATCTGCCATGACGTTGTCTCCTCCGGCCACGGCAGCTTCCGGCCGGCGGCAGTGCCCGTCGCGCTGCGCTCGGCCCCCGGCGCATACAGCGCCGCCACTATCCGCATCGCCCTGATGGCCTTCTGTGCGTAGGCATCGCACCCCGTGCTCAGGTACTGGTTGACGTTGTCGGTCAGTTCGGTCAGCGTCGGGTTTGGCTCCGATGCGGCCGCCCTGGCTGCGGTAGCCTCCGGCACCAGCGGCTCCGGGCCGCCCACTACCGTGTAGGGCAACCGGCCGTCCGCGACCAGCTCCAGCAGTCGGGCCACGGCGGGCTCCGCGCCCGCCGGGTCGCTGCAGCCGAGAACGATCACATTCATCCCGCCATTGTAGGGGTACGGATCGCACACGGTCTGGACGATGTAGTTGCCCGGCCCCGGTACCAGTGCATCAATGAATGTGTAGCGGTTCCAGTAGAGCCNNGAGCGCATTGTTGAGCATGCTCCCGATGCAGATCACGGTGCGTCGCGCCGGACCGGCCTGCTCGATGCTCGATACGCGCTCCGGCGTGATGCCGGCAGCCTGCAGTCCCGTGATGAGCTTAGTGACGGCCGGAGCGTAGGCGGGATCATCGGGCGCAATCAGTGCAGGCTGTCTGCCGTCGACGATCAGTCGCGTATCTCTGTCGATCTCCCGGGCGGCTGAGACGTGCGATACCCGTATGCCCTTTTCGTTGGCTGTCTGCACGTCGCCGGGCAGCGGCTTCCCGACTATCTGGAACTCCGCCAGCGCCGGGTGAGCGCGACGCCCCNNAGAAAACGGATGGCACGAGCGAGGACGGGCTCGGCGAAGGTGTGCTCGACCCACCGGCCGATTGGGAACTCCTTGCTCTCGGCGAGAATCGTCTCGAAGCGGTCGTCGCCGTTGCGGTCGGCCGAGATCAGGTACGCGGTCGAGAAGTAGATGTCGGACGGCTGGTACACCCGGACGGCCGACACTTCCCGCTCCACATCGAAGCCGAAGGTGATCTGACCGTTGCCCTCCGTGCCGACCTCGAATGTGAGCGCCGTCCCGACTCGACCGTCAACGAGGTTATTGATGGTCTCGGGGACGGCCTCGGGCACGGTGGTGATCTGCGCGGCATACGTGATATCGGCATCCTGCGCCAACACCGGCATCGCGAGGCACAGGGCCANNACAGGAGAGCAACAGGCGCGAACATGTTCAGGTGCTCCCTTCGGGGCTCCGCGGCGGTTTGCCGCTTCCGGCTGTTGCCTTCATATTGCCTCCCGCACGGCGGCGGACCTCCCCCGCGAAGTGGACACGCGTTTCTCGTCGGTAGTCTTCGTGCCCTTTCACTCCGGAAGGACGCCCCCGCCCGAACGGGGAAACATACACCCGGAGGTGGGGCCATGAACAACGCCGGTCCATTGCTTGCCGCAATCATCGTGCTGTGCGCCTGTACCGCGGCGCATGCCATCACGCCGCATCCGCGCATATTCATCACCCGTGAGGACATCCCGCGCCTGCGCGCAATGGCGAGCCAGGTCGAGCCCAACGCTCTCGGCGTCTCGCCGGCCGCAGCCTGGGCCGAGATACTCAAGACCGCCGAGAAGCTGGCCGCCGCGGGCCCGTATCACTACAGGGTCAATATGCCCGGCCGAGAGGGAGGCCCGTCAAAGCTCTGGGAATACACGCTTTCCGACGAGTTGCCCCCGCGCCACGATGACTACAGCCACTACCCGCCCTGGACGGCGATGTTCCAGGAGCGTGACGACTCCATCTCGACGCGCATCCGGTACTTCCTGCTTGCCTACATGGTTACCGATGACGAGGAGTGGTTCCTCAGAGCGAAGGAGATTGTGTTCCACCTGTGCGCATGGGACCTGCCGATCTGGCAGGACCCCAGCACCGGTGACAAGCCCGGCCTCTCCTCGAGCCACGCCGCCGTCTGGGTCGGCGTCTTCTATGACTGGTGCTATGACCGATTGAGCGAGGACGAGCGGCGCGTCGTGCGCGAGAGCCTCATAGAGAAGGCGCTCGTCCATCACGATGCACACATTGACAACATGACACCGTACCACAATATCAGTGTGCTGGTCGCAGTCGGGCTGTGCATGGGCAGCATCGCGGTGATGGATGAGGAGCCGCGCGCGGAGGGCTGGGTGCGGCACGCGCTCGAGCGGCTCAGCCTCAACTTCGACGCCCAGGGCAAGGACGGCGGGGCGATGGAGGGGCCCGGCTACGGCACCTATGCCACCGATAACCTCGCGGACGTCATCTGGGCTCTGTCCACCGCCGGCATCGAGAATGACCTGATGGATCACCCGTACATTGTGACCATGCCGCGCTACTGCATCAGCCTGCTGGACCCCAACTCCAACACCCAGCCGTGCTTCGGCGATGGCGGGCCGACGCAGGGCTTCGGGCGGCTCAACCTGGCTCTCGCGCTGCAGGGTGATACCGATTCTGCTTGGTACTGCAAGCAGATCGGGATGTTCAACACCGTGGCCCCACGCACGTTCATTGCCATGGACCCGGCGAAGGTCAAGCCTCTTCAGCCCACATTCAACCCCTCCGACTCCTTCGTCGACATCGGCTATGCCATTCTGCGCGACGGCTTCGCGCCCGGACCGGCCTACATGGCGCTCAAGTGCGGGCCGCCGGAGAGCAACATCGGCCACAACCACTATGACCACAACAGCTTTGTGCTCAACTACAACGGCGCGTGGATCGGCTGGGACCCCGGCTACCGCAGCTACTTCGACCCGCCGGTGCGCAAGTACACCGTTTCGACCCTCGGCCACAGCACCATACTCGTCGACCTCGATGATGAGTACCTCGCCGACCACACCGTCGCCAATCCGGGGCATGACCAGTTGAAGCTGTCAGGCGGCCGCATCGGTGAGTTCTCCACCTCGACCGGCTTCGACTACGTACTCGGTAGCGCGGGGGACACCTATAGTAAGGACGACCTGCGCGTGCTTGACCGCTTTGACAGGCAGGTAGTCTTCGCCAAGCCGAACGTGTTCTTCATCCGCGATACGCTCGCCGCGCCCGAGCCGCACACCTACAGCGCACTATTTCACGTCGACTCGAGCAGCGAATTCAGAATCGCCGACGGTGCCGCCACCGGCAGCGGGAAATCGACGCTTCTGCAGATTGCGCCCTTCTCGCCCGACGGCATTGCGCTCACGAGTGCTCACTATGCCGGCGCGGAGAACCGAGGAGCATACCTGGCGGCGACGACGGGGCGCACGGCAGCGACCACCATCACCACCGTACTCGTCCCGCGGCGCGACGACGCGCTGCTTGGCAATACCGGCTTCGAGGCCGGTATGGTCGGCTGGACTCCACGCACGGCCCAGGATCAGCGCGCCAACCATGTAATCGACACCGAGGTCTTCCACGGGGGGAGGGCCTCGGGCCGCATCGACAACGCGGGCTACTACTACACCGAGCGCTTCTCTCTGCCGCCGGGTACGAAGATCACCCTCCGCTGGTGGGCCAGGTGCACCGCCCCGGAGGGCGCGTCGTCGATGCTCTATCACAGTCACGAGGGCCAGAGCGTCAAGCGCACCCCCGGCCCGGCCGCCACCGTCAACGAGTGGACGCAGTACGAGGTGAGCGATGTGATTCCCGAGGGCGCGAGCCAGAGCGTGCTGGCCCTGCAGTTCTTCGGCGAGGGTCAGTGTTGGTATGACGACCTCGAGGTCATCCTCGACCCCGAGCCCGAGAAGGAGTTGCCTGCGGTCATCACCCCGATTGACGACGGCTCCGGCGGGGCGGTGGTCGAGGTGGATGGGCAGACATGCATCATGGTGTGCGGCACTCCCGGCCGACTGGCGCCGCGCGTTGTGGGAGAGCACATCGTGGAGACCGACGCCGAGATCGCCGTCATCCGGATGGGCGCCGGTGCGCCGCGCGCATTCGTGCTCCGCGGGACAAAGGTCGCGCTCGACGGTGCGCAGATAGCCGTCGAGGGCGGTGAGTGGCGCGAGGGCCCCAGGCAATAGGGGCAGATGCGCGGTCGGGACGTGCCGCGCCACAATTGGCCGACATTATGCGGCAACCATCTCAGCCCGGTAGACATCCGTTTTGAAGCGTGGTATTCTAGCCGCGGTCCGGCAGAAGAGCACGGTGTACATGCAACGAACATCGGGGCAACGAACTCTCACGTAGCGGCCGCCCGAAGGGCACCCATGGCCGCTGCTATTGTGTTTTTTGGGGAGGGGCTCAGGCGTTGCATGGCGCCGACGTTTCAGTACAGGGTCGGAAAAGGGTGGCCGCAATGGTCGGTTCCTGTCGCGCGTATCACCTTGCCGTCGGTCTAAGTCTGCTGCTGCTCCTGGCATCCGCATGTGGGCCGTGGGCCGCCGAAGCGGCTCCGCAGGCGCCGCCTGGCGCCGAACCCGCGCCCCCGCCCGGTGAGGCTCACACATCGGTCAATCTCACCACGCGGAGCGCCGACGAGGTCGATCTGCGGGTCACGTCGAGGTTGCAGCCGCCCGCGCCGGAGGCCCGGCCGATNNCACGTTTCGGCGCGAATCTGTTCGCCGACGTCGCCTCCGAACTGGAGATGCGTCGCCAGTCGGAGGGCGCGCCCGTGGCTGCGGCGCCAGTGCCGGACACCTATCTGCTGGCCCCCGGTGACGGACTCCACCTGCGGGTGTGGTCCCGCGGCTGGGAGCAGCTCGACGAGGAGATGACCATCACTCCCGAGGGGCACCTCTACCTACAGCAGATCGGGCGCATCGCCGCCGCCGGCCGCACCGTCGAGCAGCTCCGCCTGATGCTGGTGGAGGCCTATGCGCGCATATTCACCCAGCCCACGGTGGCTCTGACCGTGCCTCAGCAGCGCTCCATCGAGGTCTATGTGACCGGCGATGCGCGGCGCCCCGGCAAATATCTCCTCAGCGGCAACGCGACCGTCTTCACCGCGCTTTACGCCGCCGGCGGCCCCTCCGAGATCGGCTCTTTCCGACGACTGCGGCTCACCCGCGCGGGCGAGCGGCCGCTCGAGATCGACCTGTATGACTACCTGCTCTCCGGCAGTCGCGAGCAGGACGTGATGCTCAAGCCGGGCGATACGCTCTTCATCCCGGCGCTGGGCGCGGAGATCGGCATTGCCGGCGAGGTTCGCCGCCCCGCGCGCTACGAGCTGCTCGAGGCCACAACCGTCGCCGAGGCGCTGGCGATGGCCGGCGGGCTCACCGGGCGCGCCTACGGTCCGGGTGTCACTCTCTGGTATGCCGAGGCACGCAGCGAGTGGATGCTCAAGAGCCTCAAGCTCACCGCACCCGATTCCCCCGACCTCGAGCACCCGATGGTCGACGGGAACCTGCTGATTGTCCCTGCCCTGCTCGAGGAGGGCGACAACACGATCAGAGTCTTCGGCGCCGTCAAGCGGCCGGGCTACTACCCGTACACGGACGGCGCCACGATCGGCTCGATGCTCCGCGCCGCCGAGGGCATGAGAGCGCTCGCGCACATGGGCACGGGCCTGCTCACACGCCTTGATGAGAATCGCCACATCCAGGCCATTAACTTCGATGTGAAGGAGCAGTACTACGGCGGGATCGAGCGCCAGATAGCCGTCCGGCCGAAGGACTGGATACGCATCTTCGAGCAGGATGAGGTCGAATTGCCCAAGGAGGTCGAGGTCCGGGGTGCAGTCGCCCGGCCCGGCGTCTACGAGTGGATGCTGAACATGCGCGTGGGTGACCTCGTGTGGCGCGCCGGCGGGCTGACCCCTAACGCGTACGTGGAGCGCGCCGACCTGTTGCGGCTCACCGAGGACCAGCGCTATGAGGTCATCCCTGTGAATCTGAGCAACGCGGCGATGGCCGATGAGACGCGCAACATCCTGCTCTCCCGCGGCGACATCCTCACCGTCGTGCAGCACGATCAGGCCCGGCCGCCGGCCACCGTGGCAGTCGACGGCTACGTGAGCAACCCCGGCGAGTACCCGCGCTATGAGGGCATGCGCGCGAGCGACCTGATTTTCGCCGCGGGCGGGCTCAAGCCCGGCGCCGGCCCGAGGATCGAGTACACGCGCGGCCGCATCGAGAGCCGCCCCGAGACGATGGCGCTCCAGCTCTTCGGTGACCCCGGCGACTACACCGTCGAGCCCGATGTGCTGCTGGGCGATGACGACACCCTCAGCGTTCAGGGCCGCGGCGAGTTCCGCCAGCGCGCCGAGCTGGTCTACCTGCGCGGCCGGGTACCGCGACCGGGCAGTTACGCCGTCAAAGCCGCGCCCGGTGACGAGCAGTACACGATCTGGAACCTGATTCAGGAGGGTGGCGGACTGCTCGAGGACGCCAACCCCGCGGGGATTGTGATCTACCGGCGCCACAACGCCGCGCTCGGACAGGCGCAGGCCGAGGACCTCGACCGCGTGCTGCAGAGCGTGAACCAGGGCGCGGGCGAGCAGCCGCTGCAGCTTTCCGAGCAGAGCGAGGCCATGAATGCGCAGGTCGCCCAGAGTCTCGGGTCGGTACTCAGCAGCGCCGGCGGAGTGAGCATCGTGCTGCCTCCCAGACCCGTCACGCTGCGCGACTGGGTCTCCGCGATCCCGGTTGACGGCGCCAGGCTCCTGGCATCGAATGGGCGCGAGGGCAACCTAGAACTCCACGCGCTGGACACCGTCACCATCCCGCGCCGCGTCAACACCGTCACCGTACTCGGCGCCGTGCCGCGCTCGGGCGCGGTCCCGTTTGATGCGGTATTCCGGTGCAGAGACTACGTCAAGGAGTCGGGGGGCTTCCGCGAGGATGCCGCCGACGACCGGCTGGTGGTGGTGCATGTGAACGGCTCCGCGGCGCCGATAGCCCTGGAGGACGCCATCAGTCCGGGCGACATCATCGTCGTGCCCACCAAGCACATCGTGCGCAATGTGCGCACCGAGAGCGAAGGCCAGCGGTGGTTGAGGACTATCGTATCGCTGGTCACTGCCGCGCTGATATTCTAGTCGAAGGGGCGGTCCGACGTGGCACTGATTGGGCGTTCAAGACGGATGGGCATGCCCGACAGGCTGAGATGGTGGCATGCGCTCGCCATCAGCCTGATTGTCGGGATGCTGGTGGGCCTGGGGGTCTTCCACACCCGCCCCGGCTCCTACAGCGCGACCGCCTCGCTGTTGCTTAGCGACCAGCCCGATGTGCTCGGGGCGCTGATCGGGACGACGGCGGCTCCTGCCGCGGAGGTCGATCAGGGGCAGCAGGATCGCCTCTGGGCCATCCTCACCTCGAAGATGATGCAGCTGCGCATGGCCGAGCGGTTCCAGTTGGGCTCACGTTTTGGGATATCCATCACCGACGCCGCGGAGGAACTCGGCTCCATGACCAAGGTCGAGTCGATGGGCGGTGGCCTGTCGATCACCGTCAAGTGCCGCGGCTATCGCCATCCCGCCATCGCGATGTGGACTCCCCTCTCGATGCAGGACGCCAGGCGCCTGTGCGCGGAACTGGCGAACGCCTACATCGAGGAACTCGACGCCTACCTGCAGGAGCTGGCCGTCGAGCATGCGGGCGGCAACTTCGCCTTCATCGAGAAGGCCAAGACCGGTCTCGAGCAGGAGCTGACCGACGCCGAGGAGCGCCTCGAACAACTGCAGACGCAGTTCGAGCTGCTCGATCCCGACGAGAAAGCGCTCCGCGTCGTGGACCGCATCAAGGCCGCCGAGCAGGCGTATGCCGAGGCCTCCGCGGCCGCTGACGAGACCGCAAGCTCTCTGGGCTCGGCGCGGGCGCAACTGCGCAGCGTCGATGCACTACGCGTATCGCAGGTGGTTGAGCAACGCAACCCCGTCATCAACCAACTCGAGGCCAAGCTCGCTGAGCTGCGCACCGATATGGCCACCCAGATTGCCGCCGGCAAGACTACCCAGAACCGTGATGTTGCGCAGATACAGGTCGCCATCGATGATGTCGAGCGGCAGCTCAAGGCGCTGCAGCAGGAAGTCAGGAAGGAATTCGCCCAGTCGAGCAATCCGGCCTATGACGGCCTCGTCACCACGGTGACTGAACTGCAGATCGGCCATGCCGGCGCGCTGGCGCGCAAGGCCAAGTACGCCGCGCTGCTCAACGAGGCGCGGGGCGCGCTATCAGACCTGCCGCCCGTCGCGCGGGAGTACGCCACCCTCAAGCGGCAGCAGGATGCCCAGGCCGCGCTGGTGGCGGACCTGACCAAGTCGCTGGCGATGGCGGCCATCGAGCAGCAGCGTGCCACGGCGACGAAGACCTTTGTGGTGCTGGATCGTGCCCACCCGCCGCGCTGGCGTGTCGGGCCGCCGAGTTTTCTCATCGGCAGCATTGCCTTCGCAATCAGCTTTGCCGTCCTGGCCTTTCTGATGATCGACCGGCGCGCCCTGGGCATGTTCTGATAGGGGTACGGAACCGGGGAGGGGCCGCATCCCGCAGTCGCGGGACCGCAGACGACGCGCGGCGAGACCGAGCCCGGCCCGCACCGCGGTCTCTCCAGCAGAGACTACAACCCCTATGGTGATGCGCATCGCCCCGTGACCAGAGGAGCCATCGGTAATGATCGGTATCAGCGCAGTTCCCGACACTATCGTCCGTGACCGGCTGTGGGCCTGGGGCAACGAGCAGGGCGCATGGGCCGACGGCTGGAAGCTGCCTGCCCGCAGCCGCATGAGCGGGGCGGAGGCCGCCATGTACCTGGGGCTGCCGAACGGGCTGATGGTCGGCCACAGCGGCAAGCCCGCGCCGCCGCTGGATCAGTACGCTATCGCCTACCGGCCGCTCAAGCGCGTGATGTGGTCGATCGTCCACTCCGGTGGCGCGACCGATGCGAGCTACACGGATCACGTACTCGACGTCGCCGCGCGCTTCCCCAACTTCACCGGCGTGTTCCTTGATGACTTCTTCGTGCGCACCGAGGGTACCGGCTTCCGCTCCAGCCTGAGTCTGGATGACCTCGCCGCGATGCGCGAGCGGCTCAAGCTGCCCGACCGCACGCTCGAGCTGTGGGCCGTTCACTACACCCACCAGTTCGACTTGCCGGTGGGCGAGTACGTGGCCTTCTGCGACAAGCTCACCTTCTGGACGTGGGACTCCGGGAAGCTGCGCGACCTCGACGCCAACCTCGATCTGCTCGACAGCCTCTACCCGGACCTGCGCAAGGTGCAGGGCGTGTACCTGTGGGACTTCCACAACAAGTACGAGGTGCCCCTGGATAGCATGCGCCACCAGTGCGAGACGGGTCTA
>DPJP01000377.1:35079-42138 GCA_003542955.1 Armatimonadota bacterium
CGGGATGGTCTTCATCGGCAGCATCCTGCTCGATATCGGCCTGCAGTCGGCCGACTGGCTCCGCGCCTGGATAGCCGAGGTGGGGGACGAACTGCTGTAGGCATCCCCTGGCGTTGGCCGCAGGNNAGGCTCTTCGTCGCTGCGCTCAGCAGACGCCGGCGCCACCAGTCCGATGAGCGGGCGCAACGGGTGCGGCCACTCCTCCCTTCCGCGCCTCATCATGCTACAATGCCCCGGACGCCCCACACTCCCCACCCGGAGGCACTCTGATGCTCGCACGCATCTTCTACACCATCGTCCCCGCCATCCTGACCATCATGGTCGTCGTCATCGCCGTGATGCTCTTCCTGGTCAAGGCGCTCTGGGCCTGGACGATCCCCGACCTGTTCCCGGGCGCCGTCGCGCAGGGCCTTGTCGCGGGGCAGATATCATGGTACACGGCCTTCAAGCTGGCGGTTTTCCTGGGCTTCTTCGCAGGCATCGCCGGCGCCCGTAACAAGCATGGCCTCCAGCAGGTGGTGCACTACGAGCGGGAGTAGGCCGGCGGGCATGCGCAGTAGCCTCGCCTACTCGCCCCCAGAGGTCCCTTCGCCGCCCGACGCGAACTAGCTCACCTACATTCGCACCAGCGCTCCATTGCTCATGGCCACGGGTGAACCATGCTTTTCGTCTGCGACATGCACATCCACATCGGCTCCGCCGGCAACCGGCAGGCCGTCAAGGTCACCGCCTCGAAGGACCTCACCTTCGCCAACATCGCGAAGGAGGCCGCCGAGCGCAAGGGCATCGATGTCGTCGGCATCATCGACTGCGCCTCTCCCCGCGTGATTGCCGACATCGAGGAGATGATCGACACCGGTGAGATGCTCCCGCTCGATGGCGGCGGGTTGCGCTACCGCGAGGCCGTCACCGTCATCCTCGGCTCGGAGGTCGAGACGCGAGAGCCCGGTGGCGGGATGTCGCACCACTGCAGCTACTTCCCCGATATCAGGGCCCTCAAGGCCTTCTCCGCCATCATGGAGCAGTACATCACCAACGTGAACCTCTCCTCGCAGGCGTGCGGGCTCTCGGCCGCGGAGCTGTTCCGGATCGCCGAGGGCTGCGAGGGGGTCATGGTGCCGGCCCACTGCTTCACCCCGCACAAGAGCCCCTACGGCGCGTGTGTCGAGCGGATGGCGAAGATGTTCGGCGACGCCTGGGAGCGCATCCCGGCCATCGAGTTGGGGCTGTCGGCGGATGCCTTCCTTGCCGACCGCATACAGGAGCTATCCGACAAGAGCCTGCTATCGAACTCCGATGCCCACAGCCTCCCGAAGATCGGGCGCGAGTACAACATTCTGCAGATGGAGCAGGCATCGTTCGCAGAGTTCGCGAAGGCTCTCTGGCGGCAGGACGGGAGGCGTGTCGAGGCGAACTTCGGCCTCGACCCGCGCCTGGGCAAGTATCACCGGACCTACTGCGAGGACTGCGGACACATCGCTCTCGGCGAGCCGCCCGTGCCGGCCTGCGAGCGGTGCAACTCGACCAATATCACCCGCGGCGTGCTGGACCGCATCGTCCAGATCGCCGACTATGCGGAGCCGCACCCGCCCGAGCACCGCGGCCCCTATCAGTACCAGGTGCCGCTGCAGTTCGTGCCCGGAGTGGGGAGTGTGGCGCTCAACCGGCTTATCAACCGCTTCGGCAGCGAAATGGCGGTGCTGCACCAGGCGACGCGGGCCGAGATCGGGCAGGCGGTGGGGGAGAAGGTCGCCGATCTGATCATTGCCGCGCGCGAGGGCGCCCTGCGCCTGCAGGCCGGCGGCGGGGGCAGGTACGGCAGGGCCGTGACAAAGGACACCAGCCAGATCAGGCTGCCGGGCATATCGTGACCTGACCCCAGCCCGGAATCATCCCGAGGTACACTAATGAGCCAACGCATCTGCTACATCGGAGCCGGAAGCTTCAGCGGCAGCTTCATCCATCCGCAACTGGCCGACCACGGCGTCGAGTTGGTCGCCATCTGCGATCTGGTCGAGGAGCGCGCCCGCCGGGCTGCCGAGAAGTGGGGCTTTCAGCATGTCTACACCGACTTCAACACGATGCTCGATGAGCAACAGCCCGATGCGGTGTTCTGCATCGGCGGGCCGAAGGTGCACTACGAGGTCGGTATGCGGGTGATTGACCGCGGCCTGCCGNNGCCGCTGTATGTGCAGAAGTCGCCCGCGCCGACGCAGGACATGGCCCGCGAGATGGCCGAGCTGTCGGAGAAGCGCGGCAGCGTGTGTCATGTCGGCTTCAACCTGCGCTCATGCCCTGCCGTCCAGCTCGCGAAGCAGGCCATCGGTTCGCCGGAGTTCGGCGACCCGACGCTGATGATCTCCCGCTACGGGCTGGTCAGCGGCGCCACCTGGAAGGATGCCATCTACGACCAGCACTGCCACGCCGCGGATACCATCCGCTATCTGGTCGGGGAGGTCGCTACGCTCTACGCGGAGACATTGGCGACGACCGATGATGCCCGCGGCTATGTTGTCGCCATGCGCATGGAGAATGGGGCGGTGGTCAGCCTCAACACGACTTCAGAGCAGGATATGCGCGGCGACTTCATCTACTTCGAGGTGACAGGCCGCAAGCAGCACTACGTCGTCTCCCATGACGGCGATGCCGTCTACCACCGGCCGGAGGGGCCCGACCTGTGCGTGACCGCCGGCACCTACAACCCGAAGCGCCTCCTGCATCACCTGGGGTACTTCGAGGATGTGCGCAACTTCCTGGCCGCGGCGGCGGGTACGGAGCCGGACCGCTGCCCGGTCGGTGACACCATCAAGACGATGGAGCTGGTCGAGCAGATCTACACTCGGTGTAGGCAAAGGGGTGCACCCGAATGAAGTTCGCGGCAGCGATACACGCAACCACAGACTTCGGCGATGACCGTATTCCATTCCCTGATGCGCTGGCGATGGTTGCCGATTGCGGCTTCAGCGATGTGATGCTGCTTGCCCGCCGCGGCGCCGGCGGCATCCTCCGCCGCGGGGAGACGCCGCCGGGCGCGCTCATCAACCTGCTCGAATCAGACCTCGGCATCGTCTCCGGCCTCCTGCAGCGCAACGGCATCACCCCGCGCATCGTCTTCGCCTCCGGGGTCAACCCGGCAGAGCCCGAGNNCGAGAGCGCCGAGTGGCTCCGGCGGATGGCCGAGGTCGCGCGCAGACTGCAATGCCGCTTCGTCGGCCACAACTGCGGCGCGGCCCCAGCCCCGGGGATGGGCACCGATGAGAAGGCCGAGCAGATCAAGGCGTTGGCCGCGCTCATCGACACCGTCGCCTCGGAGATGGAGGACATCCAGTTCGCGGTCGACGTCCACTACCACGGGCTCGTCGAACTGATCCCCGACTGCGATTTCTACCTTGAGCACCTCAAGTCGCCCAACGCCGGTCTACTGCTGAACATGGGCCACATGACCACCAACCGCCAGCCCGGCTGGGAGCTCGCTGAGGACTACCCCGACCGCACGCCGATCATCGCCTGGAAAGACCATTTCGCAGGCACCGACCGCGAGCGCCCCGCGCAGTCGTTCCAGCTCGGGACCGCCGAGACGCCCTTCGAGAAGTACGTCGAGGTGATCAAGCCTCAGGTGTCCGACCGCGCCCACGTGATCAGCGTCGAGGGCATCGAAGAGAGCAAGCGCAAGGAGACCCTTGCGGCAAGTTACCGTTACATGAAGGACCGGTGGGACAGGTTCTAGATTTCGGAGGCGATCATGTACAAGATCAATATCGACGAACTGGAGCCGGTTGAGGTCACAGAGGACAATGCACAGGCGGCACAGGTGCAGTGGCTGCTGGCGGAGGGGAAGGGTGCCCCAAACTTCGCCATGCGACGCTTCATCATCGCGCCGGGGGGCTGCACGCCATACCATGCGCACCCCTGGGAGCATGAGGTCTACTGCCTGAGGGGAGAGGCCACGGCGAAGACCGAACAGGGCGACGTGCTGGTCCGCGCCGGCGACGCCATCCTCGTCGAGCCCGACGAGTTGCACAGCTTCGTCAACACGGGCGAGGGGCCGCTTGAATTCCTCTGCCTCGTGCCCAACGGCCCGGCCACCAAGGGCCACTGAACGCCTCGAGGGCGGGGAGATGACCATGTACAAGACGAGCATAGAGCAGGCTCCCATGTTCGAGTCCGACCTCCCCGGCGCCGAGGGCGTCGGCTTCGGGCTGCTGATATCGCTCAAGGACGGCGCGCCGAACTTCGTGATGGAGCGGCACGTGATCGCCCCCGGCGGCCACGGCGCGCCTCACGCCCATGACTGGGAGCAGCAGATGTACGTGACCGCCGGGCATGGGGTGCTCGTCCTCGACGGGCAGCAGCATCCCCTCCGCCCCGGCGATGCGGTCCTCATCGAGTCGGGCGAGCAGCACAGCTTCACGAATAACGCAGATGAGCCGCTGCAGATGCTCTCCTTCGTCCCCCGCGGTCCCGGCACCGCGTGGCAGGAGCAGGCCGAGTAGCGCCCGCGATCCCGCAGTGATCGCCGTACTGCCGACGGCACCAGTGCGGCGGGATTGCAGCACGACTGAGCGCGTCATGTCGTTCGCCACGGAGTGATGCACAGTGAGCACACCTGTGGTGGCGGGGTTGGTCGTTGTCGGTATTGCCGTATGGTGGTATGGCGAGTACAGGAACCGGGGAAATGCCTCCCGCTGGCCGCCACTGAAGGGCCTGTGGCTGTTGCCGGCCGCAGTATTCCGCGCCGCCGTGCGCGCGATGTGGGCCAATCGGTGGCTTGCTCTCTGCCTTCTCCTGATCTCGTGGCTCTCGCTGGTCGAGCGCAACGTGGCCCTTGCGCGGCTGATGGCGGAGTTCCGCCGCGGGCGCCCATCTGCCATGGGCGTGGGCGCTCCGGGCGGCTCGCTCCTGGATTTCGGCGGCAGCGTGCTGCGTGATCCCGGATGGGTTCGGCAGCTGTTGCCGCGCATCTCGGAGGACCTCTGCGGGGTCTCATACGGCCCCCTGGTCGGAGCGGCGTTGCTTGTGGCGTTTGCCGTTGCGATGCTGGGGCTCATCTGCCGCCCACCCGCCTGCCTGCCCGCCTCCGGCAAGCAGGCGGCCGTCTGGCCGATGCTGGTCAGCCTGCTGGGCGCCGCTGTCTTCGCCATCCAGCTTGTCGCCCCCCAGCCCTCGTTTGGTACCGCGGTCCCGGGCTCGATCTTCCTCCACAGTGCGCCTGCGGGGTTTGCCATCTCACTGCTCATGCCGTTTGCTCTCGGCCCGGTCTCGGCGGCGCTGCTGAGCCTTCTGCACCAGGCTGTGACAGAGGGCGTCGCGCGGATGTCGCCGGCCCTGCAGGCTGCCGTGCGCGCATGGCCGCAGGTCGGCGCCATGTGGCTGCTACTGACCTGGCCCACGGCACTGCTTCTGATCAGCGCGGGCGCACCTCGTGGCGGGGCCGGGGCGTCTCCCATCGACCCGATCACGATGGTGTGGGCGCTGCAAGCGGTCTGGCAGTGGGCGGTAGTGTTGGTGGCCTTCCTGCCGTGGGTGCTCCTGGAGAGCAACCTTCAGTTTTGGCCGGCGGTCGTCAGGAGCATCGAGTTGGTGGACCACCAGGGCGGACGGCTGATCGCGCTGCTGCCGGGATACGCCATAGCCATGGTGCCGGCGTGGGTCCTGGCAGGCTACGCAGGCGCCATCGCTCGTGTGTCGACGCTCGCCTGGCATCCGGGGCACCTCGCGCAGCCGCTGCTCTCGGTCTTCTCCTCATTCTGCATGGTCGCTATCTACCTGCAACTGCGCGACGCCGACGCGGCGAGGGGATGCGCCGCGGTCGCGGAGGCCGATGACGAAGGAGCTGACGTCCGGCCCGGCGAAGCNNAGCGGCAGGGGACATCCAGACCTGACGCCCATGGCAAGCAGGAGAAGGCCCATGCCAGTCCGTGCCGCAGTGATTCCGGCGCCGAATGCGCCCGTGCAGATTCGCGAGTACACCACCCCAGAACTCGAACCCGGCGCCGCGCTCATGCGCACCACCTACTCGGAGGTCTGCGGCACCGATGTGCACCTGCTGCACGGGCAACTCCCCGGCGCTCCGTACCCACTCATCCCCGGCCACATCAATGTCGGTTGGCTCGAGCAGGTCCGAGGCCCGATTAGGGACGCCTTCGGAGAGCCTCTCGAAGGCGGCGAGACCGTCACCTTCCTCGATGTCCATGAGACCTGCAACAACTGCTGGTACTGCCTGGTCGCGAAGGCGACCACCCGCTGCCCGCACCGGCGCGTCTACGGTATCACCTACGGCGCCGAGGATGGGCTCCTCGGCGGCTGGAGTGAACTCGTCTACCTCAAGCCGGGAGTGAAGATACTGCAAATCCCCGAGGGTCTCACGCCGGAAGCGGTCATCGCCGGCGGCTGCGCGCTGCCGACGGCGTTTCACGCCGTGGAACGCGGTCAGGTGGGGCTGGGTGACCATGTGGTGGTCCAGGGCTCCGGGCCAGTGGGGCTGATGGCGTGTGCGCTCTCGCGGCTGGCCGGCGCCCAGCATGTCACGGTGATCGGCGCGCCGGAATCGCGCCTTGATGTCGCCCGGCGCCTCGGCGCGGATGAGACCATCAACATCGAGCACACCTCAGAACAGGAACGCGTGGACACCGTGCGCGACTTCCTCACCAACGGCCGCGGGGCGGACGTCACCATCGAGGCGACAGGCAATCCACTCGCCGTGCCGGAGGGCATGCGGCTCACGCGCGATGCCGGGGTCTATGTGGTGGTCGGCCAGTACACCGATGCCGGGCCGGTGGAGTTCAACCCGCACCACGACCTCAACCGCAGGCACCTGGACGTGCGGGCGACATGGGGGATTGACCTCTCGCACCAGTACACATCGCTGCAGGTGCTGGCGCGCTTCCGGGATGCATTCGAGTGGGAGGCCGTCATCAGCGGCTACTACATGCTCGATCAGGCCAACGAGGCCCTTGCCGATGTCGAGGCCGGTCGCGTGGTGAAAGCAGTCATCTGCCCGAATGGGAGGCCGTGAGGGCGGGACCGCGGCATGTGTGGGGAGGGGCCGGACGAAGCAGC
>DPJP01000225.1:0-4126 GCA_003542955.1 Armatimonadota bacterium
CGGTGTAGCCGGACATGTAGAGCACGCGGAGGTCGGGGTGGGTCACGGCGAGGTGGTCAAACAGGTCTTTGCCGCTCATCTCAGGCATGACGACATCAGTCAGGAGCAGGTCCACTGCGTCTTCGCGCCCATCCATCAGTGAAATCGCCTCAGCGCCACCCACGGCCGTGATGACCTGGTAGCCCTGTCGGGCAAGCACTGAGCGAGCCAGTTCGCGCACCTGCTCATCATCCTCGACGAGCAGAATGCGCTCGGAGCCATGCACGCGGGCCGGCGTGGCGGCCGGCACGGCTACGGGCGATGGCTCCTGATCGGAGACGGGGAGGTAGACCCTGAATGTCGCCCCGCATCCCGGCTCGCTGTACACGTAGATGGTTCCCCCGTGCTGCTTGACGATGCCGTAGACGGTTGCCAGGCCCAGCCCGGTCCCGAGCGGGGTCGCTTTGGTGGTGAAGAAGGGCTCGAAGATGTGCTCGCGCGTTTCTGCGTCCATACCCGCGCCGGTGTCGGTAACGGTGAGGGTCACGTACCGGCCCGGTTGAGCGTCGGGGTGAGACGCGACATACTCATCATCGAGTTCGGCCACGCTCGTCTGGATGGTCAGCGTGCCCCCGTTCGGCATCGCGTCGCGCGCGTTCACAGCAAGGTTCATCACAACCTGCTCGATCTGCCCGACGTCGCCGCGGATGAGCGGGACCGCGTCTTCAAGCAGGAGCGAGATCGCTATGTCCTCGCGGATCGTGCTGCGGAGCAGCCGCTCAAAGCGCCTGAGCAACTCATTGAGGTCGATCGAGACGAACTCGAGCACTTGCTTGCGGCTGAACGCCAGAAGCTGCTGAACAAGGTCGCGGGCGCGTGTACTGGCATGCGAGATCGCCTCGAGCGGAGCCCTCGTGTCGGCATCCGGCGGGCANNCCGCCGGCCAGGCGGCCCACGGACTCGATCTTCTGGGCCTGCAGCAGCTGCTCCTGGAGGTGCTCGCGTTCCTCGCGGGCTCTCACACGCTCGGTGATGTCACTAACGCTCGCGAGGAAGCACAGATCGTCACCCAGCTTGATGAGGTCCACAGAGAACAGCGTGTGGACGACTTTCCCATCCTTCGCCCTGAGATCGACCTCTCGGTCCCTGACCGGCCGCCCTGCGGCAATCTCCGCCACGATGCCATCGCGATCGGCGGACTCGACCCACATGTCGAGTTCGCGCGTCGTCCTGCCGACAGCCTCCTCCCGCGAGTAGCCGATGACTGATGCGAAGGTGTCGTTGACCTCCACGAAGCGTCCATCGCTGACGCGGGTGATGGTGATGGCATAGGGGGAGGTCTGGAAGGCCAGGGAGAAGCGTTCCTCGCTCTCCCGGAGTGCCTGCTCGTCCCAGGTCCTGCGCAGAGACAGAGCGGCCATGTCGGCGAGCGCCTGCGCGATGTCGGCGTCCTGATCGGTGAAGTCTGCAGGCTTGTTGGCGAGGCCAATGATGCCGACAACCTTCTCGGCGACGATCAGCGGCGCGAACATCACGTTCCTGAGTTCTACATGCCCCGGGGGCATGAAGCGGCTCCACTCGCTGTTGGTGAAATCATTGTCGTAGACGACAGATGCAAGTGAGTAGGCTTCCGCGCGGAGGCCCCGGATCGGCATCGGCAACTCCGGATCGACATCACATGGCAGATTGCCCGCTTCCAGGAAAAGCACCTCGTTCTCGGCGCCGTCGGCGCTCAGCAGCGCCACGTAGCCGGAGGTTGCCCCGGTTGCCTCCCTGCAGACGTCGAAGATGTGCCTGGCTGCATCCTCGAAACGCTCCGCTGCGACAACCGCACGGGATGCGTCGAGCAGCCAGCCAAGCTCGCGCTGCCGCCGCTCTGCCTGTTCGAGAGCCTCCTGGAGCTGCTCCGCCGCCTGCTTGCGGCCTGTGATGTCGCGGGCGATGCCCCACACATAGCCGAGCTGCCCGTCACCGGACGTGACGGCATGCGCCTGCAGTTCGACGGGGAATATGGCGCCGTCCTTGCGGATGAACTCCTTCTCGTATATGCCCGAGTAGCCGCGCTCCGGGAGGCTGCCGTACCAGATGTGCTCGTCTTCCCACTCGTGCCAGCGCTCGGGGGTGATGGCGCGGAAACTCTCGAAGCGCGCGAGTTGATCCAGGGAGTACCCGAGCATCTCACAGAAAGCCCGGTTGGCGTCTGTGATCCGCCCGGTCTCATCCACGATCACGAAGCCGTCGCGGCTCCCCTCGAAGACCTCCCGGTAGCGCCGCTGGCTCTCACGGAGCGCTTCGACGTCCTCGATCTTGCGCAGGGCAAAGGACAGATCAACCGCCATCCCGGCGAAGAGCCCGAGTTCCTCCGCGTCATCGGCCATAGCCACGGGAAGAGACACACCGAGCAGCCCGTAGTCGACGCCGTCGAAACTCAATGCGGTGGCCAGGACGGCATCATCGGCATGCTCGATTGTCGCGGGGCAGTCGGGGCAGTCTCGAGGCGGTCGCCAGGCGACGACCGGGCCGACTGAGGCCAGTGCTGCCTTCATGCAGGGCGGCCAGCGACCGGCAGCCAGCTGGGACCGCACCTGCCCGAAGCCGTCGCCGAAGCCCACCGAGGTCACGTGCCTCGGCCGTCCGGCGTCGTCGATCAGGACGATCCAGGCGCTGTGGTAGCCGGTTGTCGCTGTCAGGCTCTCACATGCGCGCTCGATCAGTCGCACGCGGTCGGTCTCATCGGCGATGAGCTGGTTGACATCGCGAATCGCAAGCAGGACGCGTTTGAGATGCGCATCTCGTTGTTCGGCCCGCACCTGGGCAGTGACATCATCGAGCGCCGCCATGATCGAGACGACGCAGCCCTCGCTATCGCGGATCGGCGCGGCGGACAGGCTGACATGGATGTCGGCGCCATCCTTCCTTGTGCGCGTCAGGCGCAGGCCCAGGATCGTCTCGCCCGCAAGAGCTCGCGAGCGCAACGTTGCGAACTCCTCCTGCCTGTCCGGGGGAACGATCGGCAGGAGCCGGCCGATCGCCTCGGCCGCCGACCATCCGAGCATCTCCTCGGCCCCGGTGTTCCACGTGAGGACATTCCCCTCCCGGTCGAGGCTGAAGATGGCCAGCGGGGACGCCTGGATGAGTGCCCGCTGGTGCTCTTCGCTGTGTCGTAGCGCTTCACGAGCCTCATATTCGCCGGTGACATCTCGAAACACCATGATCACGCCGCGGACGGCCCCCCCGTCATCGCGGATGGGGGCCGCGCTGTCAGAGATCTGCAACTGCGCCCCATCGCGCGTGGTCAGGCAGGTATGGTTGGCCAGTCCCACGACACAGCCATGCTCAAGCACGCGCGCAACAGGGTTCTCGACCCGCAAACCGGTCGCGGCGTCACTCAGCTGCAGAACCTCTTCCACGGGCCTGCCCAAGGCATCATCCAGCAGCCAACCGGTCAACTCCTCGGCGACGGGGTTCATGCGCGTCACACGGCCGGCCGTATCAGTGGCGATCACGGCGTCGCCGATAGAGCGAAGCGTCGTGGCGAGGTCTTCTCTGCCTTCACGGACCTCGCCATGACTGCGCAGAACGCTCAGGGCGAGTGCGGAGAAGATGGCGACCGCCAGTGACTCAAAGATGAAGGGCTGCGTCTGCCAGCCGGACAGGACGCCTGCCGGCACGGGGCGGTGGTCGAGCAGAGCGAGCAGGCCCCAGACGGCCGGGGTAGTGAAGGCCTGGTAGCACAACATCACCAGCAGGAACCACCCGACGCCATACGCGGCAGGGCGGTTGACGGGTATCTCCAGGTGCAGGCGGCGGAGACTGACGGTCATCGAGGCAGGCGGCGCCAGCAGGCGCGGGTGCAAGAGCCTGATCAGCACCAGCGCCGGGACTGCGTAGAGCATGTTCCCCGCAAAGCACGTGAGCAACGGCACCTTGTGGTCCCCGGAGATCGACAGCAGGCACGCCATGAGCACGGCTGCCCACCAGCGCCGCAGGAGCGCGAAGGCCATGAAGCCGAAGGCCCAACGCCCTTCTATGAAAACCGCCGTGTGGGGGATGTTCACGGCTATGTAGCTGGCCGCAACCCCCAGCGCCCCGAGAATCAGGAAGACCGGCAGGTCGCCCCGCGTCCAACTCCGCGGCATGGCTATAC
>DPJP01000225.1:4150-4896 GCA_003542955.1 Armatimonadota bacterium
CACTACCCCGGCTCTCCATCCTGCTCGCCTGCGGCGTCTGGGAGCCCGCCGTCGGCGGACGAGAAATGCGCCCCCGAGGGCCTCCGCACGATCGCGGTGCCCACACTGGGTTCTGAACGCTACGAGAAACGGCGCCGCCGAAGTCACCTTCGACGAGCGCTCGGAACACTCCTGTTCGGCCGCGCAAGCATCATCGGGGCCGTACGCCGTCGACGGGCCGTGGTCCAGGGGATTCAGCGGCTGTCCAGTATCTGCCGAACCTTGTCGGCAAAACCCTGCACCGTGAACGGCTTCTTGATGAACTCAGCGCCATCGTCGATGACACCATCGTCTCCAATGACCTCGTCCACGTAGCCGGACATGTACAGAACGGCCAACTCCGGGTGCCCGGGGGCAACTCGGTCAAACAACTCCCTCCCATTCATCCCCGGCATGACGACGTCGGCGACGAGCAGGTCCACCGGCCCGCCGTGATCTCTCAGCACTCGAAGCGCATCGTCGCCGCTCCCGGCNNAGGACTCTGTGACCGTGCCGCTCGAGGATGGTGAGTGCAAGGTCTCGCACCTGATCATGGTCATCGACCAGCAGAACCGTCGCGGCCCCACCGCGCGCTTCAGGGGCACTCGACGCGCGTTGACGAGGCCCCGGAGCGGTCTCATCAACCGGGAGGTAGATGGTGAACGTGGTGCCCCGACCCGGCTCGCTGTCCACAGTGATATCGCCGCCATGCTGCTTTACAATGCCGT
>DPJP01000224.1 GCA_003542955.1 Armatimonadota bacterium
GGGGAGGGGCCGCATCCCGCAGCCGCGGGACCAGCCTGCGCCGGCGAGTGCTGCGAACGAGGTCGGCCCAGGTTCTGATCGGGCGTCCGGGGAGGGGCCGCATCCCGCGCCCGACACGCGGGGAGGGGCCGCATCCCGCNNGCGAGTGCTCCGCCCGAGGTCGGCCCGAATCGGCCCTGAACATCGTGGCGGCAGCCGTACAGACCACTTGCGGCCACGATGCCGACCCACACCACAACACCCAGGAGGCAGCAGATGCAACCAGGCCGCTACACAACCCGCGAGGCAATCAGCGCAGGCGCCGACGCCGTTTCCGGATCGACTATCTGGCAGCTCACCGCCGCGCCGTGTCTGCAGGAGAACATCTACGGGGAGGTGCCATATATGGACCCCACCTCCCGCTACCTGATGTTCATGCGCGGCTACAAGCCATACGGCCCGCAGGAAGTCTGGCGCTGCGACCTGCAGACACACAGGCTCACGCTGGTCGTCGACCGCGTCCCCGGCATCCGCGGCATGGCCGTCAGCACAGACCACAGGTACTTCTACTGCCAGCGCAGCGTCGAGGGCGATCACGACATGTATGCCCGCGGCCCGCTGGAGATCATTCGCACCGACATCGAGACCCTCCAGCAGCACAGCATCCATTTCGACGGCGTGCCGTTCTCGGGCTCACTCGGCTCGATGGCGCCCGACGGCAATACATACGTCCGCAGCATGTGGCTGGGTGTGCGGCGTTTTGCCATCGGGAGGTTCGACCTTGCCGCTGCCGCCTGGGACGTCATCCATGAGGCCGACGACATCCACAACGCCCACCCGCAGGTTGAGCCGGGCAGGGGCAGGGATGTGCTCATCCAGAACAACCGCGGCAGCCGCTGGACCGATGAGGGAGTGAGCCTGGCGCCGACCGGGCCCGAGGGGGCCACGCTGTTCGTGATCGATATCGACGGCGGCAACAAGCGGACGCTGCCGATCGGCAAGCCGCACACATGGCGCTGCCAGGGGCACCAGTGCTGGATCGGCACAACGGGGGAGATTCTGTTCACCGTGAGCGCCGGCGCGGAGGATGTCGATGGAGACCCAGCGGCCGTCATGAAGCGTGACGGCAACCTGCTCGCGATCACTCCCGGCGATGAGCGGGCGCGGGTGGTGGCGACGGGCTGGTGCTTCGCCCACCCGAGTGCCTCACTGGACGGGCGTTTCTTCGTCAGCGACACCAGCCCCGAGGGCACGCTGGTCGTGGGCTCACTGAAGACGGGCAAGTGCCGAGTGCTGTGCGAGTCCCGGACGACCTTCGGCAGCCCGCAGTATACGCACCCGCACCCGTACTTCAGCCCGGATCGCAGGTGGGTGATCTTCAACTCGACGGCCACGGGCATCCCGCAGATCTACGCGGCGTCGGTGCCGGAGGGGCTGCTGGAGGGGCTCGAGTAGCGCAATCCCTCTTCTCACCCGATCCTCAGATTGCCCGGATAGCCCGCATAGGCCTCCCGCAGCACCGCGATATGCGGCTGGTAGGTCGCGTCCAGCGGCTCGCCGCGGGAGTCGAGCGGTGTCGCGATCTGCAGCGGCCGTGGCGCCAGTGCCGCGCACAACTGCGGCAGGTCATAGTGCAGCAGCACCCCGCGCGGCATGTCGGCCAAGTGTGGCGAGGTGTACTCCCCATCGCGAAGGGTCTGCTCGAAGCACCACGGAGTATTCCGCAGACGGAGTGCGTCGACGCCGTCGCAGAGCACAGCCGCATGCAGGGCCCACACACCGCAGCGGCCGCGCGCGTCAAGTGTCACCCGTTCGCAGCCGCAGCGTTCGCGAAGATGGGCCACCGCCGCGCAGATGTCGGCCACGCGCAGGCGCATCAGGTTGAAGCCCATCAGGCGTGCGTAGTACGCGGCGAAGGCCTCGCGCCCCAGCAGGCGCGGCGCATTCCCCGCTCCATGCTCGAAGCTCTTGGCCCCGTGGCGGCGCAGATCGAAGATGCCGGTGCCGCAGACCGACAGCAGGGCCGCGGGCCCGTCGGCCTCGCCGTTCTGAGCGATGCGCTCGGCCTCGCAGATAGCCTGCGTGAGCGCCTCGTCGATCCATGGGAGCGCGTAGTCGGAGAAGTCGTCCATGGCAGCCGCGGCGGGGGAGCCAGCCGCTCTGAGCAGGGCGATGGTCGCCTCGCGCCTGAGCACCTCGGGAGGGAGTTCAGTGCGCTCCTCGTACTCGACCGCGGTGCGGGCGATCAGGTCGAGATTCCGCTCGGTAAGCACGCCGCCGGGGTCTTCGACCGGCGCGGATGCGGCGAAGTGCAGCCGGGTGACGACCTCGGGGATGTCACTGAGCAGCAGGCGGACGGCCCCGCCGACTGGCTGCGCCGGCCTGTAGAGGGCGGCATAGAGCCCCGGCGCCGTGGCCAGCGCCTCACAGGCAATGCCGGCGGCAAGCTCGATGCCCGGCCCCGCCATGTCGATGGCATGGGCCTCCGGGAGCCCCGGACATCCATCGAGCCCGAGGACCGTGCCGATCTTCTCCGACGCTTCGCCCCGCGTGAGCGGCTGTGTCAACTCGGGCGCCAGGCGCTCGAAGGCCTCCACGTTAACCTCGAACACCCTCCGCGTATCCGTATCCACGACAATCTGCCCGCTGGCGGTGCAGTAGAGTTCCTCGTCGGGCCGGACGAGTCCGGCCGTGGGCGTCGGCCGCGTCGGCAGGTTGAAGATGCGGCCGAACCACTCGACGGCCGCCTCGCGTATCTGATCTGAGTAGCCGTGTCCGCCGGGCCCCTCGAACAGGTCAAAGTGGTCATCCAGACCGAACAGGCCCCACACCTGCCGGCAGAACCCCGCGATCTCCCTGGTGCCCTCGATCGGGAAGAAGTCCTCGACGGCCGCGCCAATGCGCAGCGCTCGCGGCGCTACCATTGCGGCGAGTTCATGCTCATCAAGGCCGACCTGCAGGCAGCCGAACAGGTTCTGCTCGCCGTCGGCAATGCCCCCGGTTGCCTGCTGGGCCTCCCTTGAGGTGAGATAGCAGACGGGGACGGCGGCCTTCACACGCGTATCGAGCGCGGAGATGTAGGCGGTGAGCGTCCCTCCTCCGGAGCAGCCGGTACAGCCGAGGCGCTCCGCGTCAACCTCCGGCCGAGTCTCCAGGTAGTCCAGGCAGCGGATGCCGTCCCAGATGCGGTACTGGGCGATGTTGGCCCCGATCAGGTCGCACTGGTTGTCCATCTGGCTGTGCTCACTGGTGCACGGGCCGACCCGTGAATCGCCGATGGCCGGATCGTAGTACTGCACCCGCTCGCCCTGGCTGACGGGGTCGTAGATGAGCGCGATCATGCCGTTGAGCGCCAGGGCAATGCCGACCTCCTGGTACTTCGCGGCAGCCTTCCCATTGGCCGAGTGTCCGCAGGGCACCAGGATGCCCGGCACCGGGTCGCCGATATCTCTGGGGCGGTAGAGATTCGCGGTGAGGAGGAAGTTGGGGCGACTCTCGAGGATCAGTCTGTCTATCGAGTAGGCCCTGCCCTCGAGTGTCCCGACGATCCGCGCGTTGAGCGGCGTCCTGGGGGGGAAGCCGCCGAGCGCCTCGACGAAGGCGCCCCGCAGTTCGGTCTGGCGCGCCAGCCATTGCTCCGGCGTCGCGACCAGCTTGCGTCTGGCCTCGTTGGCCCTGTAGAGCGGTTGTGCGAGCGATTCGAGGTAGTTCGGGAGCACTGCGGGGTAGTCCTCGGGCGGTATCTGATCCCAGTCCATGTGCCTGCTCGTCCCTCCCTGCGTTAACGATGGGTTAAGGCAGACGTGCCATTTTCCCACAGATTCCGGCTGCTCCGGCCTGTTTTCCACAGAGTTTTCCACGGCGAGACGGGTTATCCACACGAGCCCGCATTATCCATGAACGTGGCGGCCGGCCGCGCTCCGGCGGGAATGGAGACAGTCCACAACGACCACGGACTGCGGGCTAGCGCGGCATGGCCGAGTAGACATCCAGGTTGAGATTGTCCGGCGCTCCGTTGTCGAGACGGCGGGCCGCGGCGATGGCGATCATCACCGCGTTGTCGGTGCACAGATCGGGCGGAGGCCGGTGGAAAGCGATGCTCGCCGCGGCGCACTCCTCGGCCAGCCGCTCCCGCAGCAGCCGGTTGGCGGCCACCCCACCGGCGATGGCCAGGTCGGAGACGCCCGCCGCCGTCACGGCCTGCATGGTGTTGCGCACCAGGGTCTCGACAACGGCGGACTGGAAGCTCGCGGCCAGGTCGGCCTGCATCTGCCCCGTCGGCTCACCGGGCTGCTCGCTCAGCGGCAGCCCCTGTATCTGCTGCAATTGCCGGATGAGGGCGGTCTTGAGCCCGCTGAAACTGAAGTCAAGGCTCTCCCCCACCCGCGGACGCGGCAGCGCATAGGCGGCAGGGTTACCCGCCTCGGCTGCCCTCGCAATCGCCGGCCCGCCGGGGTAGCCCAGCCCCAGCACACGTGCCGCCTTATCGAAGGCCTCTCCGGCCGCGTCGTCAACGGTCGCGGCGAGCACCTCGTAGTCGCCCGGTCGGCGCAGGAACACGATGTCGCTATGCCCCCCGGACACCACCAGGCAGATGGCCGGCAGCGCGTCGCATGTCAACGGGTCTCCGCAGATGTGGGCGAAGTTGGCCGCGACATGCGCATGCAGGTGGTTGATGCCGACCAGCGGCAGGCCCGTGGCGGCGTGGTAGGCTTTTGCGGCGCTGACACCCACCAGCAGCGAGCCGATCAGGCCGGGGCCGTTGGTGACGCCGATGCCGGACAGGTCGCTCCAGCCGATCTCCGCCTCGCGCAACGCCGCCTCGACGACGCCCGTCAGCGCCTCGGTGTGCTTGCGGGATGCAATCTCCGGCACCACGCCGCCAAATGCCGCATGGACCCGCTCCTGCGAGGCCACCACCGAGCTGCGCACGTGGATGCCCCCGGCAACGACCGCGGCGGCCGTTTCGTCGCAGGAGGTCTCAATACCCAGAATCAGGCCCTCAGATAATGACATGGACATCATACTCGTGCCGTAGGCCCCAGCGCTCGATCAGCCGCTCGAGCTTCTTCCGATACCTGGAGCCCCGGATGTTGGTGATCTCGGCCACTATCGCGTCCTCGCCGTTGTCGATGTAGTAGCTCGTGCGCACGCGCACGGGGATGAAGCCGACCTTCTGATAGAGCTGCTCGGCCGCGCGATTGCTGATCCGGTACTCGAGGGTGACGTAGTCGCAGCCGTGCTCGACCGCGTATGCCAGCATCGTCAGCACCAGCAGCTCCCCCAGCCCCATCCGCTGGTAACGCGGCGCGACGGCCACCGTCGCTATGTGCACCTCCCCGGCGAAGACGTGGGAGCCGATGTAACCGGCCATCCAGCCGTCAACCTCGGCCACCAGGTAGACCTTCCGCTCCGGGTCGGCTTCCAACTCGCTGCGCATCGTCTGCGTGTGCCACGGCGCCGAGTATGCCGTCACCTCGATCTCCATAATGCGCTCGAGGTCGGCGATAGTGGCCCGCCGCACCGTCACGCAGGGGGCCCTGGCATACCGGATCTGTCCGTCCGCTTCGCGCTCCTTCATTCCACCTCGACCCCATGCGTGCGCTCCGCCTGCGATGGCTGCAGGTACGTCGGCTTCACAGCCGCAAGCCGCTCGAAATCGAATGCCCCCGGCCGGCTCGCAAGCGCCAGAACGGCCGAGGCACGCGGGGTATCTGCAGGCGGCTGCGCGCGGGGGAGCCCCGCGAGGCGCTCGTCTGCCTCCGTGGCTGCCTCGAGGCCGTTGCCGGTCAATACACACGCGCCGGCAACGATATCAAAGACCTCGGCATGAGGGACCAACCGCACGGGCGCGCAATCGCGCACGCCATCCTCGACCGAGTAGAGCCCCACATAGCAGTGGCCCACGCGGGCGCGCTGGATCACCCCGGTGAGCCGCTCGGAGCCTGCCACGCATGGGGCAGCGCAGAGCGCATACACGTGCGGTGTGGGCACCGGCTCCAGCGGTACCTGCAGCACGTGGCACAATGCCTTGGCTGTGGCCACGCCGATGCGCAGGCCGGTGAAGCTGCCCGGGCCGGATGAGACCGCAATGCCGTCGAGGGCCAGAGTGTCTCCGCACAGAGCGAGGATGCGCGGGATCAGTTCATCACACAGCACCTGACGGCTGTTGAAGATGTCTTCGGCAACCACGTCGCCGTCGACGGCGAGGGCAACCGAACTGGTATCCTCGGATGTTTCGATGCCGAGATATCTCATGTTGTCTCACGCAGGAGTCTGATCAGTTCGCACCCACGGGTATCGCGGGCGGTGATGCGTATGCTGCGTCCATCTTCGGAGTAAGCCATCTCGATGAGCAGCGCGCCGTTGGGGAGCACACCTTCCGCCCTCTCCGCCCACTCCAGCGCCACCACGCCGTTCTCGAGCCACTCATCGAGGCCGGCATCCACCAACTCCTCGGCGTCGGCCAGCCGGTAGGCGTCGGCATGGTAGAGCCACACGGGCCCGGGGTGTGCGCGCATGATGATGAACGAGGGGCTGGCGACGCGGCCCTCGACACCCATCCCCTCCGCCACGCCGCCGACCAGGCACGTTTTGCCCGCGCCCAGCGGCCCGGACAGCGCCAGGCAGTCACCGGCCAGCAGGAGCACGCCGAGGCGCCGGCCGAGTTCATGCGTCTGGGCCGGGTCCGCGGCAACAAACTCCGCGTATTCGTTGTTATCCATACAGTCAGCCTGCACACACGCGGCGCGGGTGCCTCTACCGGTGCGTGGGGTGTGTTGGCAACTCGCTCGGGTCTTGTGTTCGGTCGGCACATGGCCGGCACGTGGCCGGCACGCGGTCGGCAGAGAGCGTTGACCGCGCGCGCTGTCGATTCTATACTAGCGGCCGGGCTACTGCAATGGCAGGAGGCGTTTCGTGGAGAAAGCTGAAGGTGGGCGGAAGACGCAGATCGCACTGATCGCCATTGCCCTGTTTGTTGTGGTCGGCGGAGTCGTACTCGGCCTGGTGGCCACATCCGGGCGGCAGGGAGACCAGTCCGTGGGCCCGAGCGCCGGGGACACGATTCCAGGTGATGGGACCTCCGTTGTCGCCGATCCGGCCGGGGCACCGGGAGATGACGCTGCGAGCCGGCCTGCTGGGGAATCCACGGAGGTCTCCGGTGGCGCAGACGGCGCGGAGCCGGACGCGATCAGCCACGACGATATTGACGCGTCCGGGCAGATATCCGAGGAGCGCTACATCCGCATATCGGTGGCCATCATGATGGCGGCCGTGGGATTCCAGAATGCCGGGCAGGGCCATGCGGAGTTGGAGGCCTACATGCCCGAGCTGCTGGCCAAGGAGGGCGTCACCGCGGAGGCCCTGCAGCGGGCGACCGATGAGCTGATGAAGGACCCCGAGCAGGCGGAGCGGGTGAGCGACGAGGTCGTCAAGCGCGTCGAGAAGATCACCGGCGTAC
>DPJP01000079.1:0-16650 GCA_003542955.1 Armatimonadota bacterium
CACCGGCTCCGACACCGGCTCCAGGGACGATTGAGCCGCCACCGATGGTTGCGCCATCGCCGGCGAACATCCAGACGCCCTCGCCGGGCGGCGCGACCAGCCCGGAGCTTCCGACTGACGTGTCGTCCAGCCCTCTACCGCGGACGACACAGACGGGGGAGCGTCCGGTGCTCGAGCAGCCGTCGGAGCATGTTGACGCTGCCCGTGCCGCGCTGGCGATCGGCGATCTGGACCTGGCGATTCGTGAGTTGGATGCGGCCTACAAGGCGGGCGAGCCACTGCTGCTTGTGTACCTTGTGCGGGCGGAGGTAGCGGGGGCCCAGAATGACACGAGCGCCGAGCGCAAGTGGCTGGAGAGCGCGGCGGGGGCCGCGCCGGACCACACGGAGCCTCTGCTGCGGCTGGCGGCGCTGCACCGGCGGCAAGGGCTGTGGCAGAAGGCCATCGAGACATACGACCGTGCCATCGAGCTTGACCCCACCTGCAGCGCGGCATACTCCGGGGCTGCGGGCATCTACAGCGCCCGCGGGCGGCCGCGGCAGGCGGTGACGTACCTGGAGAACGCGGTCCTGCACAGGCCCGATGACAGCGGGCTGCTGATGAAGCTGGGCGACGCCTACCGGCAGGCGGGGATGCTTGCCGACGCGGAGGAGACCTACGATCTGGGCACGCGCTCGGCGGACCCTCACCTTCGCGCGCAGATGCTGGACAAGCTGGGCGACCTGTACGTGTCGGTGGGCCAGTACAGCAACGGGTTCTACTGCTATGCGGCAGCGGCGCAGGCGCGCGGCGACGAGGATCAGCCACCGGCCCAGCGCCGGTACGAGCAGATCATGAAGACTGCGGATGAGGCAGTCGTGGCCGGCCTGACACTGGCCCGGGACACCTTCAATGAGTACTCGGTCCGCCGCACGGCGCCGCGGGAGCGCGCGTACCTTGCGGCGGAGGCGGCGGCCGACCAGATACGGGAGGTTATCGACTTCGCGAGGGCCGTCGCTGCGCCGGACAGCGGCCGCGCCCTCTACCTGCGCAGGCAGGTGGCTTACAGCCTGAGCCTCGAGGCCATCATCAACCTGATGACACACATGGACACGAACCTCTCCGAGCCGCTTGCCCGGTACGAAAGCGCACTGGCGGAGGCGGAGACGGAGTACCAGACGATCCGCAGGTTGAGAGGGCAGTAGGGTCGATGGCGGAGGGTGCGTTGACAGGGATCGCGAAGGTGATGATCGCCGCGGGCGTCGGCCTGACGCTGGCGGGCATTGTGGTCTATGCGCTGGGGCGCCGGGGAGCATCCTGGCAGGGGCTGCCGGGCGACCTGAGCTTCCGGTGGGGGGGTACGAGTGTCTACCTGCCGCTGGCGACGGGCATCGTCGCGAGCATTCTGTTGAGCGTGCTGCTGACGCTCGGTGTGTACATAGCCGCGCGGTTTCGTCACTAGAGCAAGCGACTGACTGCGACTCAAAGCAAAGGTTGGTAGCCGACAATGCGACAACACGAACTCGGAAAAGGCAAGTCGGGTCGCGACATCCGCCGCACGCTCAAGCAGGCGCGTGAGGCACGGGAGGGCACAGAGGCGGAGCAGGGGGAGTTGTTAGGTACGGAAATTGCTAACCGTAGGGCAGGTACCCGCGAGCTTCGGTCCGGCTACAGCGACGACACAGATGACTACTCAGGCGGTGTCGGACGGAGCCTGCGGGGACCAGAGAGCACTTCGCGCGTTATGGAGCGCCTGACCGACAACCGGGAGCTGGTGGACCGGCTCCAGGCCCTGAGGGCCCGCCAGCAGCGCCTGCCGCTCGATCTGGAGATGGCGGTTGATGAACCGGCTGCCAGAACGAGGGCAAAGGAGACGCGAGACGATCTCGTCGAGCGGCTGCTGGACCCGGTGCTCACGCTTCAGGAAACCGCGATACTGCTGGATGTCTGCCCCACCACGGTGCGCAGATACACAAACAGGGGTGTGCTAAACTGCTTTCGGACACCCGGCAACCAAAGGCGATTTCGGCTTTCCGATATCATCAGCTTCATGGAGCGGCGGGACACCGCGGACTGACCCATGACGCCGGCCGTGGGGGGGACCCGCGATGAGTTGGACACTGCTCATGGTCGGTTGCCCTCAGGCCCTCGCGGACCAGCTTCGCGAAGTAACATCGGCCACGCTGATGCAATTTGACCTCCTCGATCACAGCCTCCACGACAGCTTCGAGAAGCGCGTCGAGGCCGCCGACGTCGTCGTCGTGCACGAGAACGGCTCCGAGCCGGCATTGCCGCGCATCTGCGAGCGTGTCCGGCGCATCACCGATGTCCCGATCATCACGCTCGTCAACCGCTATGACGAGCAGACGATGTGCGAGACATTCGATGCCGGCGCCAACGACTACGTCTACCCGGACTACTCGCACCGCGAACTGCTGGCCCGCATCCGCGCGCAGTTGCGCAGGGCCCATGAGTACGCCAGCAGGGGCACGCGCTCCGAGCGGTACGAGCTCGACGGCATCACCGTCGATGTGAGCCGCCATGAGGTCATCGTCCGCGGCAGGTCCGCCGTACTCACACCCAAGGAGTTCGACCTGCCGCGCATGCTGGTCTCCCACGTCGACAAGGCCATCTCCCGCGAGCAGCTGCTCCAGGACATCTGGCACATCGGGGAGGGCGGCAATACGCGCACGCTGGACGTGCACATCGGCCGACTGCGGCACAAGATAGAGCAGGACCCGAGCAATCCCCAGATGATTGTGACGGTGCCCGGCTACGGATACAAGCTTCGCGCCTNNCCTGAAGCCCCCCCAAGGACAGGCTCGGAGCTTCCCAGCCACACCCCACACGACGCGGACGCTCTCCACAGGGCGTCCGCGTCCGCCTTTGTGCCTCGTCGCACTCGATCGGGCAGGTATCGCCCCACCCCGCGCGAACACTCTGAAGGCTACGACACACCGCACACGACTCGACTTTCGCGCCCGGCGCCTCCACCGCCCGGGTCCGAGACATCAGGAGGCTTGTCCCAGATGGCCATGCCAACCGCAGCCGCACAGATGTACACGTGTCGCGAGTTCTGTAAGACCCCCGACCAGATCGTCGAGAGCATCAGGAAGGTCGCCCAGATCGGCTACACAGCCATCCAGGCGTCCGGCATGGCGGGCCAGGCCGAGATGGGCCCCGCCGAGCTGCGCAGGGTCTGCGACGGCGAGGGGATCGCCATCTGCGCCACCCACATCCCCTGGGACAGCATCGTCAATGACTTCGACCGGGTGGTCGAGGAGCACAAGATCATGGGGTGCGCCTACCCGGGCATTGGCGGCGCTCCGGCGGGCACCTACGACAGCGAGCAGAGCTGTATCGACTTCGCCAGGACGGCCTCCGACGTCGCCGCGAGGCTCAAGGAGCAGGGCCTGAGCTTCATCTACCACAATCACAGCACCGAATTCGCCCGCCCGGAGGGCAGCAGGCGCACCATCCTGGACATCTTCTTCGACGAGAGCGATCCGGCGGTCTTCAACTTCGAGCTTGATACCTACTGGGTCCAGCACGGCGGCGGCAGCCCGGTGGCCTGGATCAACAAGTGCGCCGGCCGCTGCCCGGTGCTGCATTACAAGGACTTTGCGGTCACGCTGAAGCGTGAGGCATTCTACACCGAGATCGGGGAGGGCAACCTGGACTGGGAGGGCATCAATGCGGCGGCGGAGGCAGCCGGGGCGCTGTATGCGGCCGTGGAGCAGGACACCACACCGGGTGACCCCTTCGACAGCCTGCGCATTTCGTACAACAACATGGTCAAGATGGGGCTGAAGTAGCGGACGGGTGGCACAATCCGGACCAGGAGAAACCGCCCCCGGTCCCGCCTTGCGTGCGGGACCGGGTGTGCTTTGAGGGCGTCCGGTCAGCTTGACGGGGGCACGCGAGGCCTCGCCAAGCGACGGGGTACCGACCCCCGCCTACGTGTGTGCGGCCTCTCGGTATCCTGGGCGAGGTAGAGGCCACGATCCAGGGAGTCGATGATCGCCACGGCAAGATCGTGCATCACCAGGGTAACAGCGTTCTCGAATGTCTCATACTCGGACAGGTCGCGGATCGGGACGTTCCTCCCATGCGCTATCTCGTTGCGGCGGGTGACGAGGAGGGCAAGCACCTGTCGGTGCTGGTCAGCGATCTGGTGTGGTAGTGCGGCCCTGTCACAGTTCTCGCATAGAACCGTAGGCCACAGGTTGCTCTCAGTGGGGAGAAGCTTGTCGGCAGGCTCGAACGCCAACGGCGCACCAAGCTGAGCCTGGAGTTCGTCCAAGCAGTACATGGCCATGCCGTGTGGGTCAGTATTGTGCTTGAGCGTGTGGAACTGCGGGACGAGCGAGAGTGAGACCAACTCCCGACGCCCGTGGCGCCTGGCCAGTGCCAGGCGAGCGATCGCGTTGAGATAGAAATCCCAAGCAAACCGGCAGAAACCCTCGTAGTGAGCATAGAGCAACGTCACAGCAGCCCTCAGGAGGACGGCCTGGGACACGGAGTGATCACGCGCCTCCACGATCTCGAGCTTGAGCGCAGCCATCTCCGCCTCGCGCCATGTCAAGTCAGCCTCCAACTGCCCAGCCAGTTCCTTCATTGAATGATCTCCTGCAGACGCCCGCGTATCAGCCCAATTCTGCGTTCGAGTTTGGGCTTGGTATTCGCTCCGGGTCCGGTCACTTCCCGGAACTCATCGCTTCGTGTAACGCGCACGATGGCGTCGCTCACCGTCGTTGTGTTGGCCTGGCGGAGGGCCTCGAGGGGCACTCCCAGGACGCCGCCAGCTATCGCCTCGAAGTAGGCTGGCTTGAGACCTCCCCTGGGGCCATTGTCGGTGTGCAGCACGAATGCGTCGGGCCCCATGGCCTCTGAGATGTATGTGAAAAGAGTCCGGAACACGGTCCGCTGTTCGTCGTAGTCAAAGGTGCGGCGTTCCAGGATGACCTCGTCCATGTACCAGTCGAGCCAATCACGAACACTTCCGGCAAACTCATCACGCGCATTGGCCAGTGCCAGGAAGCGTAATACTAGCTCTTCATCGCCCTTCTGGTTCCTCTCGGAGTCAGACAACGGCTCTATGCAGGTCTGGAACTCACGTAGCTCTGCGCACTCCACCAGGAATTCGTAGAACGTCGTGCCTGCGTCCCCAACCATTCGCGATGTGCAGTTCCTTATCTCCTGTGGCGAAAGCAGCGAGCCACCGGTATTGAGCCGCTTGAACATCTCGTACCGCAACAGGGGACTGCTGTGCCGACGAACAACCACCATCCGCAGACTCGACCGGCGGATCCGCAGTCGCAGGGCCAACGGAAGGTCCTCGAACGTCATTCCGTTGAGCTTCTCAACGAGGTCGCAGTCCGTCAGCACCAGGGGGCGTCCCACGTCGCCTTCGGGTGCGTCGCCTTCAGCTCTGAGCGGCAACGCTGCTGTCGCTGCAGTCGCGTCGTCGGAGGCTCGTACCGTCTCCTGGCCCCTCAGCAACTCAGGGTCCATGAAATGGAACACTGAACTAATCCTCTGGAGGCCGTCGATCAGTTCGTACCGGCCGTCGACTCCCTCGATCACCATTATTGGCGGCACGGGGAGTTCAAGGAGTACCGACTCGATCAGGCGCGACTGCTGCGCCTCGCTCCAGCGGAATAGGCGCTGGTACTCGGGCCGTATGATCAACTCGCGTTCGCGGTGCAGACTGGCGATCTCCCCGAAGCTCATGTCGAGAGCGTCCGTTCGAACCTCACCAATCTTGTCCTCGATCTGCTTCTCAAGTTCAGACATTAGCAGCCTCCGCCCTCGATAGTAGATGTGGACCAGGCCTGCCTCGGGGCATAGCGCCCGCAACGGCTTGGCTGTCTATCACAAGCAGTAGTTCCCATATTCTACCGGGGCCCCTATCACGATGCAAGCGTCGCCTTCAGGTGCTCGAGGGCGTTGCGGATGATGTTCTCGTGGCTGTCCTTCCAGTACTCCTCGCGGAAGATCTCCACCGACAGGTAGCCGCTGTAGCCGAGCCCCTTGAGCGACCACAGGTACTCGTTCAGGGGAATGATCCCCAGGCCTGTGTAGAGCCTGTGGGCGTCGGTCAGTTGCTCCCGCGGCAGGTCCTCGCAGTCGTTGACGTGGACGATGAAGAGCTTCTCCGCGCGCAAAGCCGCGATTTCGGCTGCGGTGAGCCCTGCCTTGTAGCCGTGGAAGGTGTCGATCATGTAGCCGGCATTCGGGTGGTCGGCGGCCTCGGCGACGGCCTGCGCCTCCTCCGGCCGGCGCATGAAGCTCGCCCCGCCGATGGCCTCGAGCGCAATCCGGAGCCCGTCGGCCACATAGGCATAGTCACGGGCGGCGGCCCCGGCGGTCTCGACGGCCTCNNCCCGAGCGCCTTGCAGATTGGGGTGTACTTGCGGACCTTGTCCAACGCCGCCGTGCGGTCCCCGAAGGGGCAGAACGGGAAGGCCATCAGCGCCGCACAGGCCAGTCCCCAGCCATCAAGCAGGCGCCTGAGCTGCTCAACCGAGTTGGACGCCAGGTACGCGTCGAGCTTGTCCGTATCGATCTCAATGCCCTCGAAGCCGTAGTGCCCGCAGTAGCGGATGTCATCCTCGAGCGGGTAGCCGCGAGTGGTCGCGGTGTTGAGGCAGGTCTTCATCGGCACATTCCTCCGTAGTCTGCTCACTCACGCATGTTCGTGACGACGGGCCTTGTAGCCGGCATCATGCAGCCGCGCAAGCACCTCCCTGACATGCTCCGGGCCGCGGGTAAAGAGCACAATCTCAACCTCGGCGCGTCCGACCTCGACCTCGCCCGTCAGGCGATTGTGGAGGATCTCGATGATATTGGCTCCGGCGTCGCCGATAGCCCCGGCCAGGCGGGCCAATGCGCCGGGGACATCGGGTAACACCACGAGCAGCCTGACGGAGCGCTCGGCGGCGGCCAACCCGCGGTCGATGACCGCGCCCATCGTCGTCACGTCGACATTACCGCCGGAGACAATCAGCACCGTCGGCCCACTCAGGCGGTTGGCGATCAACGGCAACGCGGCCAGGCCGACGGCCCCGGCCCCNNCCACCAGGTTGTCATCCTCGATGAGGTCAAGCATCGCCGCGGCAATGGCGCTCTCCTCGACCGTCACGATATCATCGAGCAGCTCGCGCAGGAGACCGCAGGTCAGTTCGCTCGGGGAGCCGACGGCAATGCCCTCGGCGATGGTGGGGCTCACAGGCACGGTACAGGTCTCGCCCGCGACGAAGGAGTCGGCCATAGCGCGGGCGTTGGCGGCTTGCACGCCGATGATCTCCACCCCGGGCTTCTCCGCGCGCAGTGCCGATGCGATACCCGACGCCAGCCCGCCGCCGCCGACCGGAACCACCACAGCGGCCATCTCCGGCACCTGCGCGAGCAGCTCGAGCCCAATCGTCCCCTGCCCGGCGATGACACGCTCATCGGCGAATGGATGGACGAACGGCAGGCCAAGCTCCTCCTGCGCGCGACGCGCCTCGGCATAGGCCTCGTCGAAGCTCTCGCCATGGAGGTGCACCTGCGCGCCGTAGTAGCGGGTGCGTTCGACCTTCACGAACGGGGTGTTCCGCGGCATGTAGACATGCGAGGGAATGCCGAGGGCCGTCGCCGCCGCCGCCACGCCCTGGGAGTGATTCCCGGCCGATGCCGCCACCACTCCGCCGACCGCGCTTTCGCCCATGAGGCTGATGCAGTTGGCGGCGCCGCGTATCTTGAAGGCGCCGGTGTGTTGGAGGCTCTCGAGCTTCAGCAGCACCGGATGCCCGCACAGGTCGCAGGCGCGCGAGCACGGCAACACGGGCGTCACCCGAGCGACCGAGGCTATGCGCTCCGCGGCGGCACGTATCTGGTCAATGGCTATCACTGGCCGGGTTCTCCTCCGCATTCGCAGTGGTGTCGGTGTGGGCGCCGGTGAAGACGATTTCGCAGCACTCGCAGCCCGCGCACAACCGTCGCGGTATGCCGACCTCGTACCCGCCGCCGAACTCCTCGGCCCACACGGCCATCTCGGTGGGGCAGATCACCTCGCCGATGCGACGGGCCACGTCCTCCCGGCCGGCACGCTGCATGACGTCGAACCACATGCAGGCCGGGAGCCGCACGCGCACGCCGTCGGCGGTGTGGCTGATGTCGGCGTCCTGGCCGTCGCCGGCGAACTTGAGCCCGACGCAGCGCGCCAGGTCGGCCGGCGCGTTGCCCTCGACACCCAGCAGTTCACGCGCCTTGCGGGCCTGTATCTTGGCCATCACGGCCCAGACCTGGCGGTCCAGCTCAAGAGCGTGCTCGAAGCCGGAGGCGTCCTCGACCTTGACGAACCAGAGGCCGTCCACCGCTGCGTACGAGCGCTTGAGGAACTCTGCCAGGCACCGGTCTGAGTAGGTCTCCTCACCGGCCATGCTGTTCTCTCCCTGATGATCCCAGACGTGGTCAGTCGTGGACGAAGATGCTGTTGCACGCATCCATGACGCGTATCGCCGAGTAGTGGGCGACCTTCAGGCCGCCGGGTGAACCGGGATACGGGTCGACGGCCTGTTGGATGACGAACTCCGCCCAGTCAGGCTGGTTCCAGGCCACGAAGGCCAGGGCCAGGTCATCGATGCCGGGCTGTTTGAGCGTCATGTCGGGCAGCATGATCGGCCCCGTGTCGATCTGGAACATGGACGGGTCGGTGCGGACGTTCATCGTCTTGACCGGATACCAGAGCACGGCGCTGGATGCGCCGTCGCCGCCGTAGACCTCGGTGCGACAGACCAGCACCTTGCCCGCCATGGTGGCCTCGTAGATGGCATCAACGTCGGCGCACTCCTCGGCCTCGGCGCTCTTGAGGGTCGTGATTGTCCTCTCGAAGCGGTCCTTGATGAGCCCGCTGTCGCGGACGGTGTCATCGAACGGCAGCGGCACGCGGTGGAGCCTGTAGCGATCATCGGAGAAGATGGCACAGAAGTCGTANNGTAGTTTGGCGACCTGAAGAGGTTCTGCCGGGCGTATGTGTCCTCGGACTTGCACGAGGCGACCAGCAGGTAGCGCTCGACGGCCTCGCCGTGTGTCAGTTCACAGATGGCCTCGAGTTGGATGCGCGCGTTGTTGGCCCCCTCGAAGCAGACGAATGTGACAAATGAGCGCGAGAAATCGCAGACTTCCATGATTGCCTCCATGCCGCGTGGTCACTACTGCTCGATCGAAGCTGCGTGTGCCGTTGGCGGAGTGTTCGCGGTGGTGGCCGGCCGAACCTTGTGGCAGGCGAACTTCGCACTGCCCGGCGGCAGGAGAATGGGCGCAGAGCGCGAAAGCAGAGAGCGCACGTCGCCGGACGCGGCGCGGCGTCAGAGTGCGGAGGGCAGGTGGTGTCGTGGACGCGATCGCGAAGTCACGCCCGACAACGCACTACCCGACCAGGGCAAGGCTCTATCTGCTCGGGGTGGCGGCAATGCTGATCGCCGGCTACCTTGCACACAGCCGGCTGCTGCTCCGACAGATCGAGGCCGGTAGCCTTGACTGGCGCTTCAACGTGCGTGGTGAGCGGCCGCGCCATGGCGATGTCGCGCTTGTGCTGATCGATGAGAGCACCCTCGCGAGGTTCGGGCAGTGGCCCTGGAAGGACCGCGGCATCCACGCGCGGGTGATAGACCGGCTGAAGAGTGCCGGCGCCTCCGTCATCGTCTTCGATGTGATCTTCTCCGAAAACGCCGATTCGGCCGCTGACGCAAAGCTGGCCGACGCCGTCGCGCGGGCGGGCAACGTAGTGCTTGCGGGCTTCTCTCCCGGCGCCGGTGGTACTCGTGACGGCATCCCCTCGATCAGCAGCCTCGTTGAGCCCATCGAGCCGCTGGCGCGCGCAGCCGATGTCGGCCTCGCCATGGCGGCGCCCGACCCCGACGGCTCGTTGAGGCACGCGCTGTTGCTCGCGGTCAACGCCGAAACAGGCAAGCCGATCCCGCAACTCGCGCTGGCCGCGGTTCTGCGGCGCCAGGGCATGAGTGTGTCAGAACTGTCGGTCAACCCCGGGAGGTCGCTGCGGATCGGCGACCTGGCCGGCGTGCCGCTCAACTCACAGGGGCAGGCCCTGGTGAATTTCGCCGGCGGCACGCGGCTGTTTGACGTCGCCCACGGTGGCGCGGTGCCCTATGTGAACGTCCACGACGGCGTGCTCGCCCCCGGCAGCCTGAGCGGGAAGATCGCGCTCGTCGGGTTCGGGGCGCATGGTCTGATCGATGTCCACCCCAATCCGTTCAGTGAGGACTTCCCCGGCCCGGCATTCAATGCGCAGGTGATCGAGAACATCCTCCACGGTGAGTTCCTCTCGACGGCCTCGACGGCCACCGACCTGCTTCTGCTGGTGCTGGTCGGCCTGCTCATCACTCACATCTCGGCGACTCTGCGGCCGCTCTCCGCGGCGGGTGTCACCGCAGTCATTCTTGCCGGCTACGTCGGGGTCGCCCTGTGGGCTTTCATCGGCGGCGGAGTGGTTCTGGCGATCGTTGGGCCTGTACTGTCCGGTGGGCTTGCCTATGCAGTGGTCACCGTCCGGCGTCTGACCTCCGAGGAGCGCAGCCGGGCCCACCTGCGAAGACACTTTGCCTCATACGCGCCGCCGGAGGTGGTCGAGCAGCTCGACTCCGGCGTCGTCGCGGAGCGGATGGAGGGCATCGAGGACGAGATCACCGTGCTCTTCTCCGACATCCGGGGCTTCACGCACATCGGCTCGCAGATGGAGCCGCGCCGCCTGGTGGCGATGCTCAATCGCTACTTCACGGCGATGACGGAGGTTGTGTTCGACTTCGGTGGCACGGTCGACAAGTTCATCGGCGACGGTCTGCTTGTGCTGTTCAACGCGCTCGTGAAGCAGGACGATCACGCAAAGCTGGCGGTGTTCACGGCGCTGGAGATGCAGAAGCGCGTCAAGCGTCTGAATGAGGAATGGGCCGACGAGGGCTTTCCGCGGATCCGCATAGGCGTGGGCATACACACCGGCAGCGCCGTCGTCGGCAATGTCGGCCCGCGGATGCGCATGGACTACACGGCCATCGGCGCGACGGTGAGCCTGGCCTCGCGGGTCGAGGGCCTGACCAAGGACTTCGGGACTGAGATCATCATCACCAGAGACACGCTCGAGCAGCTTGGGGGATTGGTCGAGGTCAAGCCGCTGGGGCCGACTGAGATCCGCGGGATTGACGAACCTGTCGAGGTGTTTGGCGTGCTCGGCCCTGCCGGCGCGGAGGGACGGGTCGAGGACGGCGACAGCGATCGGGTGTAGCGCCGCTGCCGCAGTGTGAGGCGGAGTCCGGCCGCGCGTGGTACCGACCTTCAGTATCGCGTACTCTGCGAGATGAGGTGGAACCATTATGAGCAACACAATCAGGTGTCATCGCTGCAATCACGAGAACGACCCGGGGGCGCGCGTGTGCGTGCAGTGCTATGCACGCATCAGTGACGCCGCACGGTCCAAGGTCAAGATGGGGCTGCGCGCCCGTCTGGCGAGCATCCCACTCGGGAAGTTCATCCCGGTCATCGTGCTGGTTGTCTTCCTCGCGCTCTTTGCATTCCTGTCGCCGTCGGCGGAGATGGACCGCGCGGTGCTGATCCAGTTCGGCCTGCTGGGTCTGGTGGCACTGGGTGTCACCTTCCCGCTGACGAAGGGACACTACGACTTCTCCTGCGGGCCGGTGGCCGGCCTGGCTGCCTGCCTGACGGTCATCGCCACGCAGCGGCAGGAGCCGTTTCTGACGCTGCCGATCCCTCTGACAGCGGCCGTCGTGGGCATCGTCGTCGGCTTGCTGGTGGGCCTGCTCAACGGCCTGATCGTCGGGTGGACACGGGTTCCCTCGGCAGTGTTCACAATTGTCGTGGCCGTGGGCGCGACCGAACTGGCCCACACGATCTCGCGGGGGCGTGAGCTGACTGTGGGTAGTCCGGGCTTCCAGGCGCTGGGCGAGGCCAGTCTCGGAGGCATTCCGATCCCGCTGATGCTGCTGCTCGCGGCGGCGCTGGTGGCGCTGCTGCTGTGGCGACGCGAGACCTTCTGGCCGTTGAGCCGCGTGTCGACCCGCAAGTGGGTGCTGCGGCTGACGGCGCCCAGGAGCATCCTGTGGTCCTTTGCGGTCTCTGGGGTCATGGCGGGGCTGGCGGGTGTCTTCATCGCCGCGTGCGGACTGCCGGTCACATCGCCACTGGGGCACTCGACATGGATACTCGCGCCGATCACCGCGGCGATCCTCGGCGGCGGTGTCGTCGCGGCGGGGATCGGCGGCGTCGGCACTGCTCTGTTGGGCGCGGCGGCGCTGAGTGTCGTCGGCTACGTGCTCACCATCATGCGCGTGCCGATCGCCGGCCCCGTTTCGGAGGGGCTGCTGCTGGGCTTCTGCCTGCTCAACAGCCAGGTACTCGGCTGTACGTGGTACGAGTTCCAGGAGTTGCGCCGCGGTAACCTGCTCGGCATCCCCGGCGCCCAGCGCGTACCGGACCTGCTGTTCCACAGCCGCTACTCGCGGCTCATCTGGGTCTCTACTGCCGCGGCCGTCGGTCTGCTCGCCTACGGCTACGTCGCGGTCTACCGCGTGCTGTATGTGCCGGAGGACCAGGTCGCGGTGGTCATGATCGAGGGCGATGTGCGCATCTGGGAGAAGCGGATCGAGGGGCTCGAGCCGCTCGAGAAGCCCGCTACCATGCACGCACTGCTCAAGCGCGAAGACCGCATCGCCACCGCCGCCGGGAGCGAGTGCATGCTGCGCCTGAGCGACGGCAGCCACGTTCACCTCGGGCCCGGCAGTGACATGCGCGTGATCCAGATACTGCAGGAGGAGAACGGCAGGCGCGATGTACGGATGAATGTGACCAGCGGCAGCATCTGGGCCGACGTCGAACCGATGCTGACGCCCGATTCGCAGTTCGAGGTGAGTACGCCGTTGCTGACGGTGGCCGTCCGCGGTACCCAGTTCCATGTCGAGGTCGGCCGGGAGAAGGCCAGCGTCGGCGTGCTGGATGGCGCCGTCAGCCTGCTGCGCTTCTTCACTGCACGAGACCAGTACGGGCAGACCCAGACGCGCCAGGAGCACGGTCGACTGCTCGGCGGCGAAGGGCTGATGGTCGAGATCGACCTGCCCCTGGGAAGACCCTACCCGCTGCCGGAGGCAGAGGCCAACCGCATGAGGTATCTTGGCGAGCGGGCGGGCAGCGAGGTGTTCCGCGCCCTCTTTGGCTGGCGCTTCATCAAGGCGCTGGCGGGGATCGCGATCCTGGTGATCGGCATCTGGGCGCTGTTCACCTACGGTATCGCCGGGCCGGCCAGGACGATCCTGCCCGAGGATGTGGACGAGGCCGTCAAGCGCCTTGATGCCAACAGAACCCGCACCGCCGACGACTCGCCGCGCGCGGTGGCCATCGCCCAGATGCACATGCAACTGGGCCACATCGAGGAGGCCAGGGCCGAATTGCGTCGCATCGTGGAGATCGACGCGACCAGCCGCTACGGCCAGTGGGCCGAGCGCATGCTCGCCCAACTCGAGCCGGGCAGGCCGGATGAGCCTGTAGAGCCCGACGAGGGCGAAGGCGACGCCGGGGGCTGAGCCCTGGCCGTTCCGTCCTTCGCGAGCTTCTCCGCGTGCCGCGGGCCACCATGCCCGCGGCGCGTTTCCCTGCCACGGGGGAGGTGCTCAGCGCACAATCCCCGAAATCGGGTCTGTACTGCCGCCATCGGCGCGTCAGTCGGCCGCGGTGGCTGGTCTGAGCCGCCGCCGGGCGCTGTGAACCCCAGATGGCGGCAGCAAGACGAGGTCGACAGATTGATGCGTTCGCTGGAGGTCCTGCATGCGCTTACTCGTTGTTGTCCTGGGAGGTTTGCTCTCCATGTCCTTCGTCGCCGCCAAGACCGGTCCCACCTACTATACTCCCGGGCGCATCGCCATCGGGAGGCAAAACGCCGAGCGTGACTGGGGCCAGGGCATCCTGCGGGCCATACAGGCGGGCGAGGCCAATACCTACTACATCGGGCGACAGTATGGATCGGCCGCCGACTGCATCGCCCAGACCGACGACTTCATCTGGATGATGCAGCCGACCACGGAGATTCCCCGCGTGTTGCCGAACCACGACACGCTGGCTCTGTGCCCCGTTCACGGTGACAAGGTGCGCGAGCTCAATGCCTGGACGGCCTGGACAACCGACCCCATCCACCACCCGTACAAGGTGCGTTGCCGGCTGGGCGGTGAATGGTACCCATCCAACGACTATCTCAACGGCGACATGACCTCAGGCGAGTTTCCCGACGACGGCTCGGGCTGCAAGGTGGGCGACCAGACTTTCTACTTCCTGATGGAATACGCCCACATGGCCTACGGCAACAACACCATCCCCTGCCTGCGCTCGCTCTCGCAGGCGTGGTTGCTGACGGGTGACACGCGCTATGCCCGCAAGGGCTGCATCCTGCTGGCCCGGCTGGCCACCGAGTACCCCAACTTCACCGACCGCAAGGACCGGCTCTACTTTGGCCCCTACGGTGGCCGCGATCCGCATTACACGTGGAAGACCGGCGGGATGATCACCGATCTGATCTGGGAGACCTTCTGCCTCGAGGCCACTGCCTATGCCTATGACGGGCTCTGGAGCTACATGGACCAGGACCCGGACATGATCGCGTTTCTGCGCGCCAAGGGAATGCCGATAGAGACCGGCGGGGACCTGCGCGCCTACATCGAGGAGAACATCCTCCGCGTCGGCATGGAGGGCTTGCTCAACGGCCACATCCACGGCAACCAGGGCTTCCATCAGGCCGCAGCCATGGCCTGTGCGCTGGTGATGGATGACTATGGTGACACCCACCCCAACTCGCAGGACATGGTCGACTACGCGTTTCATGGTGATGACGCCTCGGCCCATATCATCGTGAACGGCGTGCACCGGGATGGCGGCGGCCACGAGAGTCCGGGCTACAACTCGATCAAGTTCGACTTCATCCGGGTCAACCGGCTGATGGAGGAGATCAGGCAGCGACACCCGGACCGCTTCCCGCTCGACAGGTACCCGGACATCTTCGGCAACCCCAAGGGCAAGGCGCTCTTCGATCACTTCATCGACCTGACAATCTTCCGCACCTTCATGCCCTCAGTGGGCGACAGCGGCAACATCCAGCCGGTTCAGCGTTTCACGCCCAACCGGTATTCCTACGTCTATGAGCCCAATCTCTACGGTTTCGAGCGGTTCGGCGAGCCGCGCTTTGCCCGCGCCTGCACGAGGCTCAGCGGCGAGTGGCTGGCCGGGGAGCTGTTCGAGCCGTACCCGGAGCCCGAACTGAGTGCCGCGCTGGAGCAGCCACAGTCGCACATCCCATTCCGCGATCGGCTGCTGGATGGCTATGGCGTGGCCATCATCGAGGATGGCACAGAGCCAGAGAGAGGGCGGGCGCTGTCACTCAACTACAGCTCGATCATCGGTCACCGTCAGGCCGACAACCTCAACCTCGAGCTCTACGCGCGGGGCCTTGACCTTCTGCCCGACCTCGGCTACCCCTTCACCTGGGACTACCGCGAGTGGGACAGCGGCATCATGTCGCACAACACGGTGAGCGTCGACGAGACTCAGCCGCCGCGCGAGATCGGCGGGCAGTGTAACCTGTTCGCCGAGCATGACGGCATCCACATCGTCACCGCGCGACATGATCCCTACCCGCCACACTACGACACCGGCGGCACCACCGACCCGAAGCCCGCCTCCGGCGTCAGCATCTACGAGCGGACCTGCGTGTTCGTGGAGGTCGATGAGGAGCGCTTCTACGTGGTCGACCTGTTCGCGGTCAACGGTGGCAACCAGCATGACCAGAGCTGGCACGGGCCGCTGAAGCCGATGCAGGCGCCGGCGCTGGATTGGCGGGCGCAGGAGGGCGGGACACTGGCCGGGCCCGACATCGCGCACGCGGCGCACTACACCGACCGCTGGGGTCGCGAGACCCGCAACTTCCCGAGCTATATCACCAGGGTTCGGCGGGCATCGTTGTCAGAGCCGGCCGTCTGGTCGTGGGACTACGAGCTACCCGAGGGCGACAGGCTCGCCCTGCACGTCATCCCCGTGGGCGGCCCCGCCGAGGTCATCATGGGCAGTGGTCGCTCGCCCGCGCGCCCACCCGACTGGGGTCTGGACTACCTGCTCGTCAGGCGCGAATCCCGCGGGGCAATGCCGAGTCACTTCCTGAGTGTCATCGATGCCTACCAGCAGACGCCCGTGGTGCAGAGCGTGCGGCTCGTGTCCGAGCAGCCGCTGACTGTGGAGGTCCGGCGTGATGGCGCGATCGACACGATCGTGCTGGCAACCCCTGACGCGCCAAGCCGCAGCAGCGACCACCGCGCGCTCGGCGTCGCATTCACCAGCGTTGCCGGTGGTGAGACACTCAAGCAGGTCCGCATCGGTGAGACCGCCCCGGAACAGGGCCCGGGCTATGCGAGCGGCAGCATAGCCGACATGGACTATGACGCCAACGAGGTCCTCGTGGCGATTCCCCCGGCCGACAGGGCCGCCTTTGCGGTTGGTCGCTATGTGCGCGTGCTCAATGCACATCGCAGCGGCATGTTCCGCATCGTGAGGGTTACCCCGGAGGGCGAGATGGTGCGCCTGGAACTCGACCAGACCGCGCTGCTCGGAGAGGGCCCGGCGGAG
>DPJP01000079.1:16689-17205 GCA_003542955.1 Armatimonadota bacterium
CTGCTCTTCGCCAACGGGAGCTTCGACGAGCTGGGTAACCCGCTCGCGACCAACGATTTCCATGCCGGAGCCTGGCTCGGCGAGGGCAGCAACGCGCGTCAGCTCAAGGGCGTCGTCGGCGGCCGCCGCAGCACGCTCATCCTGCGGGACCCCGTGGGCAAAGCGGAGCTGGAGGCGCTCTACGGTGGGCAGACACTGCACATCTGGCAATATGGCCGGGGCGATCAGGTCGAGGTCCCGCGCCTGGAATAGCGCGGGCTTTTTGCGAAGGCGCGGGGCGCGAGGCCAGAACGGGAACTGCCCTCTGGCCTCGCTCGTTGTTATAGGCTGTCAGCGCTTGCCGTCGGGCGCGATGGGTGGAGGCGTTCACCGGGGCTGCGGGCCGGGCATCGCGGTGCCGATGGCCCGCTGAAATCGTGCGCTCGCAGCCGATCCACGCCACCGAGCGCCCGGCAGCGAACCGCAACTTCAGACCTCCCGACATGGCCCGGCAGCGATGCGATGAGCCCCTGTGCG
>DPJP01000095.1 GCA_003542955.1 Armatimonadota bacterium
AGAAGGCCTTCCAGTACTATGAAGCGTCGGCGTTGGCCTACCAGGCTCAGCCACAGTTCGCGCCCGTGCGCACTGATACGGAGGAGAATGCACTGGCAGCCGTTGACCAGGCAGTCGAGGGCATGGCGATGGCGGCACGACGCCGCACGCTCGCGCTTGAGGAATTCGAGCAACATCCAGTACTCGTCCACCCGCTCCCACCGTCACGATACGGCGGCGTGAGTGGCGATTCCTGGGGGACAGGCGGCCTCTGGGCCGTCGCCGACTGGCTCAGGCGCGGTGACAATGCCGTCCGCCGTCGCGTCAGCGAACTCGCCGAGCAGTCGGATACGCCGATCGTGCGCGAGCAGGCGAGCATGGTGCTCGCCATCGTGGATGGGACCGCCGAACTCGCTAGCGGAAACCACTCGTTCGAGGAGGGCGACGGGGCGGCTGCGACCGGCTGGAGCTTCTGGCGCAAGCCCGATACCGGCGAGGCGCCCCCGATCGGGACCATGGCGCGCAGTACCGATGTCGCCCATGATGGGCAGTACAGTCTGCTGTGTGATGCGATGATGCGCGGCGGGCCCGTCCATACAATGGACTTCCCAGGGCCGGGCAGGTATGTCGCGCTTGCGTGGGTCTACACGCCGGAGGACCAGGTCAGTAACGGTACCGTCGAGTTGTCTGTCACTCCGCTGGATCAGGACGGCCGCAACATGTCAGGCTACAGCACAAAGATGCAGCCGGAGGCCGGCGAGTGGCAGCTGATGGTCGTCGGCATGGACCTCCCGGCCGCCGTGGGGGACAGGCAGATCACCAGATTGCGGCTGGTCCCCATTGTGGACGGCTTCGACAAGGATGCCGGCAAGGTCTACTTCGACGAAGTCGGCTTGCATCGGGTGCAGTGAGCGATATCTACAGACAGGCCCGGAGCCGTCCACTGAGCAGGCTCCGGGCCGGATGACTGAAGCTGGCCACGGGCGCGCACCGCCCGCCGACAGGCCGCCTACCCCATCGGCAGCGCCACACGCTTGCCCTCACGCGCGGACTCGTACGCACCGAGGATCATCCCCGTCGATATCTTGCCCTCGCGGGCGGTGACAGTCGGCGTGCCGGCCTTGTAGGCATCCAGGATGTTGCGGGCAACCGCCTGGATGCGCTCGCCCTGGCTCGAGGGAATCGAGAGGCTCTGGTCCTGCCAGCCCTTCTCCCGATCCTGGCTGTCGAAGTACTTCACCGCGACGGCTCCCGCTGGCGGAGGGACTGCACACGAGGGAGCGTCCCCGTGGTTCTGGATCACCACGCCGCGGTCGCCGTAGATCTCGGTGGTGTTCTCTCCCGCATGGACGACGGAGCTGTTGAAGAGCATCGCCATCTCCCCGCCCGCGAAGCGGTAGATCGCCATGCCCGTGTCATCCGGCGCGCAGGTGGTGAGGATGTTGTCGATCTCGGCGACCACGCTGACGGGCTCCCCCAGCATCCAGAAGATGAAGTCGCTCGCATGCGAGGCATCATCCATCCACATGCCCATGTTGGCAACCGGGTCGACATGCCACCTGCTCGGGCCGGTACAAAACGCCTCGTTGAACAGCAGTGACAGGCANNAGGCAATGGCGGCGGCGGAGTATCCCAACCTTCCCCACGTAGCCCTCATCCACGAGTTGCTTCATCCTGATGTTGGCCGGGTCGTAGCGCATCTGGAAGGCCAGGGAGAAGAATATCCCGTTGCGGTCTACTGCATCGATGATCCGGTCACAATCCGGCAGGCTCAGCGCCATCGGCTTCTGGAGGATGATATCCTTGCCGGCATCGGCGGCGGCGACGGTGAGGTCCGCGTGCTTGTTGGTCTCCGAGGCGATGAAGACCAGCTTCACCGCGGGGTCACCCAGGACATCCTCGACATGCGGAGTGAACACCCCGCCGAACTTCTCCACGGCGCCCTGTCCGCGCTCGGTGTTGTCATCCCAGATGCGCAGCACTTCGGCGTCCTCAAAGCCGAGAATCTCTTGCGAGTATGTGCCGACATGACCATGTGCATAGCTGAGTACTCCAATGCCTATCTTGCTCACGGCGATCCCTCCGGGGGTGTGCTGGTGCGCGACCGTTGCGTCTGACGGGGACATGTTCGCCACTGGGTGGGGGTATGCCTTCGAGGGCGCCGCGGGGGGGCGAACCAGGTGCTGCCGGTGGGCCTTGGTTGCCGCGCGTTCCTGGGAGTAGAATCGTGATTACAATAGTCGTGATTATACACTGCCGATCTCGCCCCTGCAGCCAGTTACCAGCAGCCAGGCACTGGCCGCTTGCCCAGGCAGGGAACTGCCACCGGCGGCGAGAAGGGACGACCTCGCCGTGCTCCGTACCCCACACACACGGATGGGAGAGCCACCATGAGAATCATCAAGAGCGGCGGACATCGCCTCTTCGAGCAGGATCAGGAGACCGCCGCATACGTGTCTGAGATGCTGCGGGAGCTGGAAGCAAACGGCATGGATGCCGTCCGCGCCTACAGCGAGAAGTTCGATGACTGGAGCCCCGAGAGCTTCGAGTTGACCCCGGCGCAGATGGATGAGGCAATCGGACAGCTATCCGAGCAGGCCATCGCCGATACCGACTACTGCCAGGCCAATGTCCGTGCCTTCGCGCAGGCCCAGTTGGGGACGATGCTGCCGCTGGAGGTGCAGACCCGCCCGGGCGTGTTCCTGGGCCACAGGCACATCCCCGTGAATGCGGTCGGCAGCTACATCCCCGGCGGGCGCTACCCGATGTTCGGCTCCGCGCAGATGAGCATCATCCCCGCCCGCGTGGCCGGGGTCAGGCACATCGTCGCCTGCACACCGCCCGTCAAGGGGCAAGGCTACTACCCGGCCACCATCAACGCCATCTCCAAAGCCGGGGCAGACCGCATCTTCGTCATCGGTGGCGTGCCCGCGATGGCGATGATGGCCTTCGGCCTCGGCGATGTGCAGCCGGTGGATGTGCTGTGTGGAGCGGGGAACAAGTACGTCGCGGAGGCCAAGCGGCAGCTCTTCGGGCGTTGCGGCATTGATCTTCTGGCCGGACCCACGGAGATACTCGTCATCGCCGATGACTCAGCCGACCCGATGCTGGTTGCCTGTGACCTGCTGGGCCAGGCCGAGCATGACCCCAACTCAGGCATCTGCCTGATCTGCCTGAGTGAGGACTTCGCCCGCCGCGCGCTGGCCGAAGTCGAAAAGCAGTTGGTCGTGTTGCCGACGCGTGAGGTTGCCTCCATCTCCTGGGGCAACAACGGCATCGTGATGGTCGCCGACAGCCCCGAGGAGGCCGTCAGTCTGAGTGATGACTACGCACCGGAGCATCTGGAGTTGCATGTGGCGGATGTCGACTTCTACTTCGACCGGCTCACCAACTATGGCTCGCTGTTCATCGGTGAGGAGACGACGGTTGCGTATGGTGACAAGTCGATCGGCACCAATCACATCCTGCCCACCAGCCGCGCGGCACGCTACACCGGCGGCGTGTGGGTCGGCAAGTTCCTCAAGACCTGCACCTACCAGCGGATGACGCTCGAAGCCTCCGCGGAGGTCGCCGCGGTCACGGAGCGCCAGTGCATCCTCGAGAACATGCTCGCGCATGCGGAGACCGCCCGCGTGCGGGCGGAGCGCTACGGCAACTGAGGCCGTGGTCTGAGAGGGGAGAGCAGCATGCCGCACACGCCGTTTCGGCTCGATGACCGAGTTGCACTGGTAACGGGGTCCGCCACGGGCCTCGGGCAAGCTATCGCCATCGGTCTTGCGCAGGCCGGGGCCGATGTGGTCGTCTCAGACCTGCCCGGCCAATCCACCGAAGAGACCGCGCAGGCAGCAGCCGCACATGGCGCCCGCGTGCTGCACCTCGACCTCGATGTGCGCGACCAGGAGCAGATCGCCGCCGCCATGGAGACCGTCAAGGCGGAGTTCGGCCGGCTCGATATCCTCGTCAACAACGCGGGGATCAACCGCCCGACGGCAGGGCTGGATGTCACGCGGGATATCTGGGATGACCACTTCGATGTCAACGTCAAGGGCGGCTTCTTCGTCGCACAGGCCGCCGCGCCGATGATGATCCAGCAGGGCCACGGCCGCATCATCTTCATCTCCAGCCAGTCGGGCCTCATCGGCATCCCCGGCCAGCCGGTCTACTGCGCCACCAAAGGCGCCATCATCAACCTCGTCCGCACACTCGGTGTCGAGTGGGCCAGGCACGGGATCACCGTCAACTCGATTGCGCCGACCTTCGTCGAGACGAATCTGACACGCACGCGGCTGCAGCAGCCGGAGTTCCTCGCCTTTGTGCTGGGGAAGATCCCGGCGGGGAGGCTGGCGCTGCCGGAGGATGTCGCGGCGGCTGCCGTCTACCTTGCCAGTGATGGGGCGGGGATGGTCAACGCCACGACTCTGTCAGTCGACGGCGGCTGGACGGCGTGGTGAGGAAACGGCAGGGGCGAGGGACGAGGGGTTAGGGGCGAGAGAACGGCCGGCACCGTGGTTGGGGCCCGGCGTCGAAACCCGGTGACAGACCTGGCCGGGTGCGTCTGCATCTGCCTCCTGTACTGCATTCACCGTTGACAACTGGCTGCGTCCCATGTATGCTCATGAAAACGTTTACCGGAAAGCGTTTTCAGCCATGAGCAACATTCGCGACGTAGCCGACGCGGCAGGTGTCTCACCCGCCACCGTCTCCCGGGTCCTCAACGGGAAAGCGACCTCGCTCGTCTCGGAGGCGACGCGGGAGCGCGTGCTGGATGCCGCGCAGTCGCTCGGCTACCACCCCTCCGCCGCCGCGCGCGCACTCGTCGCCGGCCGTACCGACACCATCGCGCTGGCCACCACCAACATCCACGACCCCCACTATGCGCGTGCTCTCGACGTCGCGCAAGCTATCGCCGAGGAGTTCGGCTACCATCTGCTCCTGATGCCGGATGCCGATGACACGCGGCTGCAGAGCCTTCTGCGTGAGCGTCGCGCGGATGTAATCGTGCGGCTGCGGTACCCGGTTGACACCGCCGATGAGGTCGCCGCCGCCGTCGTCTCCGAGGAGCAGGTCGTCATCGCGGTCGGGCCGATTGACCGGCAGATGCCGCTGTCGACGCCGTGCGCGTGCTGGGATGACCGGGAGGGTATCCGGGCGGCAGTGGAACACCTGGCCGGACTCGGCCACCGGCGTGTCGCCTTCCTGGCCGGGCGCCCGGCACAGCGCAAGGAGCGTTATGCACTCGAGGCCGCCGGGGCGGACATGACCATCGTCCCGGTCTGCATCGAGCCGGGGAGCCTCGACGATGTGGGTCGGGGCGCTGCTCTGGCCCGCCTGGCGCTGCAGCGAGAGCCGGGCGTCACGGCGTTGCTTGCGCAGAATGACACCTTCGCACTGGGTGCTTTGCACGCGCTCCGCGAAGACGGCATCGCAGTCCCCGGGCAGGTCTCCGTGGTCGGCTACAACGATACCTTCCTCGCCCCCTACTCATGCCCCCCGCTCACCACGGTGCGCACCCCGCTGGCCGAGTGTGTCAGCCGGAGCCTCCGGCAGGTCATGGAGGCGTTGTCGACACAGCACGGAGCCGTTCAGCCGCAGTCTCTGCAGTTGCACACAGAGTTGGTTGTCAGGGCGAGCACGGCTTGCCCACCCACCACATAGGAGGTGTCTCAGATGCGCCGGGGATTCACGCTCATTGAGCTGCTTGTCGTCATAGCCATCATCGCCATCCTCGCAGCCATTCTCTTCCCTGTCTTTGCCAGGGCCCGCGAGAAGGCGCGACAGGCGAGCTGCCTGAGTAACATGCGGCAGATCGGGCTGGCGATTCAGCAGTACGCCCAGGACTACGACGAGGCGATCGTGCCCGTTGCCATCACCGCGCACGGCGGCTACACCAACGTCGACGGCACCGCAGCGACAACAACCTCCATGCTCTGGCCGCAGTTGATCTACCCGTACGTGAAGAACCTCCAGGTCTTCCACTGCCCCAGCATGGGCAAGGACGCCAACCAGGGCTGGTTTGGCGGGTACCCGTCGCGCTCCAGCTATGGCTGCATTTCCTACAACCTCTCATACCCTCCCAACTGGGACTACACGCTGGCAACCTACACCCGCCCCTCGGAGACCGTGCTGATCGGTGACAGCATGTACCGGAGCACAACGGTCAATCAGGGCTTCTACCTGATCCAGTGGCCCCCATACGATGCGGTCAGCCAGGCAAGTCGCGGCAAGTGGGCGGCACGCCATAACGGTGGCTGCAACGCGGTGTATGCCGATAGCCACGCCAAGTGGATCGAGGGCTCGTCGATCAAGTACTACTCCACCAGCGACCCGATGTGGTACCCGACGGTGCCCTGAGCGGTTGCCCGCTGTCGGTGGCGTGCCTGCGGGGCCCGCATTGGCGACTTCCCGCGCCCTGGGCGCGCACGATGGCTCTCGTCCTACCCGGAGGTGTCGCGTGTGAGCACGATCCAGAGCACCATTCCGCTCCTGTGCGTTCTCGCCACACTCATGCTGGCGATGGGGCCGGCCCGTCCACAGGATGTCGAGGACGCAGTGCCCACGGTGCCGGTGGTCGGCGACTGGGAGGACCTCGGAGTCGCAGTGCGCCGCTGCGGGTTGTACTCCCAGGCGCTGGCGCGTGACGCCGCGGGCAATGAGGTGCTTTGCCTGGGCTTCAAGGACACCGAGTGCTTCATGCTCCTGCTCGATCCGTACACCGGGGAAGGCCGCCAGGTGACCTTTGAGGGCGTGAGTGCGCAGATATGGAGTATCTGCGCGCACTCGAACGGAATGGTCTACGCCACGCTGGGCTCCGGCGACATGTTCGAGGTCGACCCCACGACGGCGACCTACCGACACATGGGGCGGCCGCCGGAGGGTGAGCAGGTCGTCTGGGAGCTGTACGAGGGTCCCGACGGCCACCTCTATGGCGGCACCTACCCGAACGCCAAACTCGCGCGCGTGGACCTGCGCACCGGGCAGGTCGAGGACCTCGGACGGATCGACCCCGAGCAGATGTACGTCCGCACCATCGCCATCAAGGGCGATTACGTCTATTGCGGTTGTGGACCGACGAAGCCTGCCGTCTGGGCCTACCACATCCCGACGGGGGAGAAGACGCAGATACTGCCAGACGAAGCCCGAGATGGCCCCGGCTGGGGACGGCCTCTGAAGATGCTCGATGGCGAGGTCTACGTCTACGGTGCGGGTGACGGGCGCTACCATGTCGACGGGCTGAGTGTTGAACCAGTCGACCGAAAGCTCCGCGCGGCGCTCCTGCAGCTCAAGGACGGCCGCTACGTTCAGACCGAGGACCGCTCGGGCCCGGATCGCGTCTACTTCCTGCTGGATGATCGGGGGNNGGGCAGCGCACCGAGGTCCACTTCGACTATGCCGCTGCCGGTACCCCCATCTTCAACCTCTTCGACGGCCCCGACGCGCGCGTCTACGGCACCACCAACACGCCCATCACGCTGTTCGCCTATGACCCGGCCGCCGCCGAATTCACCGAGTACGGCGACCCGGTCGGCCACGGTGGGCAGGTGTACGCCTGGCTGTGGCGCGAGAGGAAGCTCCATGTCACCGCCTACAGCCGTTGTACCTACAGCGTCTGGGACCCCGCTCTGCCGTGGCAGTTCGGCGATGCGCCCGAGAGCAACCCGCGTGTGCTGGGCCGCATCCCGCGTCACGTCCAGCGGGCCGGCGGCATGCTCGCGCTGCCTGATGGTCGCGTGCTCGTCGGTGGCGTGCCCAGCTACGGCTACATCGGCGGCGGGCTGGTGCTCGTCACCCCCGAGGAGCCCACCTTCGACCTGATCGAGAAGCCCGTCGGCGAGCAGAGCCCCTGGGCGATGGTGTTGGCCGACGAACCCGATACCGCCATCATCGGCACCGACATGATGGGCGGATCGGGCACGCAGACGGCCGTTGAGCAGAGCGCCGGGCGGCTGGTCCACTACAACTACGCGGAGCGCCGGATCCTCCATGAGGTGACTCCGTGGCCCGATGAGCAGGGCATCAGGAGCGTCCTGCGCGTCGCCCATGAGCTGTTCTTCAGCGGTCGGACGACCGGGCGCATCGGTGTCATGGACCTGAGCACGCGAGGGATCGTCAGCAAGTTCGAGACCGGCGTCGCTGCTGGCGGGCGGCTCATCGCGGGGCCGGACGGCAGAATCTACCTGACCGCGGAGGGCCGGCTGCTGCGCATCGACCCGGCTGCGCGTACATGCGAGGAAGTTGCGTCATACCCCGGCCTCGCGGAGTTCGTGACCTTCGCCGACGGCTCCCTCTACGGCTCCGCCGGCACGCACCTGCTGCGGCTGAGGTTGCCGGAGTAGGGAGCAGGCCGCCGATTTCGGCATTGAGGCGCGAAAGGCGCCAAGTTCCAAGGCTCCGCTGCCGGGTGCGGTCCAGGCTCTCGCTCCCCTCCGCGGCGCGCTACTGCGTTGGAGGGAGTACCCACGGGATATCCCGTATCCTGGGCCTGGCGGGGCGTTGCGCCCACATTCGGGCGGCCTCGCCGACCTTGTCGTTGCGGGCGCGGAGGTCGGCCAGCAGTTGCCCCGAGGCGTCAGTGTCGATACGGCGGATGGAGTCGAATGAGCGCTCCGGCTGCCACATGTAGGCCATCTTCTCGAGGTATGGCAGCGCCAGGTCGTGCCGGATGGACCACAGCAGTCTGCAGTTCTTCGCCGGTGCCCCAAACAACTCCCCGATGCGTGTGCGAAGCCTGTCTTCATCGAACGGTGAGACAACGACCTCGACAGTGCACTCGGCCAGTAGCGGAGAGTAGCACGTGCTCTCGAGTTGCTGGAAGCGCACCTGGTACTCGCCGGGGCGGCCGAAGTCGTACAAGTCTGATAGCACCAGCGTGTCGGATTTCGTCTCATGGGGCTGCAGAGACGTGCTGTAGTTTGAGCCCCGAGTCGTGAAGACAGGTCGGGGTGTTACCGCGACCAGCCTGCCGCCCGCATCACGCACCTGAATGCGGGTGCGCGGGGAGCCGGGCAACGACGCGACGACCGGCTTCTCGGAGACGTTGGTCAACTCGACCACAGCGGCTATCGGCTCGTACGCTGATATGCGCTCAGCGCCATTGAGGAGTTCGACGCTCAACGTGAGGTCCTCCCGGCCGGCAGGGACCGCCTCATCGTGCCGCGTGGTGATCCACGGTTCTACGCGCAGCTCTACGCCGTCTGTGACCTGTCCCTCCGCGACCTGCACCTCGGCCTTCTCCGCCAAACCCCTGTACACATTGCCCCTGAGCCACCCCGAGCCCATGGTGAAACGTGTCATGCCGGGCAGCGCGGCAAGCTCGAATCTGCCCTCGCCGTCGGTGTACACCACTCCAGGGCTGCTGCCTGAGGATGGGTTGGCTGTGCTCTGCGTGACGAAGCTGATCCCCGCGATAGGAAGGCGTGTCACAGCATCTACTGCCCTCCCACGGATGACCCCACAGGGCACCAGCGTGATGTCGCGAACCTCCTCCAGTTCGCCCTCCGCGACAATGATGCCCTCCACCGCAGGCGCGAGCAGGTCCCCCATCGGGCGGACCAGCACGTTGAAGGTGCCGGGGCCCACGCTGTGGAGTTGGTAGCGCCCATTGGCATCCGTGACGGCCTCGGCTCTGCCGGGATTAGCCTGTCCATCCCGGGGCCGCGCCAGCACCGTGACACCCGCGATGGGGAGCCCCTCGTGGATGACGCGACCCGTCAGCCCGCTCCCTGGTCTGAGCACGACTACCGATGCCTCAGGCGTGGTACCGGCGGCCTGGTAGCAGTAGGCCAGCGGGGCATATCGATCCCCTGAGACCTTGATGCAGTTGGATGGGTGTGTCCCGAAGTCGGGCAGCTCGAAGCGGCCGTCGGCGCCTGTACTGGTGGTGTACAGGTTCGGCAGGAGCGGTGACAGGGCGATGGCGTGATACCCCTGTGTGGTGACATAGGCTGGCACGGCGACAACGGCGTCGCGGACGGGGTAGCCGTCGGTGTCCTGGACGATGCCCTTGTGAACGGTGACCGGCGGACGCAACTGCATCAGCGCCTGCTGCCCGGGGAGTATCTCGACGAAGTCGCCGAGACTCTCCATGCGGGCGATCAGGGCAACGGGCTCGAAGGGGTCGTTGACGGTCAGCTGAACGGAGAACCGACCCGCATCGGCAGTCACTGTCTCGGCGACTGCGCGCGCGTGCTCCACCGAGGAGTACACGGCCCAGACCGGGACGCCACTCGCCGGAACGCCGTCGGGGCCGAAAACCTCACCGGCGACGGTGACGGACTCCCTAGCCTGAGAAGCCTGGAGTGCGGCGGCCAGAGCCAGAACGATGATGGCGAGAGTGGGGCTCAGCGTGCGTCTCATGGCGGACCTCCTCGGGCGCTCCCAGCCCCGCGCATCAAGCCCCCGCCGCGCCCACTGACGTATTGTGGATTGTATGAATGCACTGTATAGTGAGGTGTTCGCGGCGGCACCGGGGCAGTCCTTTACGGCATACCACGCCGGCGGGGTGGCGGTGGGCGCGGGGAGTGCCGGATTGCCCCTCGGCCGCGTCTGCCATCGAGCGCCATCCCGGAGGGCCGCCAATGCCACCCACTCCGATCAGAGCATCCTCCACCCGCGCCCTGTATGTCGCGCTGACTCTCATCATGCTTGCGGTCTGCGCGCAGCCTTCCTCTGTAGCACAGGACGCGCCCATACCCTCCGTTGCGCTGCTGACCTGCGAAGGCGAACAGGTGATTGCGTGGCTTGGCGCTGCTGGGCCCGACACCATCGTCGCCGCTATCGCTGACGGCAGGCGGTTGACCATCCATGAGGTGGAGAGTGAGACTGTGGCGCCGATGACCTCCGTGGACGCCACCGAGATGGGCCCCGTCCGCGGCATCGCCCTCCACCCGGACGGCTACTGGGTCTCAGCCGCGCAGGGCCTCTGGCTGGCCGTCCTCGGCGATTGCGCACTCCGCTATGACACAGTCAACGCTCACATCTGGTACCCATCGGGCTCGCTCACAAACGAGACCTCCTGGCGCGGCGGCATCATCGGTGGCGGCGCACTCCTGGGACCAGGCGATGGGACGGCATACGCAGTGCTCCGACCGGAGACAGAGGAAGCAGCATCGCGCCTCAAGCGCGAATGGGAGCGGGGGCCAGGCATTCTGGGGCTGCTTCGGCTGCAGGGGGGAGAGCTGTGCTTCGAGGCCATCTTCTCCGCCCGTATGGACCAGGCAATGGCCCTCGAGCACAACACGCTGTGGTTCGTGACCCCGCACCTCTACATCGGCGCGTGGGGCAGTGGCGCCGCAACCGCCAGGCGTGTCACAAGGCTTCCGATCACCGAAGGCGATGGATGGTGGAGAGCGCCGGACCTCTCCCCGTGGGTCAGTGTCAGTGGCGGTTCACGTGAGCCGGCGGCGCTGGCATTCGACCCGGAGGGCTATCCGTGGGTCGGGCTCTATGACCCCGAGAAGCAGATCAACACCGTCTACTGGTGGGACACGGAGAAAGGCTGGATCGAGGATACGCAACTGCCCAGTCTCCTCGGGGATGAGCGCATTGCATCGGTCATCCCGATCACCCGCGGGAAGGTGTACCTCTGCGGCGCCGATGGAACGCTGCTGGTCGGACAGGGGGATGCCTGGGAGCGGGTCGATTACCGGCAGGAGACCGGGCTCCG
>DPJP01000450.1:0-721 GCA_003542955.1 Armatimonadota bacterium
GCTGCTGGCCGTAGGGCAGGCTGCCCGCCTGCGCGTCCGCGACATCGGCCAGACCGAAGAGTTCTAGAAGCTCGAGTGACCGCGCCCGCATCCGCTGCTCCTCGCGCCGGAAGCTCGGGAGGCGCAACATGGAGGAAAGCACGGAGTAGCGGGCCTGGCCGTGCTGTGCGATGCGCATGTTGTCCAGCGCCGAGAGGTTGCGGAAGAGGCGGATGTTCTGGAAGGTGCGGGCCACGCCGCGGGCGACGATCTGGTGTGGCCGGTGACCGACGATGTCGCGTCCATCGAAGCTGACCTGCCCGCTGGTGGGGCGGTAGACGCCGCTCAGGATGTTGAAGACAGTCGTCTTGCCCGCCCCGTTAGGGCCGATGAGGGCGGCGAGGTCCCCCGGCTGCAGTTCGAGGTTGAAGTCCGAGACCGCCCGCAGACCCGCGAAGTGATGTGTCACATGCCGCATGGATAGAAGGCTCATGGGGCCGCCTCCCCGAGGGCATCCGAGCGGTCGTCGGGGGCAGCAGTCCTGAGGTGGAAACAGAGTCTTTCCTCCCGCGGGACGAGAAAGCCGAACTCGCGGTGCCCCATGATTCCCCGCGGTCGCAGCAGCATCAATAGGATGAGGAATACCGGGGCCGCGACCAGCCGCCACTCAGCCGAGATGTGCAGCCACCCAAGCAGGGGGCGCAGGCTCTCGAGTGTGGCGGTGAAGATCGCCGCGCCCAGC
>DPJP01000450.1:742-2366 GCA_003542955.1 Armatimonadota bacterium
CCCGCCGAGACTCGCCACGCCGCCGAGGTAGACCATCACCAGCATCTCAGTGGACTTGAGGATGCCAAACGACCTGGGGTTGATGAACTGCAACTCGTGCGCGAAGAGACCGCCGGCGATGCCTGCGAGAGCGGCCGAGAAGACGAAGATCAGTACCTTCACCCGCTGCGTGTTGACGCCAACGAGTTCCGCGGCGGTCTCGTCCTCTCGGATTGCCATGACCCCGCGTCCGTGACGCGAGTAGATCAGGTGACGTGCCAGCGCGATGACGAGGACGACCCACAGGTAGACCCACGGCAGCGTTGTGAGCTTGTCGATCCCCATCAGTCCCTGTGGCCCACCGACGGCCGGGATGTTCTCGAGGCCGCTCTTGACGATCATGTTCAGGGCAAGGGTGACGATCGCCAGATAGTCGCCCCGCGTGCGAAAGGCGGGGAACGCGATGGTCAGGCCCGCGATCCCGGCCGCGATCCCGCCGCCGATCAGCGCGAGGGGGAACAGCAGCGGCCCAAGCTCGCGCGGTATCGCGTGCAGCGTCAGCAGGGCGCTCGTGTACGCGCCGATCGCCATGAAGCCGGCATGGCCCACCGAGAACTCACCCATGTAGCCGTTGATCAGGTTGAGGCTGACAGTGAGGATGATGTTGATGCCGATGTACTTGATCACCAGCTCCAGGTAGGGGTTGATGACGCCGTACCGGGGCAACAGCACCGTGAGCGGGGCCGCCAGCAGCAACACCAGCGGAAGACGATGGCGCAAGAGCGCTCGGCGCAGGCGATGGCCGATACCACGGGGCGGTGACGCCGTTGCGGGGTCGTGTGAGGTCATACCTTCTGACTCACCACACGTCCGAGTATCCCGGTTGGGCGCACCACCAGCAGCACCAGCAACAGCGAGAACGCGATCATGTCGCGGTAGGTCGAGGACTTCAGGAGCACGGGCGTGAAGATCTCGACAAAGCCCAGCAGGAAGCCGCCGATCATCGCCCCCCTGATGCTGCCGATGCCCCCCACGACCGCGGAGATGAAGGCCCACCAGCCGATGCGGATGCCCATATAGGGATCGATCGTGTAGGCCATGCCGTAGAGCGTTCCGCCAATGCCGGCGACGGCCGCTCCCAGGGCGAAGGTGATCGAGATGATGCGATCCACGGGCACACCCATCAGCGGCACGGTGCTCATGTCCCAGGAGATCGCCCGCATCGCGATGCCGATCATGGTCTTGCGCACGGTCAGATCGAGCGCGAGCATGGTCAGCACGGCGACGGCGATGAAGACCAGTTGCAGGCTGGAGACGGCCACGCCGGAGACCTGGAGTTGGGCCGCGGGAATGAGCTCGGGCAGCATACGCGGCGTCGGCCCGATCTGCTTCGAGGCCACGAAGCCGTTCTCGAGCAGCAGCCCGACGCCGAGGGCCGTGATCACGGCCGACATGCGCGGGGCGTTGCGCAACGGCTTGTAGGCGGCGCGCTCGATCAGCACGGCCAGCAGCGAGGTCCCCAGCATGGCGGCAATGATCGTGCCGATGAAGATGATCAGCGGCGGGGCCTGCCCCAGCCATGCCAGCAACAGGCCGGAGGCGAAGAACGCAATGTAGCTGCCGACCATGAAGATGTCGCCGTGGG
>DPJP01000450.1:2382-5289 GCA_003542955.1 Armatimonadota bacterium
GCCAACCTGAAGGGTATTGAGCAGTTGCTGCAGGAAGAATGACATCAGTTGGTCATCCTGGGTAAGGAGCGAGTGGTCGTCGGTTGCCGGGCGGCAGCGGGGCCCTCATGCCGCTGGTGGCCGTCGCGCCGGCCCCCTCCCCCATCGCTCACGAACGCGCGGGGACAGGCACAGCCCATGACGGCAACGCAGAACTCAAACAGCACCTCTTCGGGCCCCGCACCCCACGAGTTCATGGATGATCCCGACTATGGCTGAGCCGTCTTGTAGAAGGTGAACTTGCCGTCCTTGATCTGGATGACGACCGCGCTCTTGACCGGGTCGCCGGTTCCCTCGAACTGCATCGTGCCGGTGACGCCCTCGAAATCGGATATGGCTGCAAGGGCCTCCCGTACCGCCTCGCGGTCGACCGTTCCGGCTGCCTGGATCGCCGCGAAAAGCAGGCCGAAGGAGTCGTAGGTCAGCGCCGCGACGTCGTCGGGCACAACTCCGTAGGCGCCCTGGTAAGCGGCGATGAACTCCGTGGCCTTCGGGGTGGCCGTGTCGGGTGCGTAATGAGTGGTGAAGAAGAGACCCTCACAGGCATCGCCTGCGAGCTTGATGAGTTCCTCGCTGCCCCACGAGTCGCTGCCGAAGATTCTGCCCTTATAGCCCACCCCGCGCGCCTGTTTGACCTGGAGCGGCACCTCCGAGTAGTAGTTGGGCAGGAAGAGAGTGTCGGCGCCGGAGCGCGCGATCTTGGTGAGCTGTGCGCTGAAGTCCTTGTCGCCGCTGGTGTAGGTCTCGAAGGCGACGATCTTGCCGCCGGCCGCTTCAATGGTCTTCTTGTAGACCTCCGCGATCCCCTTGTTGTACTCCGACGCCATGTCATAGAGGACGGCCGGCTGCCTGGTTTGCAGCTCTTCGAGCGCGAAGTTCGCGGCGACCACGCCCTGGAAGTCATCGGTGAAGGCGGCCCTGAAGACGTACTGCTTGGGTTCGCCGGTGCGCGCGTCGACCGTCAGTGGTGGAGTCGTGGACCACGGGCTGATCATCGGCATCTTCACCGACTCGGCAACCTCGGCAGCCGGGACCGCATTGCGTGACGCGTTGGGGCCGACCATCGCGAGCACACCGCCGCTGGCGAGCTTCTGAGCCACCGCGGCCGCGGACTCGGCCTTGTCCTCATTGTCTTCAGTGGTCAGCTCGACTGTGACCCTGGCGCCGCCGACCTCGAGCCCGCCCGCGTCATTGACCTGCTTCACGGCATACTCCGCGGCATTCCTGCACGACTGGCCCACCACGGGGATGCTGCCGGTCAACTCGGCGTTCAGGCCGATCCTGATCGCCTGGGGCCCCACGGCAGGGCCACCGGTCACGGAGGGTGCGTCAGTGGTCTGGGCGGGTCTGGTGCAGGAGGTCAGGAACAGGGGCACGCACAGCAGTAAGGCGGCAATCAGGACCACACGAGTCATCGCAATGCTCCGGGCCGGCGTTTTGTGGGGTACTGTCCGAGGCAAGGGCGATTATAGCGAACGCAGCATGCCTTGTCCAGTGATGACGGCGATGCCGACGCGATGCATCCAGGCAGGCGTGATAGATTTCCGCCAAGATAGTATATAGTCGTTGCGATAGAGACGTGCCGGCGAACCGAACGAACGTTGCGTGGCTGCCGACGGGTGGAGGGATATCACGCGCCGGCGTCGAAGACTCCGCCGCGCATGCAAGGTGACCATGCACCGGTTGCCGTAACGACATAGACGGGAGCAGCGAAATGTCAAACACAAGTTCATTCCGTGGCATGCCCTGCCGCACGGTCGGCGACAGCGGCCTGTGGGTCTCCGAGATCGGTATCGGGCTGTGGAAGTGGGGCTACCCCGAGTATGACCACTCGCGCGTCGGGGAGTACCTGGGCTTCCAGATTCTCGACCGCGCCCTGGACCTGGGCGTGTTCCACTGGGACACGGCGGCCTCCTACAATGCCGGTTCGGGCAACTCCGAGCGCCTGCTGGGCCGCTACTTCGCCAACCGAGGCCGTATCGTCAGGGATAAGATAGTCCTGGCGACGAAGTTCGCCAACCACCATCGGGAGGAGCACCAGCTCGGCCCCTACCCGATCAACGATCAGGACTTCACGCCCAACCAGTGCGGCGGGTCGCGCATCTACCTGATGCGGGAACTCGAGCACAGCCTGCGCAAGCTGTGCACCGACCGCATCGACCTGCTCTACCTGCACTCGCCGAATGTTGCCACGGGCGGCGACACTGACTGGATCACGCCGCTGGATGAGACCTGGTCGGCGATGGACGACATGGTCAGCCAGGGCAAGGTGCGCTACCTGGGCATCTCGAACCACAGCCCCGAGCAGGCCCGGGCAACCATCGAGGCGCTCAAACAGGTGGGCAAGGACTCCTCGCGGCGCATCATCGCTATCCAGAACTGCTACAACATGGCCGAGCGCAGCAAGCTGGGCAGCTCGGAGGGTGTCGGCGAGCAGGAGATGCTCGATTTCGCCGCCGAGTACGGCATCAGCATCATCCCCTACTTCCCGCTGGCGGGCGGGCTGCTGACCGGCCGCTACACAAAGGGCAACCTCGATCAGGTCGAGGGGCGGCTGACCACGGAGGCGATCTCCGGGCGCTTCCTGACCGACAAGGGGCTGAAGCTTGCCGCGAAAGTGACAGCGATGGCGAAGCAGAAGAAATGCTCGGCGGCGCAACTGGCAATCGCCTGGCTGCTCAAGCGCCCGATGCTTGCCTCCGTCATCGCCGGGTGTACGAAGCTCGAGCACATCGATGACAACGTGGGCGCGGTGAAGGTGAAGCTGTCGAAGGCCGATATCGATGAGTTGAACAAGGCCAGCGCGTGGTCGTAGCCGCTCCGAGACCGAGATGATATGTCGGACGGGCCCACCTGCGCAGGTGGGCC
>DPJP01000450.1:5354-13260 GCA_003542955.1 Armatimonadota bacterium
GTCGCTCGGCTATAATGGCGGCGGTGATGGGTTGGTCACCGTGTCCGCGGGCCGGCAGATTCCACATTCTCCAGGTCGTCGAAGCCGCAGCAGTCTCTGCACTACCCCGCCTGGTCTTGTCGTGCCACTACGGTTGGTTTCCGCTCGCCACTGGTAAGCGGCCGTGCGTGACTCCTGCGTCCTGATGAGCGGAGTTGCACGGCCGGTTGAGTTTATCGGCGACACCACACGCGTACGGTGAGTGCCGGCACGAGCGCGAGACACCGCCGGCCGGCGCGGGGAGCACGGGTATTGTTCACGGTCATCGGTCGCACGATAACCGGCTTCTTCCGCTTCATGGGAGAGACCCTGATCCTCCACACGCGTGTGCTGTGGGGTATCGTGCGGGGCCGGATCGGGTACCGAGAGACTCTGGCCCAGATGGCTCACGTGGGCGTCAACTCCCTGCCGATTGTCGTCATCACCATGCTGTTTTCGGGGATGGTGCTGGCCTACCATGCAGCCATCCAGGCGAGCAAGCTCGGCGCGGGAAGTCTCGTGGGCTGGCTGGTGGCGGAGACAATGTGCCGGGAGCTGGGGCCGGCGCTGTCGTCAATCGTGATCTCCGCGCGGGCCGGCTCGGCGATGACGGCCGAACTGGGGACGATGAAGGTCACCGAGCAGATCGATGCCCTGCGGGCGATGGCCGTCAACCCGGTCGACTACCTGGTGACCCCCAGGTACATCGCATGCCTGGTGCTGGTGCCGATCCTGGCGCTCATCGCCGATGTTGTGGGGGTGATGGGTGGCTACCTGCTGGCGCTGAGCACCCCGGATGTCAACCCGGTGGCCTATCTGGCCAACATACCCGGCAACCTGGATGAGTGGACGGTGATCGCGGGCATTCTCAAGTCAATCGCCTTCGCGGTCATTATCGCGATTGTCGCCTGCTATGAGGGGATCAGCTGCGAGATGGCCTCGGTGGAGGTTGGCCGAGCCACGACGCGATCGGTCGTCTACTGCATCATGCTCATCTACGCGGCCAATTTCGTGCTCAGCCTGATCGTCTATCCATCATGACACAGAGGGCCGGCGGAGATCACTACGGCGATGTCATCGTCCGCGTATCGGGGCTTGAGTACGCCGTAGACGGTCGTTTGATCCTCGAGGACATCAACTTCGATGTGCGCGAGGGCGAGATATTCGGCATTATGGGGATGTCGGGGTCGGGCAAGAGCACGACCCTGCGCTGCCTGATGGGGCTCATCCAGCCCTCGGCAGGCACAATCGAGATCGACGGGGAAGTCATCACCGGGCAGTCCGAGGATGACCTGAACTCGGCGCGCATCAAGATGGGCATGTGCTTTCAGATGGCGGCGCTGTTCGACTCGATGACGGTGCACGAGAACGTCGCCTTCGGGCTGAAGCGCCACACGAAGCTGAGCAAGGATGAGATTGCCGGCCGCGTGGCCGAGAACCTCGCCATAGTGGGGCTGACGGGCTTTGAGGACTACATGCCGGCGGACCTCTCGGGCGGTATGCGCAAGCGCGTCGGAATCGCGCGGGCGATGATCATGCATCCGAAGATACTGCTCTACGACGAGCCGACGAGCGGTCTGGATCCGATCACCGCCGGTCAGATCAACGGGCTGATACTGCGCCTGCGGCAGGAGTTTGGAACGACGTCGATAGTCGTGACCCATGAGGTGGACCGGCTGTTTGCGATCGCAGATCGAGTGATGATGATCGACGAACGCACGGTCACAGCGTGCGGCACGCCGGAGGAGCTGTTCCGCTCGGACAATGAGCGTGTGCGCGCTTTCGTGGCCGGCGACATGTATGGACCGACGGACATGTGCCTGACGGGGCCGCAGGGCCCGGGGTAGACAGTCAGAGTCGGGGTGAGTGACAGGGTGCAGAACGAAGCCAAGGTGGGGGCGTTCTTCCTGGCGGCGGCGGTGCTCGTCACCGTTGTGTTCGTGTTCCTGGGCGACTATGCGGGCCGCTGGTCCAGCATCATCATCGTGGCCCACTTCCGTGATGTCGCGGGGTTGGAGTCGGGCGCCGATGTGCAACTCAGCGGCGTCCGCGTCGGCCGCGTCATCAAGGTTCACCTCGAGGACGACGTCGAGTTCCCCGGCCGCCCCGCCCAGGTGACAATGGCAATCGGCCGCGATGTGATACTGTCCGAGGACGACAAGTTCTTCGTCGACCAGGGAGCAGTTCTCGGCGACAAGTACGTCACCATTGTCAAGGCGCCGGCGGTGCCGAAGACGCGGCTCGAGAACGGCGCGCACGTGGCCGGCGCGGGTCTGGCCGGCTTGAGCGGCCTGGCACAGGAGACACTGGAACTCATCTCCGATGCCAAGAAGACGCTCTACAACATTGAGTCGACATTCGCGGGGCCGGAGCGCAAGGACCAGATCGACACCATCGTGCAGAACATCATCTCGACGACCACCCGCGCCGACGCCGTCGCGGCCGACGCCCAGCGCTTTGCCGCATCGCTGGCGTCGATGGCTCAACAGAACGCCCCGCGCGTCGCGGAGATGGCCGACAACCTGAAATTCGCATCCAAGACGGTTCGCGACACCGCGCTCGTCGCTCAGCAGATGCTGGCGACTTCGCCGATCCCGGCGGAACTCACGCGGGCGGCCCAGAACGTGGCGACCTCGACGGAGAACATCGTCAAGTCGACCGAGGACGTCAACGCCATCACGGAGAACATGCGCGTCGCACTGGCCGATCCGCAACTGCGGGCGCGCATGGAGACGGCTTTGGACAACCTGCAGACGGCGAGCGAGAACCTGTCGGTGCTGTCGGAGCGCGCGCAGAAGATGCTTGATGACGAGCAGGGCGTCGGCACAGACATCAAGCAGACAATGCGCAATGTCAACGAGGCGACCAGGGACCTGGCCGACACGGCCGCTCACATGAGGGAGCTGTTGAGCGACCCGCAACTCAATGAGGATATCAAGGTGACCGTCGCCAAAACGCGCGAGACCATGGAGCAGGCGACGGAGGTGACGCAGAAGGCCTCGAGGTCGCTCGACCGCGTGGACAGCACGATGGACGGGGTGCAGAGCGCGATCAGCGCAGTCAGGCCGCTGGAGACGCAGGCGGCGATGCGCTTTGAGGCGGCGACGGAGCGCGGACTGCGCCTGGACTTCACCACAGACCTGTACTACCGGATGCGCTACGGCGACTACTGGCGTCTAGGAATCCGCGATCTCGGCGATGCCGAACGGCTTATCCTGCAGAGGTCGGTGCCGCTCTCGGAGCGCGACGCGTTGCGGGTCGGGATATTCGGCGGCGAGGTCGGTATCGGCTACGACCGTCTCATCAATTCCAGGACCGCCTTCGAACTGGAGTACTGGCAACCGGACGAGCATATCATAGACCTGCGCACATACTACCGCATACGCCCGGGCCTGGACATAGTCATTGGCGGCAACGACGTGCTCAACGACGCCGATGCTTTCGGCGGGCTGCGGTACTACCTGTGGGGACCCGCCGCCGCTCCTAAGGATAGGCCCACGCAGAAGTGAGCACAATCAACGGGGTCGACGCCCGGCCCCCGGCTCAGGCAGTACCGTCGCTGAATAACACCGCTCAATCATGACGCGAGTTGACTTGGGAGGACATTTCCGATGCGAGTTATCTTTCTGCAAGATGTCGAGAGAGTAGGCCACGAGGGGGAAATCGGCGATGTTGCGGACGGCTACGCGCGCAACTACCTGATACCCAGGGGTCTGGCCGTGAAAGCATCCAAGGGCGCAATGCTGGAACTCGAGCAGCGCCGCAGCGCAATCGAGAAGCGCCAGGCCGAGAAGGAGTCAAGCGCCGAAGCGCTGGCGGGCGACCTTGGCGGCAAGACGATCGTCGTCAAAGCGACCGCCGGCGAGGGCCAGCGGCTGCACGGCCAGGTCACCGCGCAGCAGATCGCCGACGCGGTGCTCGAGCAACTCGGCTTCGAGATTGACCGGCGCGACATCGAGATCGCCGAGCCGATCAGGCTGCTGGGCGACTACCTCATCGGCGCACGCCTCTACAAGGAGGTCAAGGCGCAGCTGCCAATCTCGGTTGTCGCCGCCGAGGGCTCGGGCCGCTCGCCCGACGAACTCCCCGAGGAGGACCAGCCGCAGCCGAAGGCAGCGGCCGAGGCCGAAGCTGAGCCCGAGGTCGAGCCTGAAGCTGAGCCTGAACCGGAGACCGAGGTCGAGGCGGATGCCGAGGACGTAGCGGATGAAGAAGAGCCCGAGACCGAGGATGAGCAGTAGGCAGGGTTGACTGGAACCGCGGACACAGCCGCGGGTGGTGTCTCCGCGGAAGGGGACCGGCGAAGGAGGCGTGCGGACAGTGCCGGATGATGGCAGACAGGACACGTCACAGCGCGTGTCGGGGTCACTGCCGCCGCAGGACCTGGACGCCGAACAGGCGACCCTGGGCTCGATGCTGCTGGACAACTCCGCGGCCAGTCAGGCCGTCAACACGCTGACGGCCGAGGACTTCTATCGGCAGGCGCATCAGCAGGTGTTCGCGGCGATGTACAGGGTCGCGGAGCGGGGGGAGCCGGTTGACCTGGTAACCGTCGCCGCCGAGCTGCGCCGCATGGACCAGCTCGAGGAGGTGGGCGGAGGCGAGTACCTGCTGGCACTCATGCAGCTCGTGCCGACGACCGCCCACATTGGGCTGTATGCCGATATCGTGGCGCAGAAGTCGCTCCTGCGCAAGCTGATCAGCGCCGGCGCCGACATTCAGGCGATGGCCTACGACAACCCCGACGACGTCGGCGCGCTGCTGGACCGGGCGGAGGCCAAGATATTCCAGCTCGCCGAGCGCCGCGTGTCGAGCGACTTCGAGCACATCGGCCCGCTGGTGACGGAGACCTTCGACAAGCTGGACGAGGCCTACCGGCGCTCGGGCTCGATGTCGGGCATTCCTACGGGCCTCAAGGGGCTCGACAAGCTGACGCAGGGCATGCAGAATGGCGATCTGGTGATCGTCGCCGGCCGTCCCTCGATGGGCAAGACGTCGCTGGCAATCAACAACCTCGGCCTGCACGCGGCCATCTCCGCGAAGGTGCCGGTCGGCATCTTCAGCCTCGAGATGTCCAAGATGATGCTCACCGAGTCGATGCTGTGCAGCCTGGCGAAGGTCAACTCCTGGCGCCTGCGCCAGGGGATGGGGCACGAGCAGGACTGGCAGCGCATCGGCCAGGCGCTGTCCGTGCTCCCCGATGCCCCGATCTACATCGACGACACCCCCGGCCTGCCGATCATGGAATTGCGCTCGAAGGCGCGCCGTCTGAAGGCGCGATCCGACATCGGCCTGATCATCGTCGACTACCTGCAACTGATCGGCGGCGAGACGCGGGGCACGTATGAGAACCGCCACCAGGAGGTCTCGGGCGTCGCCAGGGCCCTCAAGGGCGTCGCGCGCGAACTCGACATCCCGATTGTGGTGCTCTCCCAGCTGAGCCGCCGGGTCGAGCAGCGCGAGAACAAGCGACCGATCCTCTCCGACCTCGCCGAGAGCGGCTCCATCGAGGCGGAGGCCGACGTGGTGACATTCCTCTTCCGCCCCGCCTACTACAAGCAGCGCGAGGCGCGAGAGAAGGCGGCCCAGCAGGGAGAGACACCCCCACCGGAGGCCGCCGAGGACATGGATACCCCCGACCAGGCGGAGATCATCATCGCCAAGCACCGCAACGGCCCGGTCGGGACGGTGGATGTGATATTCGACAAGAAGTACCGCGTCTTCGCCGACATCGACCCCTACGCATAGGGGTCGGCCCTGGGTGCCGGCAGAGCCGCGAAGCCAACTCGATGAGCAGGTGAGAGAAGATGAAGGTGTTCCTCATCGGCGGCGGCGGCAGAGAGCACGCGCTTGCCGATGCCATCAGCCGCAGCCCCGACCTCGACAGGCTCTACTGCGCCCCCGGTAATGCCGGCATTGCCGCGGTGGCCGAGTGCCTCCCCATCGGCGCCGAGGATGTCGATGGGATCGAGGGCTTCGTCAGAGAGAACGCCATCGATCTCACTATCATCGGCCCGGAACGCCCGCTGATCCTCGGCGTCGCCGACCGCCTGCGGCTGGGCGGCTACCCCGTCTACGGCCCCAATGCCTCTGCCGCGCGCCTCGAGGGCTCGAAGGCCTTCACCGATGAGATACTCAGCCGACACGGCATCTCCGACAAGCAGTTCCAGGTGTTCACCAGCCCCGCTGAAGCGAAGGCCTATATTGACGAGCAGGCCGTCCCGATCGTCGTCAAGGCCGACGGCGATGCTTTCGGCAAGGGCGTCAAGGTCTGCGCGAGCCGGGCCGAGGCGTACGACTTCGTCGACGAGGTGATGGTGCGGCGGGCTTTCGGGGCATCCGGCGACCGCGTCGTCATCGAGGAGTGTCTCGTCGGCGAGGAGTGCACGATCAAGGTCTTCACCGACGGGCGGACGGTGCTGCCGATGGTCGCCTCGCAGGACCACAAGCGCATCGGGGAGGGCGACACGGGGCCCAACACCGGCGGCATGGGCTGCTACTCGCCGGTTCCCTCCGTCGACGACGCGCTGCAGGCGAGCATTGTCGCCGAGATCGTCAAGCCGACAGTGGCGGCGATGGCCGCGGAGGGGGCGCCCTACAGCGGTACTCTGTACGCCGGCTGCATCCTCACAGACTCGGGGCCGGAGTTGATCGAGTACAACTGCCGCTTCGGCGACCCCGAGACGCAGGTGGTGATTCCGCGACTGCAGAGCGACCTGCTGGGGGTGCTTGCCGCTACGGCCGCGGGCAAGCTCGAGGGCATCGAGCTGGAGTGGTCGGAGCAGGTGGCGGCGTGCGTGGTGATCGCCTCCGGCGGCTACCCGGGCGACTACGAGAAGGGCAAGCTCATCACCGGGCTGGACGAAGCGGCAGCGCTGGACGGCGTGAAGGTGTACCACGCCGGTACGGCGGCGGAGGATGGCAAGGCCTACACCAGCGGAGGACGCGTGCTGGGCGTCACGGCCCTGGGTGAGGACTTCGACGACGCCTTCGACAGAGCGTATGCCGCCGTTGACATGATCAGCTTCGAGGGAATGTACTGCCGCCGTGACATCGGCCGGCGCGCGCGGCGGAACTACAGCGGGTAGACGGAGGGCTGCACGTGGCACGTGTGCTCGTGTTGATGGGCAGTGACTCGGACCTGCCAACCATGCGCAAGGCAATCGACGCGCTGTCTGAGTTCGGCATCGAGACAGAGGTGGCGGTCGCCTCGGCGCACCGCACGCCGGAGAAGGTCGTCGAGCTCGTGCGGGCGGCCGACGGCGACGGTACGTGCGCGATCATCGCCGGAGCCGGGATGGCCGCTGCGCTGCCGGGTGTGGTTGCCGCGCACACGACGCTGCCGGTCATCGGCGTGCCGCTCTCCGGCTCCGCGCTGGGCGGCACCGATGCGCTCTACTCGATCGTGCAGATGCCGCCCGGCATTCCCGTGGCGACGGTTGGCATCGATGCCGCCGCGAATGCGGGCCTGCTGGCCGCGCAGATCGCGGCGGTGTCGGATCCGGGTATTTCCGAGGCGCTCAAGCGCCACCGCACCACCATGGCCGAGCAGGTCGAGGCCAGGGCCCAGAAGGTCAGAGAAGAGCTACAGAGCAGTCAGTGACAGGAACGCGCCGACACCGGAGGCCCAAGCGAATGGAAGCACAACCCGTGGCACACCCCTGCAGCAAGTGCACCGCCCTGAGTTGCCCGGCGGCCTACAACATCCGTCGGCCGTACTGGCGCGACGAATGTGGAGTCTTCGGTATCTACGCCCCGGGCGCGGATGTGTCCCGAATCGCCTATTTCGGCCTGTTCGCTCTCCAGCATCGCGGTCAGGAGAGCGCCGGCATGTCAATCTGGCACCCCCTCGAGGGGCTGCAGACGCACAAGGGCATGGGGCTGGCCT
>DPJP01000450.1:13308-30433 GCA_003542955.1 Armatimonadota bacterium
ACCACCGGCAGCAGCATCATCCAGAACGCCCAGCCGATGGTCGGCGAGGGCACCTTCGGCCCCTTCGCCCTGGGCCACAACGGCAACCTGGTCAATGCGGACCAGATGCGGCGGCGGCTGGAGGCCCAGGGCACGGTAGTCGAGGGGACATCCGACACCGCAGTGATGGCCGCGTGGCTTGCGCGCTCGACGCGCGATACCATCGAGGAGGCGGTCACCGACCTGATGCATGAGATGAGCGGGGCCTACTCGCTGGTGCTGCTGGCCCCGGACAAGGTCCTCGCAGTGCGCGACCCCTACGGCGTGCGTCCGCTGTGCCTGGGACGCATGGATGGGGGGCACTACGTCGTCGCCTCCGAGACCTGCGCGCTGCACACAATCGGCGCGGACCTTGTGCGCGAGGTCGAGCCGGGTGAGATGATCGTCATCGACCGTGAGGGCTTCTCGGCGACCCAGGTCCTCGAGCCGACCCGCAAGGCCTGCTGCATCTTCGAGTTCATCTACTTCGCCCGGCCCGACAGCCACATCTACGGCCGCTCCGTCTACATGTCCAGGCAACGGATGGGCCATCTGCTCGCCCAGCAGGCGCCGGTCGAGGCCGACCTGGTCATCGGCGTGCCGGAGAGCGCCATCCCCCACGCCATGGGCTACGCCGCCGTGGCCAAGATACCCTACGGGGAGGGCTTCATCAAGAACCGCTACATCCACCGCACCTTCATCGCGCCGGATCAGCACCTGCGCCAACTCGGCGTCAGGATGAAGCTCACCCCCCTCAAGGAGGCCGTCAGCGGCAAGCGCCTGATAGTGGTGGATGACTCGATTGTCCGAGGGACGACCACGGGGCCCGAGATCCAGCTGCTGCGGGAGGCAGGCGCCAGGGAGATACATCTGCGGATCAACTGTCCCCCGATCAAGCGCGGCTGCTTCTACGGCGTGGACACCTCCTCTGACCCCAACGAGTTGATCGCCGCCCGCATGGAGGTCGACCAGATCCGCGACCACCTCGGCGCCGACAGCCTCGAGTATCTCGACATGAAGAACCTCATCGCCGCGGTCGGGCTGCCGAAGAACAACTTCTGCACCGCCTGCTTCGATGCCCAGTACCCGATCCCGATCCCCGACGAGATGAAGCCGAAGAAGGCGACCACGGCGAAGAAGACCGCCCCCGAGCCGACACAGGCGACCGCGGAATAGCCCCGAGGAGGTGGCGTGTGGAGAAGAAGACCACCTATGCGGATGCCGGTGTGGACATCGCCGCCGCGGAGCGGGCCCTGGCGCGGGCAAAGTCCGCGATCACGGCGACGCACACCGATGCCGTACTCACCGGACCGGCCGACTTCGGTGGCATGATCGCGCTGAATGCCGACATAGCCGACCCGGTGCTCGTCTCCGGCGCAGACGGTGTGGGCACCAAGCTCAAGATCGCCTTCGCACTCGACAGGCACGACACCGTCGGCCAGGATTGCGTGGCGATGAACGTCGACGACATCGTCTGCATGGGGGCCCGGCCGCTCTTCTTCCTCGACTACCTCGGTATCGGCAGGCTCCGTCCCGGCGTGGTCGAGAGCATCATCGAGGGGGTCGCGGCGGCATGCAGCGCGGCCGGTTGCGTGCTGCTCGGAGGCGAGACGGCCGAACTGCCGGGCATGTACGCCGAGGGCGAGTATGACCTCGCCGGCTTTGCGGTCGGAGTCGTCGCGCGCGAGCAGATCATCGACGGTTCCCAGGTCACACAGGGGGATGTCATCCTCGGCCTCGCTTCATCCGGCCTGCACTCGAACGGCTATTCGCTGGCGCGCAAGGCGTTGCTGGAGATGGGCGGATACAGCCTTGACGCGCACGTCGACGAGCTCGGTTGCGCGCTGGGCGAGGAGCTGCTGCGGCCCACGCGGCTCTACTGCGCCGATCTCTGCCGGCTCTTCGGCACGCTCCCTCTGCCGCACGGGATCGCGCATGTCACCGGGGGCGGGTGGCTGGACAACATCAGCCGGCCGTTGCCGGAGGGCCTGTGCCTGAGGCTCAGTGCCGCGGCGGCGCCTGCGCCACCGGTGTTTGACCTGATCCGGTCGGCGGGCAATGTCGAGACTGCCGAGATGTACCGCACCTTCAACATGGGGCTTGGGATGGCGCTGGTGCTTACGCCCGAAGCCGTGGATGACTGGGCACGAGAGCTGACTGGGGCAGGTCACCAGTGCGCCGTCGTCGGCGAGGTCGTCGCCGGGGAGGGCCCCGGCACTATCGAGTTCTAGCCGCGCGCCCGCTATGGCGTCATGGCGCTTCATCGATCAGAGCGCAATCGGGGGATAGAGATGGAACTGGTCATTCTCAACGGTGACCTCGAGGGTGCGCGTTTCGCACTGTCAAAGGGCAACATCACCGTCGGTCGCAAGTCCGGTAACGACATCTGCATGTCACTGGACCCTCGAATCTCGCGCTTCCACGCCCAACTCAGCCTCCGTGAGGACGGCCGGTGGGAGATCGAGGACCTCGGCAGCGCCAACGGTACGTTCGTGGGCCAGCGCCGCATCCACGCCCCCACCGTCATCCACCCGAACGATCGCTTCCGGATGGGGCGCACGTGGATGACGCTCTACGACGACACGCCATCGGTCTCGCAGGCGCGGGCCGTGCAGAGCGTCCAGCTCACGGAGGTGGGAGCGGGGGAGTTCGAGGTCGACAACGTCGTCTACTCCGTCTCCGCGGAGCGCGCGGCGCGTACCGATGCGGAGTTGGCCGGCCTGCGCGACAGGCTCGCCGTCTATCGGGAGGTCGGCAGGGCGCTGACATTCTCGCTGGACGTCAACGAGCTGCTCAACGCCATCATGGACGCGATGATGGAGTGTCTCCCGGCTGAGCGTGGCTTTCTGCTGCTGGTGGATCGTGAGACCGGAGAGATGGTGCCGCGTGTGGCACGGCAGCGCCGCGATACGGGCACGGCCCAGGAGAAGGCCACGATCTCCCGACATATCCTCGAGAAGGCCGTCAACGAGCGGGTAACCATCCTGACCACGGACGCAATGAGCGATGAACGCTTCCAGGAGGTCGCCAGCGTCCGGGACCTGCGCATCCGCTCGGCCGTCTGCGCGCCGCTCTTCCACCAGGAGAACGTGCTCGGCGTCATCTACCTGGACACAACCTCGGCCACCCATGTCTTCACGGAGACCGACGTCGATTTCGTCGCCGGTGTCGCCTCCCAGGCCGCGGTGGCAATCGAGAACGCCCGCCTCTACACCGACCTGCGTGGCGCCTACGATGAACTGCAGGCCGCTCAGCAGCAGCTCGTGCGCTCCGAGAAGCTCTCGACCATCGGCGCGCTGTCGGCCACCGTCGCCCACGACATGATCAACATCACGACGCCACTGCAGCCGCTGATTGACATAATGCTCAGGGATGCCGATGTGGACGCCGAGTCGGAGGAGGCCGTACGCAGACAGACCAAGCGGCTCAGCGCGCTGGCCGAGCGGCTGATGTCATTCTCGCAGTCGGAGACCACCGAACTTGTGTCGGCCGATATCAACACCATGGTCCAGAACACGCTCGCCCTGCTCAACACCGAGTTCAACCACAAGAGCGTGAAGCTCAGCACCCACTTCGGCTCCGGTCTTCCACCCGTGATGGCCGATGAGAACCAGATGGAGCGGGTCTTCCTGAACCTGTGCATTAACGCGCTCGAGGCGATGGATGAGATGGACGGACAGGAACTCGAGCTGCGGACGTTCCAGGATGCCGATGAGGTGGTCGTCAGCATCGCCGACAACGGCCCGGGTCTGCCGGAGAACCTGACCGAGGACATCTTCGAGCCGTTCTATACCACCAAGGAACACGGGACGGGGTTGGGGCTTTTCTCGTGCAGGCGCATCGTGCAGAACGATCACAACGGAGTCATCGAGTACGAGTCGGTGCCGGGGCAGGGCACGACATTTTTCGTGCGTCTCCCGGTGACGCCGACACAACAGCAGTAGTGCGGGACCTTCCGCGGGCCGGTCTGGTGGCTACCTTTCCGTCTCCATCGGCGGCACACCGAAGAGCTCTATCTGGGGCGCATCCATTCGCGGAGTGAGTGGCTCTGGTCCGTCGGGCTGTGGGGTGTCCTGCATCGGCGCATCGGGCATCGGCCCCGGCGGGGTGACTGCTTCGGCCAGGTAGTTCTTGATCCCCGCGTAGAGGCCCTCGGCCGCCCTGCTCTGGTACTTGGGGTCGGCGAGCAGCTTCTCCTCCTGCGGGTTGCTCATGAAGGCGCACTCGACGAGCGCGCGCGGGCAATCCGTCTCACGCAGCACGGCAAACCGCTGCCATCCGACGAAGCGGTCGCGGGTGCCGAGCGCGCTGACCAGGCCCTCCTGCAGCTTGATGGCCAGCAGGCGGCTCATCGGTGTCCAGTAGTAGCACTCGCTTCCCTTCGCGGTCGCGGCATTGCCACCGCCGACGGCGTTGTTGTGGACGCTGATGAACAGATCGGCGTTGGCGGCCTTCGTCACATCCACGCGTGCCGCCAGCTCTCCCCCCTTGCCCGCGCCGGGGCTCACCGCGGTGTCGCGGTCGCGCGTCAGGATGACCTGCGCCCCCTCCGCCTGCAGCCGCCGCGCCAGCAGCATCGAGATGGCGAGGTTGACGTCCTTCTCACGCACGCGGGTGGGGCCGACAGCACCACTGTCAGGCCCGCCGTGCCCGGGGTCGATGGCGATGCGCTTCCCTGCGATTCCGGCATCGGCGAAGGACGGGTTGATGTCCACGACCAGGTGCCCGCCGCTTGTGTACGATGCGCGGTAGCCCGCCTGATGCACATTCGGGAGCTGCAGTGTTATCTGCGTCCAGTCATTGGCCATCTGCTGGGGCACGAGCGGGATCACGCCGGCGACGCCGGGGAACTGCCTGATACCCTCCTGGGCCGCGGCACAGCGGAACAGGTCGATGTCGAGCTGGGCAGGGAACACCGACTGCCGGATGCGGAACGGTACGCGGTCGGTCAGGTACATCAGCACGCGGATGCGCCCGTCCTGCAGGCTCAGAGACATATCAGTCAGGCGGGCAGTGTCGAGCTTGACGTCCGTGCCCAGCTCCTTGACGTCGGAGGCCGCGATCCAACCGTCCAGGCCGGAGTAGAGGCTGACCTTGTACCAGGTGCCGACGCGCCCGGTCGCCCAGAGCCGCGCGGTGGGCGGCAGCACGGTGATGCGGGCGTGCGAGTCGGTGGGACCGCTTCGGACTGCGCTGCGCTCGCTCACTGTGACAAGCGCCCGGGCGGCGCAGGCGGAGGTTGCGGATATCGAGACGAGGATCAGGGAGACGAGCAGAATGGGCAATCTGTCGGACATCGAGCACCAACCTTCCGGCGGCGGCCGGCTTGATTGAGTTGCCGCATGCATGGCCCCGCCGCCTGCTATCATAGCACAGGAGGCCGAATCCGCGGAAACGAACCACCGTCAGGCCCCGGCCGCCCTCACTGAAGGAGAACGCCCGCCTGACTGCGAAATGGTTCCCGCGCCCGCTCGATCCCGGCGCAGAGATGCTGCCTCAAGACTGCTGCGAAGGGTGCTTTTCACATGGACTCCGACATCCGCGTCAGAAACATAGAGACCAGCTTCCGCTCCGAGAGAGCCCGCACGCCGCTGAAGTTCGGGGCCAGTGTTGTGGAAGAGGTCGAGTACTGTACCGTGAAGGCGACCGTCGAGAACGGTCGCGGTGAAGTCGCCGACGGCTACGGCGGCATCTTTCTCATGGACTTCTGGGGATGGCCGGATTTCAACCTCAGTCACGAGGTCAAGAGCGCCGCAATGGCTCATATCACCGAGGAGTACTGCGACCTGGTGCGCTCCTACCCGGACGCTGCCCACCCGATCGAGATATTCCACGACCTCGAAACCGACCTCCGCGAGGTCAATGACGCCGTCTGCGCGCAACGGGAGCTATCGCCCCCGCAGACATTCCTCGGCGCGCTGGTCTGCGCCTCACCCGTCGATGCCGCTCTTCATGACGCCTTCGGCATCGTCAACGGCATCGACACTTACAGGGGCTACGGTCCCGACTTCATGTGCGACCTGAGCCGCTGGCTGGGCCCCGATTTCACGGGCCGCCATGTACAGGAGTTCATCCGCGAGCAGTACCTGCCGGAGATCCCGATCTTCCACCTCGTGGGTGGGCTGGACAAGCTGACGGAGGCGGAGGTCGACTCGTCGGACCCCGATGACGGGCTGCCCAACTCGCTCGAGGCGTGGGTGCGGCGCGATGGGGTCTACTGTCTGAAGGTGAAGCTGCGCGGCAATGACCTCGAATGGGATGTACAGCGCACCATCGACGTCCACGACATCGGGGAGCGCGAGCTGGCGGCGTTGGGCATTGACGAGCTGCATGTGACCGCCGACACCAACGAGCAGTGCGAGAACCCGGACTACATCGTCGAGTTCCTGCACAGGATCAAGGAGCAGTCGCCCGCCTGCTATGAGCGCATCCTCTACATCGAGCAGCCGACAGAGCGCGACCTGACGCTGAACCGCCACGACATGCGGGCCATCGCCGAACTCAAGCCCGTGATCGTGGATGAGAGCCTGACGGATCTGCAGTCGTTTGACCTGGCCATGGAGCTGGGCTGGAGCGGCATTGCGCTCAAGAGCTGCAAGTGCCAGTCATCTGATATGATCATGGCCGCAAAGGCGAAGTCGATGGGGATCGCCTACAGCGTGCAGGACCTGACCAACCCGTCGCTGGCGCTGATCCACTCCGTGGGCCTGGGGGCGCGGACGTACACGATCATGGGGGTCGAGGCCAACAGCCGGCAGTTCTTCCCCGCGTCGACTCTGCCCGAGGAGCAGCGGGTGCATGAGGGCGTCTTCACAGTACGGCGCGGCCGCGCCTCGACCGCCAGCCTGCAGGGGCCGGGGCTGGGCTACCAGATGGGGAAGATGACAGCGGGCGGGTAATCCGGGGACTGCTACCCGAAGGTCCCGCCAAAGCCCCCAGTCCAGGGCGGAGGCGGACGTCGCGCTCTGCCCTGGCACTGCGTCAGGCTGCTGCGCACCGCGACAGGTCGCTGTCCCCAGTTCCTTCTGTGGTGCCGGAATCGGGGACAGGGACCCATTGCGTTGCAGTGTGTTCGGTTCCGCATGAGGCAGTTGGCGCAATGGGTGCCAGTCCCCGGGTGCCAGTCCCCGCGCGACCTACTCCGGTATCTCGACGACGAATACCGTCCCCTCCGTTTCGGTGCTGGTGAAGGAGACCTCCCCGCCCAGGTAGTTCTCGGCCAGCAGTTTCACGCTGTGGGTGCCGATGCCCCGGCCCGAGCCTCCTTTGGTGGAGAAGGAGCGCTGGAAGATCTGCTGCGCAACCTGCTCCGGGATCGCGCCCGGGTTGTGCACGCTGAAGCGCACGCTGCCGTCGGCGCGCGAGACCGACACGGTGACGGTCTGCCCCTTTCCGACGGCTTCGAGCGCGTTCTTGATCAGGTTCCCCAGTACCCGCCGCAGCAGTGTTGGATCGGTGAGAAGCTCGATGTCAGGGCATTCGGCAACGACCAGGCTCCGCCCCTCAGCCACGGAGTGATGGCGGTACAGCTCGGCAACCGAGCCGACAAGCTCCCGGACGGACACGGGCGTCATGTCCAGCTCGAGTTCGCCCCGTTCGGCCGCCAGCAGTTGCCGGTGGGCGACTATCTCGTCGACGATCTGCTGTGACATGCGCCTGAGGTCCTCGATGTATTCGGCTTCAGTCTGCGGGTCTTCTTCACCGTAGGAGAGCAACTCCGCGACGCCCTGGAGCCCCCCCGCGACGTTGAGGATGTCGTGGAAGAAGGCCCTTTCAAGCACACTGCGCCGCTTTTCCGCGCTGATGTCGCGCATCGCCAGCATCACGAGTTCGGCGCCATCGACGCAGAAGGACGTGGCCTGAACTTCGAGGTCGAGTGCGCCGCCATCCTCTCCCCTCTCGGTCCTGATGCGGCATTCGCGCGTTGCGCTGCCACGCGTCTCAATAGCCTCGAGGATGGCGTTGGCCGCCCCACAGACCCTGCACTCCCGCCCTGTGCCACATCCACCGGGCGCATGCTTGCAGTTGGCGCACTCGATCAACTCACCTGGCCGCAGGCCGACTATGCGCTCAGGTGCCTCGATCCCGAGCGTCTCGAGGAGACGCCGGTTGACCGCGATGATCTGGCGTCTGGTGTTGAGAACGGCTGCCAGGTCAGGGATCGCATCCAGCAGCGTCACGGCAAGCCGGTTGGTGAGGAACTCCCTGCGCTTCTGCTGCAGTGTAGCCTCGTCATCGCGCTCCGCGGGCGCGAAGTAGGTGCTCCGGCCACTGCCGGCGGTGGCATCGTTCATCGTTGGTTCCCCCATCCATAGCCGCGAAGCACTCGGACCACTCACACAATGCGCCGCGGACGGTCGTGCTTCCTGCTTCCGCCTCCAGGGAGGGCGACATACCGCCGGGACGGGTCGCCGCGTCTACGCGACGCACTCGCGCATCCCGGACCACCGGTCCGGGCAGTGAGGCTCCTCCAAGGTGGACCCATTTTCCAGCGATTAGACAAATCGAGTGTACCCACGTGCACTACGCCAACACACAAGCCGCGCAGCACCGGTGTGTCGAAGGGGGCACTGCCACATGGGACTGTACGCGTACGAAGTCGAGAGCGGCCATGAGGGGCGTGTCACCGCCGAGAGCCTGCCCCGGGCAATCAGGACTCTCCAGTACAGGGGCATCAAGCCGGCCCGGGTGCGGCCGATGTCCGAGCAGGAGCCGTGGCATCCCAGGCTCTCGGAGATCGAGTACGTGTGGCTCTATCGCCATCTGGCCGACCTGCTCGAGTCCGGCGTCAACCTCTCGTCAGCGCTGTTGACGCTCGCCCAGGACGCCCCGGATGCGGGCAACTCCGCGCGCCTGCGGACCATGGCCAACCTTGTCGCCGGCCGCGGATTGACCCTGTCGGAGGCTATGGCGCTGTACCCGCGGCTGTTCGGCGGCTTCGGTATCGCCGTCGTGCGGGCGGCGGAGGGTGCCAATCGGCTGCCGCAGTGTCTTCGCATGATGTCCTCGTACCTGCAGCGATCGCAGGAGCTGCGGAAGGCGGCGATGTTGCCGGCGATCTACCCGATGATCATCCTGATCTGGATGGCTGCCGTTGTTGCCTTCCTCACCAGCTTCGTCGTGCCGAGGTTCCTTGACCTCTACTTCGAGCTGGGGATGACTGCAGACCAGATGCCCTGGGCCACACGTGCCACACTCTGGCTCTCACGGATGGTACCGCCGCTGCTGGTCTGTCTGATTCTGCTCATCGGCGTGCTTGCTCTCTACTACTGGCTGCACCGGAAGTCAACGCGCGTGCAGTTGGATATCGCGACATCGACGCTCCGGCTGCCGCTGTTCGGGCGCATCAACCGCGATCGTGCGACGGCGCGGGTGCTCGACGTTCTGGCCCTGGGCCTGGAGGCGGGGGTACCGCTGCCGGGGGCGCTCGCGGCGGCCGGCGCGGCCGGGGGCAATGAGCTGATGGCATTCGCGATGCAGCGGGCCTCCGAGCGAGCGCGGCTGGGCTCCTCGGCCGCCGAGGCGTTGCAGGCCGCCGAACTACTGCCCCCCGCGCTGATCTGGCACGTACGGGCGGCGGAGCAATCCGGCAACCTCGTCGAGGCCTGCCGCGCGGCGGCGGAGACCTATGCGGAGCGTGTCAGGGTCGGCATCACGCAGCTCAATGCCGCACTGGAGCCGTTGCTCATCATTCTTGTCGGATTGTGTGTCGGCGGCGTCGGCACCAGCCTGTTCATGCCGCTTGTTGGCATCATCTCCGAGCTGTCGCAGTAGCCCGCTATCATCGCATCCGAGGTCCCTGGCGGCATCCGAAAGGGGAACGCACCATGTGGCTGTTTGAGCCCTTGACCACCGAGCAGATCATCATCGGCGCCAGAGCACAACTCCATCTTTCCGCAGATGGTCTGGCGCTCAGCCGGGGAGGCGTCACCGGCGGCGACATCGCCGCAAGCGTTGCCGACTACGCCGAGGTCGCCGAGGTCAGCGTCGGCGCGGGCCGCAGTTGCGCGCTCGAACTGGGCTTCGGCCCGAGCCGACCGGCCTGGACGCTCAAAGGCGTCGCCCGCCCGCAGGCGCAATGGGCGGCACATACGATCGAAGGCTACCGCGACCTGGCCGCGTGGAGCCTCTCGAGCGAGGCGCGCGCCCCGCTTGCGCCTGACGAGTTGGCGAAGCGCCTGCATGCGTGCACTGACGACCTCGTCCTGTTCGGCAATCTGCTCGTCGCGCAGGCGGTCTGCCATGTCGCAAGCGATATCGACCTCGAAGCATCCGGCGACGCATATGACATCCGGCTGCGTATCGACGGCACCGTGCAGCCCGTGGTGAGCATCGCGGTGGACCTGGGTGCACGCCTGGTGAGGATGTTCAAGAACCAGGCCGGCCTGCAGGCGCACCGGCAAGACATCACGCAGGAGGGCCGGATACGCCTCGGGCGGGACGACGGCCCCGTCGACCTGCGTGTCACGGTGATGCCCGGTATCAGCGGCGAGAAGCTCAACGTGCGCATCTTCAACCCGGCCACGCAGCTCTTCAGCATTGCCAGTCTTGGCATGTCCAAGGAGCAGGCGGAGACGCTCGCAGGCCTGCTCTCGGAGCCGACGGGGGCGATTGTGATCTGCGGCCCCGGCGGCTCGGGGAAGACGACCACGCTCTACGCCACGCTGCAGCACCTTGCCGAAAAGCCCGCCCGCCGCGCCATCGCGACCATCGAGGACCCGGTCGAGTTCGACCTGCCGGGCGTGTCACAGGCGCAGGTCGGCCGCGACCTCGACTTCCCGAAGGCGCTTTCCGTGCTGCTGCGGCAGGACCCCGGTGTCATCATGGTCGGGGAGATCCGCGACCCGCAGACGGCCCAGATCGCGATGCGCGCGGGGATGTCGGGCCAGTTGCTGCTCACGACAATCCATGCCGGCGGGCCGGAGATGGTCATCCCGCGCCTGCTTGACCTCGGCCTCGAGCCATACATGGTCAGTTCCGCACTCAATGCCATCGTCTCCCAGCGGCTCGTCCGCACGCTCTGCACCGCCTGCGCGCAGCCGGTGACGCTCAATCCACAGGACCTGGCGACCATCGGCCTGCAGTCTGCCGACGTCGTCGGCGCGCAAGTGAAGGCCGCCGTGGGCTGTCCGCAATGCCGTGGCACCGGCTACGGGGGACGCACCGGCATCTTCGACATCACACAGATTGGCGATGAGATCGGGCAGTTGGTGATGGCGCGCGACGTCGCCACGATACGCGAGCGGCTGGCGGGTGACGGCCTGCGGCAGGCGGCGGCGGAGAAGCTGCTCGCCGGCGTCACCGACATCGCTGAGATCATCAGGGTGTTGGGGGGAGAGAAGTGAGCCGGCGGCTGNNGCTCGTCTGCTGGTATGTGCTCTACTGGATTGGGACGGCAGTGGCCGGGGTCATCCTGGCAGTCATAATCCCGTTTGCCCATGGCAACGTGTCTGTGTGCGGGCTTGTCACCATCGCATGTGCGTACGCCGCGGTCAATGTCGCGCTCTACGGCAAGTCGCTGTACCGCACCGGCGCCCTGGACCCGAAGCTGGCATACCCGGAGAATGGTTGGCAATGAGACGCGGAGCGACGCTCATATCAACGCTGGTCGGCATCGGCTTTCTGGCCGTGGTGCTGGTGGCCGTGGTGCAACTGCATGCACTGTCGAGCGCGGCCGTCGCGGTGGCCGATGCGCGCTCGAGAGCGCTGATGGTCGCCGAGGCACAGATCGAGCGTCTCCATGCCGGCGGCTACGCGGCGCTGCCGGCCGTGGGGCAGCACGTGATCGAGGCGCCGGCATCGGCCGGGCTCCCCGGAGCGAGCGGGACGCTCACCATCAGCGAGGGCCCGGCGCGCGACAGCCGCCTCGTCACGGTGACCATCACGTGGCGGCAGCGCCCCGAGCGGCAGGAGTCGCGCGTATCACTCAGTCGCATCATCGCCGGGGGAGGGATGGGCGGGTGAGCAGGCGCGGGCTGACACTCATGGAGTTGCTGGTAGCGACGGCCGTGCTCTCGGTCACCATCACGCTGGCGCTGCGGACGCTGGTGCTCACCGACCGGGTCACCACGCGCGGGCAGGCGCGGCTGCAGACCACACTCGACCGCGTCGCGTTGCAGTCACAGGTGCGCCGCGACATCTGGGCTGCGTCGGGCTTCACATCCATGGGCGCAGGCGCGGCGACATTCACAATGCCGGACGCGCCCCCCGTCACCTACAGCGTCTCTGCGGGGAAGACGTCCCGCACCTGCAAGGGTGTCGAGATGCTCTACACGGGAACGGTGACGTTTGAACAGGGCCGGAACGCACTCATTGATGTGAGCGGCCGGGATGCGGCCCGGTGGAGCTTCTCGGCCAGAATGCGGAATGCACCCGCCGGAGGAGGCTCGTCATGAGAGCCGGGAGGCGACGTGGAGCCGCCGCGCTGGCGGCGATGCTGCTGTTGTGCACTGTCATCATGCTCGGCATGGCGACCTATGTGACCGCAGTGGCCGCGGGTGCGGCGCGCCTCGCGCATCAGCGTGACACGGTGCAGTGCGTCTACGCGGCCGAGAGCGCCATCGAGCTGGCCCTGGCACAGGCCAACCGGGGCGCAATGCCCTCCGAGCCGATCACCGGCGCGTGCGGCACGGCCTTCTACCGGGCGACGGTGGAGCAGGACGGAACGCGACTGGTCATCACCGCAGACGGCACACAGCCGCGGCCGGGCAGGGCCGATCTGGCGCGACGGGTGCGGGTCGAGTGCACTCGGCGTGGCGGCGCCTATGCCGTCACGCGCTGGGAGACCCCGCCGCCGCCGGATACGAGCCGACCCGCCGGGAGCATTGCAGCGGGGGGGGAGCGACGATGAGGCGGTGCGGGTACGTGTATGTGGATGTCCTGACGACGCTGCTCTTTATGCTGCTCATCTACGCGCTATTCGTGGGCAACATGCGCAACTCACTGGCCTCGGGACGCCGCGGTGCGTGCATCCACAACCTGGGGCAGGTCGGCCTCGCCCTCAAGCTCTATGCGCTCGACAATGCGGGCGCGCTTCCCTCACAACAGGCCGGACTCGGAGCGCTGGTCGACACATACGGCGCGGATACGGGCATCCTGGCATGCCCGGAGGTGGCGCTGCGCGCACGTCGCGAGACGCCGCGGTTCCTCCCACCGCCCGCGGACGGTCCTCCCGGCCCGGCAATCGACTACTCCTACCGGGGCGGGCTATCCAGTGACGACCTGCCGACATCGGCGCTGGCCGCCGATCTTCACCCGCAAACCCACAAGAAGGGCGCCAACACGCTGTTCGTCGACGGCTCCGTGATGTGGCGGAGCTACGCGGCGCTCGACGCCGGGGCCGACATGGCGGCGCTGCTCGGGAGCGGCGGGCTTGACATAGGCGCCGAAGAGAGGGTGGGCCGGAAATGAGACGCGGCTTCATCCTGATCGAGTTCATCACCGCCATCGCGATCATCATGATTCTGGCCGCGATCCTCTTCCCCGTCTTCACCAGGGCGCGGGAGAAGGCGCGTCAGTCCGATTGCCTGAACAACCTGCTCAATGTCGGCATCGCGCTCAGGCACTATGCTGCCGACTACAGCGGCTGGTATCCGCCACAGGACAACGAACTCTCGCCGCTGTTCGCATCGCACCTGCCGGACAGGCGTGTGCTGGATTGTCTCAGCTATACGGGCTCCGGCGAGTGGACCTCGGGTGACTACTCGTACCGGGCCGGCTACTGCGACGATGACCGCTTCGACCTTGTCGTGATGGTGGAGCGCAAGCTCGATCTTCACAATGGTGGCTGCAACTACCTGTCCGTGGATGGGCACGTGAAATGGCTGAGCCTGTCAAACCCCTCGGGACCCACACCACAACTGCGCAGGGAGATACTCGGCATGCCGGGGCTGGACCAGGAGAGCCCGTCGAGCGAGGGGGATGATGAGCATGGCCCGAGGATATAGACGCGGCCTGTGCATGGCCGACCTGCTCATCACCATCGCGATGATCGCGACACTCGCGGCGATCCTCTTCCCTGTGTTCGCCCGGGCGCGGGAGAAGGCGCGTCAGGCAACGTGCCTGGGCAACCTCGTGAACGTGGCTCTCGCGCTGCGGACCTACGCCCACGAGAACGAGATGCGCTATCCGCCGAGGGACAACGACCTGTCGCCGCTGTGGCCGGGATACATCGCGGGCGAGCAGGTCTTCGTGTGCCCCAGTGAATCGCCGCCGGGCAGTGCCATTATGGGGGCACTGCCGACTGACGCACCGCCCGCGCCAAGCGGCCCGACAGAGCCCGATGCTACCGGCGCCCAGCCCGGCATAGGGCCCGGGATGCCGGCGCCGCCACCGCCCCAGTCTGGAGCCCCCCGGTACATTGTGCCCGCGGCCGTTATCATCGCACAGCCGCCGCCACCGCCGCCGCCGGGCGGACCGCCGGGAGTCCCGTTGCCGCCGGAGGAGGCGTCCGAATTGAAGCCGACGCGACAGACGCTTGCCACGAGCTACTTCTACATCAGCGGCTACCGCTACGGGCAGCTCATCCGTCGGATGCCACTGTGTGGCGATAGCGCCATCCGCCACAACGACCGGGGCAATGTGCTCTTCACCGACGGGGCCGCGGCGCCATGGGCGAGGACGGACTACCGGGCCGCCGGCCTCGGACGCGTGGCATGGATCGAGGAGCAGAGCCAATGGTAGAGCGACGAGGCGTGAGCGACCGTGGCTTCTCCGCGCTCGAGTTGGCGATGGTGATGCTGACAATCATGGCGCTGTCGGCGATGGTGATCTTCGTCGGGGGCAGGGCACGCGACAAGTCACGCATGACCTCGTGTCTGAGCAACGTAAAGCAACTCGGAACGGCGACGGCGATGTACGCGACAGACCATGGCGGCCTCTACCCTCTCCATGGCGCCGCCGCGATCATGCCCTACACGAAGAACTGGCAGATACTCAACTGCCCGTCCGCGCCCAGGCGGGAGGCCGCGCGGCCGTGGGACTACATCGAGTTCCCGACGCCGCCTGCCGCGGAAGTGCCGGGGCCCGGCATGCCTGAGCCGGGGGGTGCGCCGGAGCCCCCATGGGGTCCCGCGCCGGGCGAGCCCACCCGCCACCAGGTCGACTACGTGTTCTTCGCGGGCCTGACGAGCGATATGCGGCCTGAGACCATCATCGCCTTCGAGGACGCGCCGGATCGGCACCCAAGCCGCACCTTCAACTACGTTCGCATCGACGGAGCCGCCATGCGGGGATGGGCAGCCGACTGGCCCGGCATCCCGCCGGAGTACGGGGAGGTCACCCATGAGAAGTAGACGAGGCTTCACACTCATCGAGCTACTCGTGGTCATTGCGATGATCGCGATTCTTGCCGCGATGCTGATGCCGGCATACTCGACCACGAATGACCGCAGCCGCGTGGCGGAATGCCAGACGCACCTGACTGCCGTCTCCCTGGGCATCCAGATGTGGGTCGAGGACCACGGCAGCCGCCCGGAGACGCTCACGCAGCTCTTCGACAGGGGATACATCAGCGACGACTCGGTCATGCGCTGCAACAAGACCGGCGCGGAGTTCTACTACAACCCGGACGCAGGCCGCGACGACACCCTGCTCGCCTGCGTGCACCCGGATACGGAGAAGGGCAAGCGCCCGCACTCATTCCGCCAGTCGTATGTGGCCCTGCTGGGCGGGGGGAAGATGCTCGAGATCGGCCGCGTAACCGACACCGTGCCGGACTACGGGGTGAAAGGGACGGCTGGCGCCTCGGCGCAACAGGGCGAGGAGTGAAAGACCCGGCGGCGCAGGAACACATCCGGCCCGCGCACACCGGCCAACCGTTCGCGCGAGTGTCAACTCAGCGCGCAGGGACCTGAACGGTCACTACCCTGGGGACGTAGCTGTAGTCGACCTGGAAGTCCTGCCATTCGCTGAATGCCCCGTTCATGGCCCTGGCCCGCACAGACCATCCCCCATCCGGGACAAGCCCCCCACACCAGTACCTGTACCCGCCCTCGAGATACTCCGATTTGCCCACGTGCTGAGTGACCCCATTCGGGTCTCTCACTTCCACCCGAGCAGGCACACCCCGCCCATCCCGTTCCGTGATCACATAGAGGAACTGCAGCATCGTCAGTTCGACGTTGATCTCGACTTCTGTGGTATCCGGCACGTTGAACTCAATCGGGTCGCATGCATATATCCCGTCGTCTCTGAACGTCACCCTGTACTTCCACCCCTTCGGCAGTTCCGCAATGCATGTGCCCCTGTCCTCGCCCTGTGCCGGGAATACCAGGTTCCGGGGCCAACTGCTGCCTTGCGAATCGGGGGGCGTCAGTGTGGAGACCGGCGTGACAGTCGCTTCGCCGCCGATGAGGCCCGGCATGTCTGGCGGGGCAGGGGGATCGGGGCAGGTCTTGTCGGCCCTGAGGATGAAGGTGACGCGCTCCCCGGAATGCTGCTGCGCCCCCGCGGTCCCGGCTTCGGTTTTGCCACTGGAATCGCTACTACGGCTGCTTGCCCGGTTGTGGTCGCCCGGAACAGGCTCCGTGGGAGTGCGTTTCCCTGACACGATCGCCGTAGCCGCAGCCAGCAGACAGACCGTGAGCAGTGCGCACAGCACCAGGGGGGCTCTCGACATTCTGGGATCTCCTCTCTGTGAACCGACACGGGCCGACACAGCGACTGGGTTGGATTGCCGGCGCGGGCCGGAGGCACGTGCAGCGTACCTCCGGCCCGCGTACCTACTGTGCTATGGTTGGCGGCCAACGCCTCAGCCAGCAGGAACCTCAATATCCACGCTCACGGGAATCCAGCTGTACTCGACGGTGAACGCCTGCCATGCACTCCACGGGCCACCTTCCAGGTCCTGGGCACGTGCCCACCACCACCCCTCGGGCTGCGGGTCATTGGCTATGAACCNNCCTCGCCATTGTCGAGCGTATTGCCGTCGAAATCCGGATCGCCGGTCTGATTGTGCGTCACTTGTACGCGCGCGGACACGGGAGTACCTCCCCTTGTCGTCCACACTTCGACGGCCCATAGCATGGCTAACTTGACGTCGATCTCAACTTCAGTTGTGTTGGGCACTCTGAACACGATCGGGTCACGGGCATAGGTGCCGTCATCT
>DPJP01000450.1:30495-30675 GCA_003542955.1 Armatimonadota bacterium
CATCTATGAACGTCACTTTGTAGCTGTAGCCCTTTGAGAGTTCCTCAATGCAGGGAGTGCCCTGTGCCGGGAAGGTCAGTGTCCTTTCTACAGCGCCGACTGGATCTGGGGGCGCGGGGTTCGTCCACGCGCCCAGCGTCTCCAGTTTTGCCTCGCCCCAGATAGGTCCGGGGTCATCCT
>DPJP01000450.1:30691-34085 GCA_003542955.1 Armatimonadota bacterium
CACCTCGGTGGTGATGGGCTCTAGTGGATCGGCATCAGGTGGCCATGGGTTGACGCCCGTGAACCCGAACAGATCACCCACGGGTATCGGTGACCCAACCCGCCAGTTGCGCTTCTGGACCGCAGTGACGCCGTACTTCCAGGTGATCTTGAACGAAGGGTCGAGATGACCGTCGCCGAGACTCCAGTCCAGAGCCAGGTCTACGGCGGACGCCGTCGTGCCCCTGTCATCCGGCTTCCCAGCGTACGGCAAGCACACCAGGCTCGTGATGTGTCCATTCGCGGAGAAGATCCAGTGCACCGTGCCCTGGCTGAATGGCGGGGCCATGAACTGCGACAGAAACTGGGCCCCCCCTGTGAACGTGGCCCTGGCTGCGTTGACCGCGGCGTTGATCGCGGCATAGGCGGGCTGCGGCAACGTTTCCGAATCTGGGTTCACGTCTTGAAGAACCCGCTTGTTCAAGGGATTGTAGAGTGGCGTCTCTTGGTTCTCGTCATCTGCGTCGTTGAAGAAGTCCCTCGGTCCCGCGCATGCGAAGCCGCCCCCCGGGCCGGGCCCAGGCAACGCCACTTTCGTGTCATCAAGCGCTTCTGGGTCGCCCCACGGGCCCGGTACCCCTATCTTGCAGGCGTGCTGGTCCCCGCGATTGGGGTTGAACCCGTAGCTGTGCGTGATCACGATAGCATCCTCAACCTTCGAGTTGTCCGTCGCGGCCAACATCATCGTGCCTGCCGACTTGTCCCTGACGTTTAGCAGGAAGTAACTGGCCGAGGGCGATACCGTCACGTAGCCGTCGATCTCCGACCCGGCATCGTTGGCGGTGATCGTGCCCACCGGGGCCCCTGTGTCCCGGTCTGTGATCACCACATCGCCGAGCCGATCCTGGGTATCACGCACGATCACGTGCATCTCCATCGGCTCACTCTCGTCGGGTGAGAAGAAGCACCATCCTGTCGGGGCCTGAGGGTAGTTGATCAGATGGCTGCCCCAGGTGTCCGGGTCGTCAGCCACCTGCTCTCCGGGCTGGAACACCGCCACCGGGGCCTCGATCTCCGCGAATTCCGACTGGCCGGTCGCAAAGTTGATCCAGTGCCCGCGGAAGCCCACGTAGATGGATAGCGACGAGTCGAAACCGGTGATCTTGGGCGTCTCTTCGTCATCCTCGACAATCACATGCGTGGTTGCAGACGCCTGCGCCTGGTTGAATGTAGCGGTGACGGTGACCGTGTAGTCCCCGGCCGCTACATAGGCATGACTGGTGGGGTTGTTCGTGCTCTGCGTCGCGTCGCCGAACTCCCACAGCCACTGCACGTTGGCGTACTCCAACTCCTGGCCGTCGTTGAACGCGACGGCCTCGAACGCCACCGTCTCGTCAACCTCCGCGCTGGACGGGTTCGTCGCAGGCTGGACGATGGTGACGGTCAGGGCCGCCGTGGCGGCCCCCGCTGCGCCGAACACGGAGGCAATGGTCAGCACCGCGCATACTGCAAGCATCAATCTCTGCATTGCGTCTTTCCCCTTTCCCTGCATGAAGTCGCTGTTGTCAGTCTGGCGGTCTGCGACGCCCGTTCAGCATCTACTCCACGAACGGCGCCGCTCCCAGGTACTGCTGCGCAACCAGCGCCCAGTGTCCTGCTCCATGCCTCCCCGCAACCTCCTCGAAGCAGGCCCGTGCGCTGTCAACGCGTTTGAGGCTCAGGTGATGCACCCCAAGATTCAGCACGGCATTCGCCGTCGTTGTCTCGTCAATGTCCGCCGTTCTCATCTCCCGGATGAGACCCTCTGCATCTTGTGTACGCCCGGCGTTCAGATAGCGTCCCAGCAACTGCATCTGTAGCGCGGCGCGGTTGGGCAGGCCCGGATACGCCGCGAGTATCCGCTCGAGACGCGGAGTGTCCGCGATTGGGTCGGGCGCGACGAATGCCATCCGGTAGTGGTCCTCGGGGGCGAGGCCCGCCTCGCCGACAGCCGCGCGGAGTCGCTCGTATGCCAGGCATGCCAACTGCGGGTTGCTCGCCTCGTGCGCCCACGCCGTATTGCGGTAGAAGGCGGCAAGCCGGTAGCCCGTCAGGCCTTCTGAGCCTGCATCGAGATAGCGACCGCATACGGTCTGCAGGAACGGCCGGGCAAGGACAACCTGGGTCTCCATCGGGGCCTGTACACGCACGGGTGTGCTGAACCCACTCATGATCTCCTGCAGGTGCCACTGCAGCGCGTCACGGCGCCCCGACAGCGCCCGCCTCTTCGCGTCCGCGGCCCACATCGCCACGCCGTACTGCCGCGCGGACAGGGCCGATGCCAACAGCCGCGACAGCACGGGGATGCTGCTCCGATCACCTCCTGTCGACATGCTCCGGACCGCCGCCGCGAATGCCTTACGTTCATCGGCGGAACTGAGGTGTCGCTCGTGCCTGCTCGCCCAGTCACGCCACGCCGCCGATGTGGGCGCCTGTCGCACTATCGTGTCAGTGAGCGGGTCCAGGAAGACACCCGAGAGCAGCACGTTCATGCTCAGGTTGCGCGAGATGCACACCGTCACCGTACCGGGTCCGCTCACGGCGAACTGGTGGTAGACGCCGTTGACGAAGTCATTGACATCGACGCCCGCCTGGTAATCGCCGTTGGCATCGAAGACCGACACCGTGTACGTCCGGCGGGGCTCGTAGTAGTTGTGGTCGTTGACGAAGTAGAGGCTGAGGCGGTGCTCGCCCGCCGGTACGGGGACCTCGACCCACAGGTCAGGCCCTGTGCCCCGCGGGTGCGTCTCCCCGCGATCGTCCCAGTTTGCGGCTCGGCGAACGCGCGCGAGGGGGTTGTAGAGCATCGAGGGGTGGTCATCGGCGGGGCCTGTCACCCAGTAGCGTACACTATCGGCCGGGTTCCCGCAGAATGGCCGTACGGCCCAGTCCTGCAGCCTGCCCCCGGCAATATCCTGTGGCGCCTGCTGAGCACAGAGGATGAACGCCTCGGCGCCGTAGTAGGTGTACCAGTCGCCCCGGGTCGACCTGTCGGCCCCCAGGTAGTGAACCCGCGCTACGCGGGCCACAGCATGCTCTGCCGCGATTCTGTCCAGCCTGATTGACGCCATCCGGGCCTCTTCGGATAGCTCGATGCATCGCGACCGCCCGAGCTGATCGTACAGCGCACGCGCAGAATCCCACCGACCGGCAAACTCCTCGCACTGGGCGATTCTGTAGGCCGCCCGGTCGCGCAGACGGCTATCCACATCAGAGGCCGCCACCTGCCGCAACTGCCCGAGCGCCGCGCTTCGCTCACCACGCGCAAGGTGCAACTCGGCCTGCTCCAGGCGCGCGCGAACACCCATGAGGCCCCCGCCGGCCGCGACGGCGGCGTAGCGCGTCTCGGCCCCCCAGGGCCGGTCATACAGGCCATA
>DPJP01000450.1:34108-36386 GCA_003542955.1 Armatimonadota bacterium
CCCCGCCGCGAGGGTAGCCAGTGGCGCCACGAGCGTGCCGTCGTACCTCCGCGCCAGTGTCTCGAACCGCCGCGAAGCCTGCTCCATATCCCACTGCAGGGCCGCCGTCTCAGCCGCGTACCACGCATCGGCAATGCCGGCAATCTCATCGTTCGGAACCGGAGAGCCGATCGCATGCCGCGAACTCAGGCCGTTGAGCAGGTGCAGAGCCTTCGCCAGTACCCCTTTGTCGACCGGTCGGGAGATACGGTCAATGAGCACCTGATTGTCGGCCAGCTTTGTGGTGTGCGGCGCGGTCCGGTCTCCACCGGCGTCGAAGATGCCGAGCAGGTAGGAGACAGTCTGGGCCGTGGCCCGCCCGCGCTCGATCTGGAACTCCGCGAGGCGCAGAGAGGCCTCTCTCGAGTCGGGCGCCGGGGGCCAGGCGGCCGCCACCTGCTCGAGGATGGTCACGTCCTGCTCGGTCAGCTTGTCAGTCGGCACCAGTGCGGCCAGGCGGCTGCGTACCGTAGTCGCCAGGTCGGAGGCGAGACGATTCACCGAGTAGCTGCCGGCCGTCGCGCCCCACGAAGCCGCGTCGGCCGGATCAACTGACGCGAGAGCAGCCTGATACTGCCGGGCCGCTTCGCTCAGTCTGCCAAGGCCCTTGAGCGCGTCGCCCTGACAGAGCAAGGCCTGCGCGGCGGCAGGCGTGCCCTTGACCGCATCGGCGTACTGCTGCCACGTCGCCAGCGCGAAGTCATACAGCCCCGCGCCCTGCAGCAGTGCGCCAAGCGAAGGCAACTGGGCGTCGACGACCTGGGCAGCGGGCGTGGCGGGCACGGCAAGAAGAACCCTGGCATCGACCAGGGATGTGAGTGACACGCGCAGGGCCAGATCGACCGAATCGGCAACGGGCGCTTGCGGCAGCGCAACCGGTACCAGAATCCAGGCGCCGGGTGTCAGATCAACGGGCGTCGCCGGCTCGCCTGGAGTCGTATCAGCGATCGCTGCGCTGAGTTGGCACGTGGCCGTGGGCTCCAGACACAGAGCGAGGAGGTGGGCGACCGACGGGAGCTTCACGGTTGTATCTATGGCATGCGAGGCGGTTGCTTGCTCGCCGGCCTTGAGAGTGAACGGGATGATCTCGCCGGGGAGAGGGGCGGAGCTGAGACTACCCTTCACGGGAATGCCCGCTGCTGCCCCCGTGACAGACCAACCAGGTGGTGACGCGGAGGACTGCGCCGTCTGTGCCAGGACCGGGAGAGATGCCAGACAGGCGACAACTACCAGGAGAGTCGTCGCCCGCAAGCGTAGCATCTCACGCATCCGCCGGAGGCCAACTCGCCCCCCCCCCCCCCNNAACGTGTCGCCCGACGTCCGTGCTCGGGCAGGCTGACAGCCTGAATGAGCACGCATGGGCCTGAAGCGGGGAGGATCGAAGCGGGCCGGAGGAACCACGGAGGCTTTGCACGCGCTACCGGAGCAGCGAGGCGTCGTACGTGCACGGGCGTGGAAGGCTGAATGGGTCATGGCTCACCCCAGACCGATGCTCGCCTGACCACGCCGCCACCACGATGAGGTGTATACTCTGCGTAAGGATAACGCGGTGTGCAGTGGATGTCAATACCAATTCGCAGATTGTGGATACCTTTTCCGGGCGAGTGGGCGGCGGGAAGATGGTCGAGATCGGGCGCGTGACCGACACTGTGCCCGACTATGGGGTGAAGGGGACGGCAGGAGCCTCGGCGCAACAGGACGAGAAGTGAACGACCCGGCGGCGACGTGCTCTTAGGCTGTGGCCGCCGGGCTGGTTGCTGTGGCGAACGCCGTCTCTACGGAGTGTACTCGGCGTAGTAGTAGCCGCCGGAGAAGTACCAGTAGGCCCGCTTCTTGACCTCGGTGGTGCCCAGCCACTTGGCGTGCCCATCGGCGAAGGCATTGTTGACGCCGTCGTTGTGGCGCGGGTCGAGGCGGTAGTTGGCTTCCCACCAGTAGGGCCGAGTGCACCAGTAGNNCTGCCGGCCTCTCGATGCTAGCCATGGCTACTCCGCCCGTGTTGTAGCCGAAGCACTGGTTGGCGGTGTATCCGCCGTTGATGGCATTGATGACGGTCGTGCCGCTCAGTCGACCGGTCATGGTGCCCGCCGAACCCTTGCTCGGACAGACATACATCTGCAGGTTCTTGGTGTAGGGGCTGATGAGGTCGACCCAGGTCGCGTAAGGCGTCATGAACTCCCCGCCGTTCGCCCAGCGGATCGCCGTAGAGGGCGTCGTCTCGTCGTAGTCCTGGGCGTAC
>DPJP01000450.1:36392-38511 GCA_003542955.1 Armatimonadota bacterium
CTGCTTGACGTTGCTCAAGCAGTTGGTCTGCCTGGCCTTCTCGCGAGCCCTGGCGAAGACGGGGAAGAGTATGGCGGCGAGGATGGCGATGATGGCAATGACAACCAGCAGTTCGATCAGTGTGAAACCACGTCTCATGGGAGGCCTCCTGGTACGCTGATAGTGGTGAAGCGGCATCGGCTGACAGTTCCAGGTCGGCCAACCGAACACCTCCACGGGGCGAGTTCTTTCGCACCGGTCACGGCGGTACTCCCGGCAGTTCGGCGTTCAGCGGCGTCCTCTCACCCGCCCTGCGCCTTGACCTCCACCCACCATATCTGCGATCTCCAGGTCTCCCAGTCCGGCTCCCACTCGCTGGTGACGTGACCATCGCGGTCCAGGAAGCGCATCTGCGTGCCGACCTGTATCTCAGGCTCACCCTCTTCAGGCGCGGGAGCCGCGGGCTGCAGCGGCCTGAGCACCTGTGCCGCCAGGGCGATGACATCGTGTGGCCCCCAGACGGCGACGCCGGCGACCGGACTCCCCCACTCGCGCTGCTCGCCTGTGTTGAGGTCCACCAGCAGCGCCGGCCCCTCCGCGCGCGGCCGTGTGACCAGCGCGTGGGCGCCGTCGGCCGACAGGCAGGCCAGCGTCTCATCGTCTTCGCCGCCGAATGGGGTGAGCTAGTCGGCGACCAGGTCGTAGTAGCCGGTCCGGAAGGCTCCTGCCTCGATATGCACGCTGACGAGCAGGCCGGAGCTGTCGGGGCGCCACTGGATCGGTCCCGCGCCTATAGCGTCGCGCCTGATCTCGGAGCCGTCGCTCTTGACCAGGTCGCCGGTCCATCCGTCACCGGCACCCCGTGCGGTGGCGAGCCACTCTCCGTCGGGCGACCACATCACCTGCTGCGTGCAGCCCCAGCCGTCCTTGATCGCCGGGACAACGTGCTCCGCCGCGCCGTCTCCCGACCACACCCAGATGCCACCATCCTCGTCCTCCGCGTCCTTCTTCGCCATCGTGCCGACGGCCAACCGCGTCGAGTCGGGCGCCCATGCCGGGCTGGTGCAGAACCGCGGGCCCTCGATGGTGATAGTCTCACGGCCGCGCGTCCAGACCTTCACCCGCCCCATGGATATGTAGGCCACGCGCTGCCCGTCCGGGGAGATCGCCAGATGCTGCCATGGGTCCCTGGTATGCGGGGCCGCCACCCTCTCGGTCTCGCCGGAGAGCAGGTTCACCCACCCCACGCCCTCCTCGGAATCGGCGTAGGCAACCCTGGCGCCATCGGCGCTGGGTGCGGCCTCATACACCCCCTCGGCCACAGTGCGGGGGTCGGCGAAGTCGACGTCGGCCCTCACCAGTTCGCCATCAGGGGTGACCCAGGCCAGGTGGTAGCGTGCCGGGGCGGGCGCCTCCGCGTCGGGAGCGACCGGGGGCGCGTTGCCCTGTGAGAGTCTGCACCCGGTGAGCACAAGCACTGCCAGCACACAGATCAGCCGTCCGCCCATCCCCGATTCCTCCACTCGATGGGCCGGTGCGAGGTCACAGCACCGGCACGCCGCCCGCATAGGGTCTGACGCAGTACTGATTCACCGCCGGACGGCAATGCCCTGCAGTACTGAGCAGACCACGGGGCCATGGCGTGGACTGGGCGCACCCAACACAGGCGGCGGACCCATTGTCTCGGGTCCGCCGCCGGGGTTGGCTGCAGCTGCTCTCGATATCCGGGGCGTTGCCGCCTCAGGCGATCTGTGAGCCATGCATCTTGAACACCGCGAATCCGGGACGCTTGCGGTAGGCGTCCCTGATAATCGCTTCGGCGCCCTCGACGATCCTGTCGGCGCTGCCTTCGCCCGGCGCCGCGACGAAGATCATGCTGTTGCCGCCGGGCCAGACATCCGTGTCCTCGCGGCGGCCGCTGCGGCCGGCTCCGGCGGCCCCATGGATGAAGGTGAACCCCTCGATCCCCATGTCGACCATCATCTGGATGACGCGCTTGGAGAACTCCGTCTCGCAGACCATCAGCAGGAACGTCAGTTGTGTGTCCTCGAACTCAGCCATCAATCAGTCCCTCCCCCGTCGCGGGGGTTGTTGTCTCGACCGGATTCTGCGCATCCATCGGGTAGGTCGGGCTTCCAGC
>DPJP01000450.1:38528-46864 GCA_003542955.1 Armatimonadota bacterium
GCCAAGGATGGCCGACCTACCCATAGCCCATGACGGCCGACGTACCCCGGTGGGATCACCGATCACGCCTGCGTCTTCTTCCCGAACAGCCTGTAGATGAACGCGATCAGGTCATCGACCACGCTCAACGTACACGGCACAACGACCAGCGTCAGCAGCGTCGATGTCGTGAGGCCGCNNNNGGCTGCCACATCTCGGCGCCGTGGCCCAGGCTGAACGCCATCGGCACCATGGCGAGGATGGTCGAGAGAGTGGTCATCATGATCGGGCGCAGACGGCGCATACCGCCCTGGACGATGCTCTCGATATGGTCGATCCCGCGCGTGCGCAGCAGCACGACCATCTGCACCACGAGGATCGAGTTGCTGACGACAACGCCGGTGAGCATCAGCACTCCCAGAAAGACCATGAGGCTGAAGTAGACGCCGGAGATCAGCAGCGCGCCGAACACCCCGATCAGTTCGAACGGGATCGCCAGCATCACGATCCACGGGTGTACGAGCGACTCGAACTGCGAGGCCAGGATGATGAAGATCAGCAGCAGGCCAATCATGAAGGCGACCATCATCCCACCGAATGACTCGCGGCGGTCTTCCTCGTCGCCGCCGAACTCGTAGCTGTAGCCGTCCGGCAGGTTCATCGCCTCGACGGCCTTTTCGATGTCAGCCACAACCTCGGTGAGCGCGCGCCCGGTGACGTTACACGATATCTCCTGGGAGCGCTGGCGGTCGTCGCGCGTGATCTTGCTGGGTCCGGTGGTCTCCACAATCCTGGCGATGTTGCTCAGCGGGATCAGCGCGCCCTCCGGCCCGGGCAGCTTGACCTGGCGCACATCGTCGATGTAGTCGCGGTCGGGCGCCGCGCCACGGACGGTGATGTCGTACTCCTCGCCGTGCTCGCGGAACTTCGTCAGCTCCGTGGTGCCGTACACCTGCACCTGGATGGTGTGGGCGATCGAGTAAGGGTTCAGCCCGAGGCGACCGGCCTTCTTGCGGTCCACAATGATCTGGTACTCGGGGCTTCCGGGGTCCCAGTCCTGGTCGATGTCGGTTGTGCCGGTGATCTCCTCCATACGGCGCTTGAGTTCTTCACCCAGCGCGCCGAGCACGGCGAGGTCGTCACCCCTGATCGTCACCGCGATGTCGGAGCCGCTACTGGGGCCCTGGCCGCTCGAGAAGCGGGTGACGACTTCCGGCACGCCCCTGAACTGCTCCCGCAGCCAGTCCTGGATCTCGTTGACGCCCCTGTCGCGCTCTTCGAGATCGACGAGCTTGACGGTGATCGTGGCGCTGCGCACGCCGCCGCCGCCGCGTACAGAGCCCAGACCGCCGCTGGCCTGGCCGACCGAGACGCCGATATGCTCAACCTCCGGGACCTGCTTCACGACCGCCTCGACCTTCGAGGCAAGTGCGTCGGTGTGGTCCACCGAAGACCCAAGGGGAGCCTCCATCTCGATGGTGATCTCGCCACTGTCGGAATCCGGGAAGAAGGTCTGGCCGATGAGGCCGCCGATCGACAGGCTGAAGATGAACACGCCCACCGCGAGCGCGAGTGTGAATGCCCGGTGGCGGAGCGCCCAGCGGACTATGCGCCCGTAGACGCGCTCGACTGCGTCGAACAGGCGGTTCCAGAGCCTGACGGCGGCCATGAACGGCCATGTGACCACGTACCAGGCCCGCGCCCAGATCGACCGCGATGCCGTAGTTTGGATGGCCTCGGCGCCCACGTGCCCGATGTCCTGCCCCAGCACGCGTGAGCATAGCATCGGCACGACGGTCAGGGCCGCGACGAGTGATGCGAACAACCCGATGACAACGATCAGGGCCATGTCGCTGAAGATGACGCCGACGAAGCCGCCGACAACCAGCAATGGAACGAACACGCACATGGCGGTGAAGGTCGCGGCGACGATGGCCATCGACAGCTCTCGCGTCCCGGAGACGGCCGATTCCATCACCGGCTCACCGGATTCGATGTGCCGGACGATATTCTCCAGGACGACGACGGAGTCGTCGATCATGCGCCCAATGGCAAGCACCAGGCCGCCCATCGTGATGACATTAAGTGTCATGCCCGAGAGGTACATGAAAGCGCCGGTCATGAGGATCGAGAAGGGGATCGAGATGCCGACAACGACCGTCCCGCGCATCGTGGCCAGGAACAGGAAGATGACCAGGACGGCCAGAGCCGCGCCCTCGTATGCAACGCGATAGAGCGTGTCACGCGACTGTCGCGTGAATACGGCGCTGTCCGAGGTCACCGCGAACTCGACCCCGGGCGGCAGCTTGGCGGGGAGTATCTCGAGCGTCTCGCGCACCGCATCCGAGACCACGACGGTGTTGGCGCCGGATTCCTTGCGCACCGCAAGACTCACCGACGGCTTTCCGTTGAAGCGCGCGTAGCTGCGCACCTCCTTGTGCGTATCGGTCACCGTCGCCACATCGCGCAGGTATATGGGCCGGCCGTCTTCCGTATCGAGGACGACGTCATTGATTTCATCAACGATGTCGAACTCGCCGATGGTGCGGATGGTGAACTCGCGCGTGCCCTCGGTCACGTAGCCGGCCGGTACGTTGAGGTTCTCGAGCTTCAGCGCATTCTCGATCGTGCTGATGCTCATCTCGTACGCGGCGAGGCGTTGCCAGTCAACCTCGACGCGGATCTCGCGTTCGAGCCCACCATAGAGGTCCGCGGCCGCTACGCCGGCGATCTTCTCGAGCTCCGGCTTGATATCGTCTTCGGCGAGTTCGCGCAGGGTGCGCAAGTCGTCCAGACCGGTGACATCAATGACCACAACCGGGATCAGTACGGCGGGGCTGATCTTGTAGATCATTGGTCGGTCCGCTCCGTCGGGGAGCCTGCCGACAGCGGTGTCGACCTTCTCCCTGACGTCGTAGGAGGCCCAGTTCATGTTCTGGCCCCACTCGAACTCGACCGTGACGACGGAGACGCCCTCCTGGGAGGTCGACGAGATGTTCTTGAGATTCTCGACCGTCGCAAGCGACTCTTCGAGCGGCTTGGAGACGAACTGCTCGACCTCCTCAGGCGGAGCACCCGAGTAGGTCGTGATGACGGAGACGATCGGGATGTCCATATCGGGGAACAGGTCCAGCGGCAGCTTTGAGAAGCCGATGATCCCCAGGGCAAAGACTGCCACCGCCAGCATCGCAACGGTGACGGGCCGGTTGATCGAGAACCCAGCTATGTTCATTGCCGGACCCCCTTACCGCCCGTGACGACACTGACCGCCTCATTGGCCTTGACAATGGTCTGGCCGGCGGTGATCACCTGTTCGCCGTCGCTGAGGCCCTCCAGAATCGCCACGTTCTCGACGTCATTGAGCCCCGTCACGACCTCCAACTCGACTGCCTTCTTATCCCGCACGACCATAACGACGTCCTTGCCCTCGCGGCTCACCACCGCGGAGCGCGGGATGATGACGGCATTGTCGACGCAGTCAGTGACAATGACGACACGACCGAACATGCCCTGCTTCAGCCTGCCGCCGGCGTTGCCGGAGCGGACCTTGATGTCGAAACTGCGCGTCTTCGTGTCCGCGCTCGGGATCAACTCGGTGATATCGCCGATGAAGCTCTCTTCAGGGAGCGCATCGACACTCACCGCGACTTCGTCGCCCACCTCGGCGTTGCCCAGCAGCGTCTCGGGGAGGCTGGCGCGGATGAAGACCGAGTTGTTGTCGGTGATGGTAAAGAGCGGCGAGCCGCCGGCCGACTCTCCGGGGCTCACCCAGCGTCGCGTGATGACACCGGCCATGGGCGCGCGGATCGACGTATAGCCGATCTGTGTCTGGATGTAGCCGACGCTGGCCTGTGCCTGCCCGAGGGCGGCCCTGGCGGCCTGCACGTCCTCCTCGGTGATGTAATTGTTAACCTCAGCCGCCCGCGCCAGCCGCAGCGCGGCTTCGGCCGAGCGCACCTGCTCGCGGGCGCTCTGTATCTGCTGCTCGGAGATGCGGTTCTGCGCGTCATTGGCCTGCGCGAGGATCAACGCCTGCCTGGCCTGCTCGAGCTGCGCGCGCGCCATGTCCACTTCCTGGCTCCGCGAGCCTTCCCGGACCAGGTCCAGCCCCTGGGAGGCGCTGTTGTACTGCGACTGGGCGACATCGAACGCGAGCTTTGCCGCATCGTACTGCTGCTGGGAGACGGCGCCCTGGGCCAGGAGCGTCTCGGCCCTGCGGAGGTTGGTGCGGGCGTTCTCAAGGCCCGCCTTCGCCTGCGTCACGCCCTCACCGGCCTGCTCGACCTGTTGCCTGCGGGCGCCCTCGACGGCGATCTCGAGTTGAGCCTCCGCCGCTTTCACGGCCTGCTTCGCCTGCTCGACGGATGTCGAGGTCTGCGTCTTCGTGACCGTCGCAGCGGTCTCNNCGCCTCCGCGGTCTGGATGCCGGTGTTCGTCTGGGTCTTAGTCAGGCCGACGCCGGCCTCCGCCTGCCGGACGCGCGCCTGCGCAGCCGTGACCGCCGCTGTCGCCTGACGCAACTGGGCCTGCAGATCGGCGCTCTCGAGCTGCGCGAGGACCTGGCCCTTGGCCACCCGGTCACCCTCGTCGACCAGCACGCGGCTCACCTTGCCGCCTATCTTCGAGATGACGTTGCTCTCGTGATCGGCCTCGACAGACCCGGTGATTGTGTAGGTCCGCTCGATTGAGCCCCGACGCGCCGGGGTGATCTCGACTGCAACGGCGTACTCACCGTTGGCAGCCTCGGCGGCGGCAGCCTTCTTCGCCTTCACCGAAGCCGACCACCTCAGGCCGGCCACCGGAAGGCCGACGACGATCGCCACGGCGATGATGATCAAAGCGATGCGCTTCAATTCTGTTCACTCCCCGGCTCGACACTCTCCGACTCGAGGGCGATCAGCGACGGATCAGAGATGTTGATCGCGCTGAGCAACTCGGCTTCGGCTATCTGGTATGCATAGGTGGCATTGACGTGATTGGTGCGCGCCGCGGTCAGAGCCGCGCGGGCATCCGTGACGTTCACCGGCGTCGCAAGCCCCGCCTCGTACTGCACCTCGACGATGCGCAGCGACTCCTCGGCAAGCTCGATGGTCTTGGCCGTGGAGACCAGCTTCGTCGCCGCCTCGGTCATGGCAAGATAGGCCTGCCAGACCTCGTCCGAGATCACATCACGGAGCTTTGCGAGGGATGTCTCGGCCTGATCGCGCTGGACCATTGCCTGCTCGATGCGCGAGCGCGCCGCGCCGCCATCGGCAAGCGCCTTGCTGACGCCCAGCGTCACACTCCACGAACTCGAGCCGCCCCCCAGGCCACCGCCCTCGACGGACTGGTTGTAGATGCCCGTGAGCCCGAACTGGAAGCCCGTCGCGGCCCGCGCGAGGTCCGCGGATACCTCGGCAACGCGGATCGCCCGCGCCGCTATCGTCGGTTCCTCCCGGTTCCGCAGGGCAAGCTCGATGCACGCACGGGAGTCGACCTCGATGGGTGCCTGGTCGGGCGACACATCGATCGTGATCTCCCGCGTGACATCAAGCCCCAGCAACGTCTTGAGCGTTGCCTTGACGGTCTCGACGGCGGTCTCCGCGGAGATCAGGTCCTGTTCCGCGTTGGCCACTTCGACCTCGGCGCGCATCACGTCGAAGCGCGGCACCGCGCCGGCCTCGTAGCGCGCCGCGGCAAGGCGCCAGTGCTCGCGGGCGCTGTCGAGGTTCTCGAGGCTGACGCCCACGAAGGCCTGTGCGCGCGCGATGGTGTAGAACAGGCTTGTCGCGGCCAGGGCGACCTGCCGACGGGCCGCCTCCGCCTGGAGGCCTCTGATGTCGACGTTGAGTTCGGCCAGCGTCCGCAGCGCCCGATTCCGCCCCGCGCTGTTGAGCGACTTCGAGGCCCGAAGTTCGTAGGCGTGGTTCGTATCGCCGGATATCTGAACCTCGACATCCTCGCCGNNCTTCGCCCAGCGGCAGCGTCATGGACGTGCTTGGCCCCATGCGGGTGTAGCCACCGCTGACGGAGACCTGGAGGCGACCGGGCGCCTTCGCCTCCCCAACAGCCGCCTCCGCCTCACGTACCGCCAACTCCGCCAGGCGCAGGTCCCAATTGCGCTCAAGCGCCATCCGCACTGTGTCGGCGAGGGTGAGCGTCAGCGGGCCCGCAGACGCGTCGGTCGCGTCATCCCCAACGCCCGGGGGGGTAGCGGCCTCCGGCGCAGGCGCCTGAGGCTGCCCGCCCACATCGGCATCCTGCGCGAGTCCGGGCATCGGGCACATGATGCCGAGAGAGATCCACGCGAGCGCGCACATTGCCACCATGGCGCCTCGCGTCTGTGTCCGGTTACTCGGACGCATCGTCACTGTCCTCCTCCTGAGTGTCCTGCTGCGCCAGCGCCATCGCAGCCTCCAGCGCCCGCGCGAACTCCCTGATGTTGGACATCTTCAGTATTGACAGCCCACCCCTGCCCGGGTGAGCGAACACCAGGAGCTTGTCACCGGGCTCGATGCCCTCCTGCGACCGCGCCTCAGCCGGAATCACGATCTGCCCCCGCTCACCCACCGTCACAGTGCCGTAGAACAGGTTCTCGAGCAGGCGCTCAGTTGATGTCTTCTCATCACCCATCGTCTGCCACCCCCGGCCCCTCATACTCCGCGTAGAGAGCGATAATAGCAGGGATATGCGATACTGTCAACTTGTTCGCTTGAACATGTAATTCGTGTATATCATACGCCACTACGCGGCGCGGTGCGCGTCCCGTCCCGCGTGGCGAGGCCCGGGGAGGTGGTCTACGGGGCGTTGTGCAGGTTCAGGTGGCTCTGCGGGCCGGCAATGCCCATCGAGTTGACCGCGCGCACCGCGACCCCCATGGGCTCATCCACGAGCACGTCGAGGGGGCTCTCCACCGGGACCCAGTCGCCATCCCCGATGCGCGCCTCGAAGCGGGCGAAGTTCGGCATGTCATGGTCCAGGCGGACCCGCACGGTGCTCCCCCCGGCGCACTCGAGCACTGTGTAGGTCTGGTTGCAGGTCGGGTACATGTCGGCCGCGCGGTTGGTGTGTGTGGTGAAATGGCGCATCGGCGGAACCATGTCATCTGCCCAGTTGACGTAGCCGTCCCAGCCCCAGACCTCGACGCCCTGGCTGACGGGCAGCGGGGAGCGTCGGGTGCAGTAGTCGCTGCGCGGCACAATGCGGAAGTGCGCGGTCGTCTGGTAGAGGAACCGCCCGCTCGGCCCTACGTCCGGCCACTCGCCGCTGTCGCGGATCTCGATGGCCATGCTATCGAGCGTGGCTGCCCCGAGTCTGAGATAGTGCGGGTCCTCCCACGTCTCCGGCTTGTCGAGGTGCTTGACCAGTTCGTTGTGGACCTCGAGGATGCTCAGCGGCTCGCCGGTCTGCCTGTCGGCCCAGTAGAAGTCGCGCGTGGCGTCGAGGTGGATCCACTTGCCCCACGTGTTGCACCAGGCCTCACAGACCTCGTGCCCGCTCATGCCCTCCGAGTTGATGTTCACATGCCGCGCCGGGATGCCGCAGGCGAGCAGCAATTGAGTGAGCAGCACGTTGGGGTAGAGGCACATCTTGTCACGGCGGCGCGCCTCGTAGCTGTTCACGATGATCTCGCCCGCGGAGTTGCGTTCAATCCCCAGCCAGTCGAGTGAATCCCACGGCGTAATGCTGCAGTTTGGCAGCGGCAACAGGTACGCCCAACGCATCAGCCTGCATATCATCTCCCAGTCGTTCTCGGCCCCGGTGATGACGCTGTCGAGGTCACACGCCGCCCGGAGTTCCTGTAGCCTGGGATGGTCGTATTGCTCATGGACGAAGGGCACGGAGGCCTGCAATCTCGGCGGGCAGTCGAACTCGATGACCTCGACCGCACATGGCCCTGGCCCATCGTGCTCGCACTCGACTGTCACGGACCTGAGCGCGGGCGTCGCAGCCGGGTCTTCTGTCGAGAGCATCGCCCGCACCTGCACGTACCTGCCCCCGGCCGGCGGCTCGTTGAGGCCGTCGGTAGCCGGCTCCCAGGCGGTCCAGTCATCCGGCTCGGCGAATGGGCTCGATGCCCAGCGTAGCTCGAAGGCAAGTCGCGTGCCTTCCGGCAGGTCCGCGTCGGCACGCACGCGGATTCCCCCGATGGCGAGGGGCTGCTTGAGCACATCGGGCGCCTGCCCGCCGGCGTCGATAACATCAGAGACTATGGAGCCCTCCGAACGGTACCTGCGCATGTCGAGGCGGATGATATACTCGCCGGGCCCGCGACCTTCGGCGCCGATCTGCTCGCTGCTGAAGGTGTCTCCGCCATCCACGCTTCTGGCGCTCGCGTGTGGCGGGGCGATCTCATGCTCCCGGGCGCCGATGTGGAA
>DPJP01000450.1:46904-47821 GCA_003542955.1 Armatimonadota bacterium
CAGTACTGCCCCGCCGCAGGCGTTGCCACCGGCGATGGCGGGCGGAGCGTCTCGACTCCGTTGATGCCGATGCGCAACGTGGCCGAATGCCCGATGTGCTCCCGCGCGACGAAGGCCAACCATACTTCGCCGGCCCGCGGGTCGGCCACCTCGAGCTGCTTGCGGAGGACCACGCCGGCGCTCAGGGGCTCGAACGGCTCGACGCTGTCAGCCGAGCGCCCCATCATCGGCGAATCGTTCTGGATGACCTCGCCATGGAACAGTCGGACGGCATCATCGGCCCCGCCCATCCAGACGTTGCGGGTCTCGGATGCGGAGCGGTACAGCTCTGCCGCGGGTAGCTCAATGGTACTGATCAACTCTGCTCACCTGCTGTTTGAGGGACGCGGTGTCACGGCCGGCCCGGTCCGATTCGGCTCCCCGAGGGCGAGGGCTCTCAGTCCATCAACATGCCGCCGTTGAGGTCGAAGACCTCTCCGGTGATGTAGCCCGCAAGGTCGGAGGCAAGGAAGGCTGCCGCAGCTGCGACCTCCTCGGGTGTGCCCAGCCGCCCAACCGGTATCTGCGACGAGAACTGGGCCGTCATCTCCGGGTTGGTCATCTGCGTGGCGATGAACGCCGGCGCCAGCGCGTTACTGGTCACCTGCGGCACCCCGGCTCGGGCGACGGATTTCGTCAGCCCGAACATCCCCGCCTTGGACGCAGCATAGGAGGCGCTCACAGTCAGCCCGCCCACCTTGCCCGCCATCGAGGAGATGTTGACCACTCTCCCCCACCCGCGCTGCTTCATCTCCGGGACCAGCAGCCGGCAGAGGATGAATGCCCCGGTCAGGTTGACGGAGAACACGCGCTCCCAGTCCTCGACCGTGGCCTCATGGAGCTTGAGCACGCTCTGGATGCCGGCGTTGTTGACCAGG
>DPJP01000176.1:0-3890 GCA_003542955.1 Armatimonadota bacterium
TTCCGAGGCGCAGGAAACGGACCTCGTTCGCGACGGCCGTATCACGAGTTCTGCAGTCAGCGGATATGTCCAGCCTACCCCGCCGGCACGAGGGCCAGGTAGTCCAGGTTCATGCCCCGGCCATCGGTGTTGATCAGGGTGATGGTGTGCTTGCCTGCCGCCAGCGGGATGTTCAGGCGTTGGCCCTCAGCATCGCGGAAGCAGGCGTGCGCCCAGTCGCTCTGGGTCGCGCTGCCGAAGCCGCCCGTGCCGCCGAAGCGTGTCTTCACCGGCTCCCCGCCGTCGATGCTCATGGAGCGCTCGGCAGTCGTCGGCGTGCAGTAGCGCAGCACCAGCCAGTACTTGCGCTCCGCCGGGACCTCGATCTCCCAACTGACTGAATGACCCGCGGCGTCCCAGTGTGAGAAGGCCGTGCCGACGGAGCCAAGCTTGTCCTCGCGGATCTGCACCTCGCCACCCTCCTGGGCAGTGAAGGCCTCCGCCTGCGCCATCGGGATATCGATCAGCGGCAGCTCCTCGATCCGCAGTGCGGCGGTGGCCTCGATGGGATACTCGGCTCCGAGGGTGGCCGAGAGCATCGCCTGCTTACCACCGTAGAGCAGGGCGGGCGCCTGCTTGAGGCTCACCTCGAAGGTGGCCTGAGCCAGTTGCCCCGGGCCGGCCTGCATCTGCACCTGGTTGTGGCTGAGTGCCAGCTGGTCGTCACAGGAGAGTGTCACCGTGCCGCCGGCGGGCTCATCGGGCGCGGCAGACAGCGTCACCGTCACCTCGACCGGCTGCCCGATGGCAATGCCGGGATTGTCCGTCTTCAGCCACATCGCCGGGCCGGTCTGCTCGATGAAGTAGCTCGTGCACGGGGGCTGGGCATAGCCCATCGCGAGGTGGGCGACGTCCTGGCGGTAGATCGGGTCCTGCAGCAGGCACACGCGGCGGTCGGTGGCAGGGATCGTGGTGGTGTAGATGCGCAGCTCACCGGCGACGGAGGTGATCAGCTCCTCACGCCAGTCGCCGATGATGTCGGCCCAGAAGCTCTGCGAGCCCTCGAGATTCTGCACCAGCGGCGCGCCCCTGTACTTGGAGATCGTGCGGCTCGTGACCAGCTCGCGCTGTGAGTCCGCATCCCAGTAGACGGCGCAGAACGGTGGCACACCGGTCTCAGTCGCCAGCAGCTCCCCGGTGCAGGAGTAGAGCCACCGTGGCGGGTTGCCGCCATATTTGTCGCCCAGCGGCGCGCCCTTGGGGTCCTCCGAGGCCCACACCTCCGTCCCAGGAACGGTCGGGTCGATGTCGGCGGCGTTGCCCATGCCGACATGATAGGTCTTCTCCTCGATACCCCAGATGATCTCGCCGGTCCGCGCGTCGGCAAGACACACCCCGTGCTTGTCCTGCCGGGTCTCGATGGCGTAGAAGACCTCCATGCCGGGGCGCTGTGGGTCGAGGTCGCCGAGGTAGCATTTGTCGGGGTGGCCGAGGCCGGTGGACCACAGGCCCGAGCCGTCGTCATCGATGACCGCCGAGCCGAGTATCACCTCGTCGCGCCCGTCGCCGTCAACATCGCCCGTATGGGTGAAATGGGCGCCCTGCCCGCGCCAGTTGCCCTCGCGGGTCTCCTCGCGGTTATCCCACGTCCAGAGCTTCTCGAGCTTGCCGCCATGAAACTGGTAGGCATCCGCGATCATGACTGAGTACGTGCCCCGGAGGACGATCAGGCACGGGGTCTTCCCATCCAGGTAGGCCACCGCAATCTGATTGCGGGATGCGAGGTTGTAGCCGCTCAGCCCGCCGCCGAACGGCCTGCGGTCGATCCAGTCGGCGCGGGCAAGCTCCTTGCCCGTCTCTCCGTCGAGGATGGTCACGTACTCGGGGCCGGAGAGAATGCGGCCGCCCTCACTGCGCGGGTCACCCTCGCCGGTCTTCGCGGCGACCTCCGCCTTGCCATCGCCATCGAAGTCGTACACGATACAGGGTGAGTACCAGATGCCGCGCTCGATGCCCCAGCCGAGGTCGTAGCTCCAGAGGAACTCGCCGTCGCCGGTGTAGGCCTCCAGCTTGTAGGTCTCGGGGCTCTTGTACCAGTAGCTCCCGTATGGGTCGATGTTGTCGAGCGGTTGCTTGACGACATAGTCGAGCTTGCCGTCACCGTTGAGGTCACCCAGGCCGACCTTCTGGAACGTGTAGTCGCCCTGCAGCTTGAACCCGAGGTAACCCTTGACATCAGGGCTCGGCGGCAGCAGCGTTGTCTCCGAGGCAGGGAGTTCCTTGCCCTCGACCACGGGTTTGACGAACCACATGTTGTCTCTCTGCAACGGGGCGCTCTCGTCGATGAAGTCGGTAGTGCGGGTCAGCGGCGCCTCGTTGAGCTTGACGGGCAGCATCCGGCCGGTGCCGCGGTAGATGTTGAAGGCGACCTTCTCCGGGTCGCTCTTGAGCAGCCGCCAGCCGATGTAGACCCTCCCACCCTCGAGCGGCATGGCGAAGATTCCGCGGTCAAGTCTCTCCTCGACGCGTTCGCGGGCATAGCCCTCGACCTTCGTCTTCGGCCTGGCCACGGGCGCGGGCTCATCGGTCTCGGTGAGGGCGACATCATCGACCCACACCGTCGCCTTGCCGCTGCCGACGACGCGGAGGTAGATCTGGTCGCAGCCGGCGGGAATGCGGCAGTGAGCCTCGACGCGCGTCCAGTCGGCGTTGTCGAAGACGCCGTCGGAGCCGATGCTCCATGAGACGACCTTGCCCTGACCCATTGCGACGATGCTGAGGGTGGCTTCCAGCGTATCCTGGCACTTCAGCCAGGCGCTTGCCGCGAAGGTCCTGCCGGGTGTCACGTCGAGGCGTCCGCTGTTGGTGAGCGCGTAGTCGAGTTCGCCCTCATGCGTGAACTTGATGCAGCCCTCGCCGGAGTGGCCGGGTGAGACCAGCTCCGCCCCGCCGATGCCCTCCCGGCTCCAGAACGCCCATCCGCTGCCTGCGAAGTCCTTGCCGAACTCGAGCCCGCCGTTGGCCACGCCCATCGTCTCCGGCATCGCGGCCGTCAGAGTGATCGTGTCGGCATAGCCGAAGCCGGGGTTGTCCTTCTGTGCATAGCGGTCATCAAGCCAGAACTCGAGCTTCCCGTCCTTCGCCTCGACCCTGCCCAGCCGCCACCCCAGCTCCGAGAGACGCTTCCACTCCCTGCCGTCGAGCGATACACCGAGGTCGCGCCCACCCTTGAGCGTGACGATGTAGCTGCCGGGCGGGAGGTCTGGGATGACGATATGCAGCGGCGGGGCGCCCTCCTCGGGGGTGGCGCGGTCCTCCATCACGGGGGGGGACTGGACGGTGACGCCGCCGGACCACTTCTTGTCGGCGTCCTTGTCGGTGCCCCAGACATTCCACCTGTCGGGAGCGCTCTTGTCGTAGAGCAGCGCGTCCTTGTTGACGATGACGTCTTCCGCCTCGAAGACGAGTGGCTGGCCCTGCGCGGTGAGCGCGGCCAGGGAGAGTATGAGTGCGGCAAGCAAGCGTGTCATGGCGTACCTCCATCGTCGTGTGTGGGACAGGGGGGGACTGCCACCTGTCGCGCCCTTCGCCTGCGCGAGTGACGATACCTATTGATCGCGACAGGTCGCTGTCTCCAATGACCTCGACGCGTACTGACTCGGGGACAGGGACCCATTGCGGTGCAAACGGTTGGCCTCCGGCGTCGCGAGTGGGCGCAATGGGTGCCAGTCCCCGTGCCAGTCCCCAGTCCCCCTCAATACCACCGCCAGCCCAGCCGCCCCGCCTGCAGCTCCGTGTGCATGCTGCTGTCCTCAGGCGATACGACCAGGTCATCGCCGTCGAGCATCTGCTCGTCGCCGTTCTCGCGCACCCAGTCGAGCAGCGCCCCGCGGAACTGCTCTCTGAGTTCA
>DPJP01000176.1:3899-6519 GCA_003542955.1 Armatimonadota bacterium
TTCACGCTTCTCGGCGCTCAGGTTGTGCAACTCCTGCGGGTCATCGGGCAGGTCATACAGCTCCTCGACCCCGCCAAGTTCGTGGTAGACGTACTTGTACCGGCCCGTGCGCACCATGTAGCGCTGGTTCGGGGAGTCCATGCATTGGGAGACGTACGTCTCTCGCCCGCCCGCGTTCGCATCGGCGAGAATGGGCGAGAGGTCATGCCCCGCAACCTCTCGCGGCAGCGGATTGCCTGACAGGCCCGCCAGCGTAGGCAGCACGTCCTGGAGGCCGACAAGGCACTCATTCGCGCCCTGCACGCTGATTCCTGGCCCTGCGGCAAGAAACGGGATGCCCACTGAGCCCGCGAACATGCTGCACTTGAAGAAGCAGCCGAAGTCGCCGAGCAGGTCGCCGTGGTCGGCCGTGTAGAGGACTACTGTGTTCTCGAGCTGCCCGGCCTGCCGGAGGAAGTCGATGATGCGGCCGATCATCTCGTCCTGGAATGTCACCATCCCGAAGTAGTGTGCGCGCGAGTACTGAACGGCCTGCGGGGACATTCGCTCCCAGCCATAGGCAACCGGCCAGGTGCGGATCATCGGGTCGCGGTCGGCGAGCAGTTCGGCGCTGCCGGCGGGTGGCGGGACCTCTCGAGGGTCATAGGCCCGGTTGTACGGCTCCGGCGGGTCATACGGTGAATGCGGCTTGGCGAACGAACTCCACATGAGGAAGGGCCGGTCGGGGTTCCGGGCGAGGTGGTCATCCAGCTTCGCGATACTGCGGCTCGCAACCCATGATTCCTCGTGATGCTCCGCGGGCAGCGCCGATGGCCCCGCGTGGACATCATTGTTGCCGATGGCATGGGCGCGCTCGTAGCCGCCGAAGCCGACATCGACGAGGTAGTCGTGGTAGTCCTCGACCCCGCGCAGGGTACCGCGCGGATCATAGAGGCTCAGGACGCGGCCGGATTCGCACAACTCGCAGTACTCAAAGCCGTGCAGGAGGCGCTTCTGCCCCGGTGGAGCGTAGGGGACGTAGTGCAGCTTGCCGATGGCCGCGGTCATATAGCCGGCGTCGCTGAAGTGCTGCGCAATCCTGATCTGACCGGGATCGATGAATCCGCCGTTGTTCTTGACCTGCGTACAGACATGCGGGTAGTTGCCGGTGGTGATGCAGGCACGGCCGGGCACACAGATCGGGTTGGGTGAGGAAGCATTCGTGAATGTGACGCCCCTCGTGGCCAGGGCATCAAGGTGCGGCGTGCGGATGAAGCTGTTGCCGTTGCAGCCGAGCGCGTCGCCGCGCATCTGATCGGCGGTGATGAGCAGGACGTTAGGTCTTCTCGACATAGTGCGGAGCCTCCGCGGACGCGTGCCAGATCTCTGTGGCCGGCGACGTGTCTTTCCCGCGGAGTGCTTCGTGCACCTGCAGGACTGGCCGACAGGAATGGACGCGGCCGACGGCGAACAAGCCGCGGGGCGTACCGGCACGGGCCGGGCGGGCGGATGCGGACGGCTTCGGCGGGGTGTGGCGATGATGTGGGTGGCTGATGGGCTCCAGACGGTCGGCGGCTTACATGGGTTGATTCTGGCGTGGGATGTCGACGGGCAGGTGCTGAGGGCTCATTACAGCTACGCGGTGGATATCAGCCACTTCGTTTCAGCCGGTAACCTGGTCTGCCTCCGCGCCCGATTCCACGCCGACAGCGACACCGACGCCCTGCTCGAACTGAGTGCCTTCACCGGCATCGAGGCGACGCTCAACGACGAGATCGTTGCGCCGCTCATCGGCAGCGTGGCGCCCTACGGCAACAGCCGACGGGTGCTGCTGCGCGCGGGGGAGAACACGCTCGTGCTGTCGGTCGACCCACTGCGGGCGAGTCCCCGCGTTGCGGCGCGGCTCTGTGCGCCGGATCGTTCACCCCTGGATGGTGTCAGCACGCTTCGGCCCGCTCTCGACGCCACGAGCGAACCGCTGCGCGACGGTCTCCCGGACCCACAGGCGCTCTCGACCTGGCACCTGTACAATGACCTGACCAACCGTCCGCGCCGCATGCGCCTGCCGGAGGTGAGCACCGAGGCATGGGAGCGCTGGCGCGCGCAGTTCGCCGAGCGACTGGGCGAGCTGCTGGGGTCCACAGAGCCGCTCCCGGCTGCGGTCACCGTGCTCTCGGAAGATGACCTCGGGCCGATGGTCCGGCAGCGGCTGTGGTTCGACGCCGGCCCCGGGCGGGCATTCCCGGCGTGGGCGCTGCTCCCCAGAGAGCGCAACGGCGCCGCCGTACTGGCTCTCCACGGGCACAGCTACAGGTTTGGTGAGACGATCGGCCTGGATGGGGGAGACCCCGCCCAGGCGGAGGTGATCCGGCACGCCAACTACACCTACGGGGTGCAGCTTGCCGAGCGCGGGTATGTGGTGATCGCACCTGNNGCCCGCCGTGACGATGAGGCTTCCCGCCGAGACCCGTGCGACACCAACTACATGCGCCTGCTGGAGTTCGGTATCAACCTGGTTGCCCTGCAGGTGCAGGACCTGCGTAGCGCATTGAGCTATGCCATCGGTGAGTATGGGATCGGGGGCCGGGTGGGGGCGATAGGGCTTTCCTATGGCGGCCGGATGACGATGTATCTCTCGGCC
>DPJP01000176.1:6529-26649 GCA_003542955.1 Armatimonadota bacterium
CGATGAGCGTGTCGGCTGTGCGGTCGCCAGCGGCTGCCTGAACACGTTCCGGGAGCGGCTCGCGATCGACTCGAGCTGCGGGGCGCAGTTCGTCCCCGGGTTGCTTTCCGAGGCCGATACGCCGGAGGTATTCGGCCTCATCGCCCCGCGCCCGCTCCTGATCGAGCTGGGCACGAACGACGACACCAGCCCCGAGATCTACGCCACGGAGATCTACTCGGAGATCGAGCGCATCTATGGAGCGGCNNGCGACCGGCTCGACATCGACGTCTTCGAGAGCGGCCACCGCTTCAGCGGCCGCAAGGCCTTCGATTGGCTTGACAGGTGGCTGCTGGGCGAGTGAGGCGTCGCTGGTCTGGCGGGGGCCGTGATGGCGGCGGGGAGGGGCCTCACGAGGGAGGCTTGCGTCGTGTGCAAGGCTTCCGAGGCAGGCCCAGGCGTAACGTGCCCGCGCAGGAGGAGTGTCACGCTGCCCCGTCGAAGCTCTCCTCACCCGCATAGCCGAGCGTACCCGCATCCCTGCAGGAGGCGATCCGCATGCCACAGGCCCCATCCGGCCGAGATGCCGCACGCCACACGCTCACGCATCACAGGGCCCCAGAAGAGTGGCAGGACGGCTTCCCGCTTGGCAACGGCGCCCTCGGGGTGATGGCCTGGGGCGATGGCAACCCGCTCTGCTTCACCCTCGACCATGCCGATCTGTGGGACCTCCGCAACAACCGCGCGTTCGCCAGGCACCCTGAGTATACCTACGCAGGGGTCCGCCGCGCCGTCGCCGAAGGCAGATTCAAGGAGTTGGAGAAGGCCGTCGAGTGTTTCGACTACCCGGGCGGGCCGCACACACCGACGAAGGTCTACATCGGTCGAGCCGAACTCGACCTCGGCTCGGCGCAAGAGTACTGCTGCTCACTCGACCTGGACACGGCAACCGTCTCCGGCTCGATACGCACAGTCAACAGGGAATATGCCCTGACCGCCTTCGTAGATCGTCATACTGACGTCTTCTGCCTGCGTGTCGCCGACGCGGACGCCCGCCTGCGGCTTGTGCCGATGGTCGAGACGGGGGAGGAACTCAGGGAGCTGGGGCACCCGGCGCCGGTGGTGGCGGACGACGGGGAGCTGTGCGTGCTGACGCAGCAGATCCCCGAGGGTCGGTGCTATGCCGTGGTCTACAACCAGGGCGGCCCGGATTTCTTCATGGCGGTCGCCATCGCCGACACGGCGTCGGAAGCGGCCGGACGCGCGCGGCGCCTCTGGGATGAGGCGGCGGAGCTGGGCTTTGACGCTCTCGAAGAGCAACACATCGCGGCGTGGCGGGAGTTCTGGTCTGCCTCGACGGTGCACCTGCCCGAGCAGCGCTTCGAATACCTGTGGCACTTCGGGCTCTACCTGCTTGCATGCTCCTCGCGACGCGGGCACCTGCCGCCGGGGCTGCAGGGCGTATGGGCGATGGATGGCATCATCCCGCCCTGGCACGGCGATTACCATAACGACATGAACATCCAGGAGCAGTTCTGGCCCGCGGGCACGACCGGTCACATCGACCTGCTGGATACCTGGTGCGAGTTCATGCTCGAGTGCATCCCCCCCGCGCGGGAGTTCACCCGCGAGTTCTTCGGGACTGACGGCACCTTCTGGCCGTGCGCGAGCTTCCCCGGCTACCACACGAACACACTGCTGCGTTGGGGTGCGGTGAAGTTCGCCTGGAGCCACACCGGCTGGCTGGCCTGGCTCGTGTGGCTACGGTGGCGCTACACGATGGANNTACCCCGTGCTGGTGGAGCTGTGGAAGTTCTACGAGGCCAATCTGGAGGCTGGGGATGACGGCTGTCTGCACATCCCGCTCTCCAACAGCCCCGAGTACCGCAGTGATGCCGCGGAGGCATGGTGTGCGGACCCGAATGTCGATATCGCGCTGATTCGCCGCACGTGCGACTGGCTGATCGAGTTTGAGCAGGCCCTCGGCGTCGAGGAGTTCACCGATCGCGCGCGGACCGTCCACGACGGCCTGGTGCCGTATCACTTGACGGAAGACGGCGTGCTGTGTCTTTGGGCGAATCACCCACTCGATGAATCGCACCGGCACCCGAGCCAGCTCATGGCGATCCACCCCGCGATGGATATCACCATTGATGACGGAGACCGCGAGCGGCAGATCATCGACGCCAGCGTCGGGCAGTTCTGCTCGCTGGGGCAGTACCAGTGGGCAGGGCACACGTACGCACAGCTCGTGAGCATGGCGGCGGTGGTCGGCCGCGCCGGGTGGGCGTACGACAGCCTGCTGCAGTATGCCGAGCGCTGGATCCGGCCCAACGGGATGCACTTCAACCGCGACCTCAAGCAGACCGGCGCAACACTCTTCAGCACAGCACTCGGCGGCCTGGCGCCTTTCACCATGGAATCATGCTGCGGGGTCACCCAGGGCATCTGCGACATTCTTGTGCAGGGCTTCAACGACATCGTGCGCGTGTTCCCCGCAGTGCCGGAGCAATGGCGCGACGTGGCCTTCGAGAACCTCGTGACCGAGGGAGCATTCAAGGTCTCGGCGATCCGTCTCGGCGGCGAGACTGGCTGGGTGAGCATCACCGCCGGCGTGGATCGCCAGCTGCGCCTGAAGGATCCCTTCGGCGGGGTGGAGATCGAGATTGCCGGTTGCGAGACCCGCCGGGAGGGCGACTTGATTGTGGCGGACATGACGCAGGGGCAGGAGATTGTGGTCCGGCGCGCAGGCACATCGGTCAGCATGGCTGACGTGGTGGCAGTGGTGGAGGCGAGCGATACGTCGCTGCTGGGGCTGAAGTGATCTACCAGGTCGGACGGGCTGCCCGGTTGTCGGCAAAGGGGGCGTACGATCCCGCGACCGTACGGCGGCTGGATGCACGGGGAGGGGCCGCACGAGCGAGTGTCGCTGGTGTTCGCGACAAGAGCGAGGCCGGCCCACGGCGCGCAACGCCGTTTCATGTCTGTGGTCGCCGTCCGCAGGCCGACCTCGCGCGCAGCACTCGCCGGCGCAAGCTGGTCCCGCGACTGCGGGATGCGGCCCCTACCCCGGCTCCCTCGTGCAGTCTGCCATGCCTTCGTGCGGGCCCTCCCCACGCCTCCGGCCCCTCCCCGCGCCGGCGCAATGGTGCCCCCTACTCATACACCCCCAGCTCCGTGATCTCGGGGTAGACCCAGCTCCCGTAGCCCTCGCGGAATGACAGCGGGCGGATGCGGATGCGGTCGGTTGTCACCGGCTCGCCCTGGTACTCGAAGCGGTACAGGTACTGCTCCTCCCAGCGATGGATTGTCTTCCAGTCGCCGTCGACCCATGCATCCAACTCCGCCGACTTGATCGTCGGGCTGTCGACCACCACACGCCGAAACGTGACCGGCTTCTCGAAGATGATCGGGCACTGGGTGCGGTCCTCGTAGACAGGCATCCAGCCGGCGGCATCGGCGCGGCCGTCGGCCAGGTCGAAGTCTGACTGGAAGGTGCGGCCCGGCTCACCGATGCTCCAGCGCACCGTGCCGGTTGCCAACAGATTGCCCGCCTCTCCGGGTTGGGCGAGTGCAGTGGCGATCTCGCGCTCCAGCTCTTCGAGTGTCTGCAAATGGGGCAGGACCTCGAGAGTGGTGTAGACGTGCACACCGAGGCCTGCGAAGGTGTCGGTGAATGCGCCATCGACAACCGGCACGACGCGGCTCTCGCGGATCACGAGCAGCCGCCTGTTGCCGCTCCGGGCCAACACCGGCACGGTGATCATTGCCGTGGCCTGCTCGTAGCTCTGGTTGGCGGCGACGATGAATGTGTGTCCGCGGACGGCGCTCTCCGGCCGGTAGTAGCGGGCAGTCACATCGACACCCGGGTTGTCGCAGAGGGCCTCGGTGATGGTGTCGCGCGCCGTCCAAGCCGGAGCCAACAGTGTGAGTTCCTCGAACACCGCGTTCATCGCCACGCGGTTCTCGTAATGCCCCCAGAAGCCCGAGAAGATGAAGGGCACGATGCCCTGCGCGCCGTTGGCGATGGATGTGAATGTGAACCAGCGTGATTCCGAGAAGCTCGGGTGAACTCCATGCAGCCCGCCGTAGGTGAAGGTCTGCGGCATCGACCAGATCGCTTTGCTGCCGTCATTGGCGCCGGCGGCCTCGGAGATGACGTTATGGATGTGGCGGAGGTCATTGCCGAACTCGCGCCGGCCATCCTCATATTGCTGCGGTGTCAGGTACGGGTGTGGGCACATGACATCGCACGCGTCCATGTAGGTTGCCGGGGCGCGGGAGACGATCATGCAGAAGCGGTAGGGGTCCTCCTGTGCCATGAACTCGTAGAGGCTCTTCAGGAAGCGTGGCGACAGCCCGCGGCATTCAGGCTCATCGGAAATGTAGTAGCCGATGACATTGCGCGAGTGCCATGTGCGGGCGACGGCCTCGCGCAGCTTCGCCTTCAGCTCGGCATCGATGGGCGCATCGAGCTTCGCCTTCGCCTCATCGATGAACCGCGTGATACCGTTGAGCGTGTAGAGCCCCAGGTCCATCTGCTCAAACTCGCTCGACCCCATCATGAAGTTTGTCGAGTGCGGCAACTGCGCCTGCGGGAATGACGCCGCGCTGACACAATAGGCCATCGAGCCGTACCAGCCGCGGATGAAGACCGGGCTCCCGTTGATGAGGAGGGTGCCCTGGTCATCGACGCGCGCCTCGACCACCGGGGCAGGGGGCAGGACACGGAATCGCGCTTCTTGCTCCTCGACGGGCTCGAACTTGCCGCCATCCAGAGGACGGAGCAGCTCCGCGCGCAGCACATACTCACCGACCGGCAGGTCGGTCGCAGGCAGCTCGAAGCCAACCTGTGTCCCCTCGACCGCGACCTCGACACTCCGTGGCGGGCACACAGCGGAGGTCAGACTCACCCGCACCGTCATCCCCTTGACCTGCTCCTCCGGCAGCCCCAGAGTCACGCGGCCGGTGATGGCATCGAGGCGCTGTGTGGCGTAGATGCAGTTGCGGTAGTTGGGCGCGGTCACATGGATGCTCACGGGCACGTAGTCGAGCCATTCATCGCAGCGGGAGATGAGCACCGGGCAGTTCGCGGCCGAATCCAGTTTGATTATGGCGGCATGACGTCCCTTCTCGGCTACCGTCGCCGGCGGGAGGTCGATGCGGGCGCTGCTCTGCGGGGCGAGCTCGACGGGGGCCTGTACCGGCGCGCTGCCATCCGCCTTCATCGCCATGCTCAACGTGCCGCCGAATGCTGCCTCGCCCCGGTTCTCCAGCAGCACCGATGAGAAGACCCGGTAGCCTTCCTGAGCCGCCTCGAGCCGGAAGCTCGGGTCTCCCGCGGCGATGGTGTATCGTGCCCGATCAACCTCGATTGGCCCGAGAGTCCCATAGTTGACGACATCGTGATAGCCCTTGGCGGGGCTGTACTGGGAGTAGAAGCGCGGATCGGGAGTCCGGGTGCGGGAGATCGAGAAGCCCCACGTGTCGCTCCAGCGCGTCGAAGGGCGCATGTGGAAGGCGGCGAAGGGGATCGCGACCTCGACCGACCAGTAGTCGGGGCCATGGAAGACCTCGGCCTGCCAGTCGGAGGACCAGTTCGCCTTCGCGGTGTTGCCGCGCTCGATCATGTACAGATCGGCCTGCGTCCCCTCGGCATTGGTCGCGAACTGGTAGTACTCGAGCCGGTCTCCGACGGGGTCGAGGAAGATCTCGACATCATCATCCGACCACATCGCCGCATCGTGTTGATGCCTGGCGGCCTCGAGGGTCAGCTCATCCATCTTCGGCTCATTGCAGCGGATGCCGAAGTACAGGTGCGCGTCATCATAGAGCACCCGGAAGTGGGTCTGAGCATCCTCGGGGATTGGTGCTCGATTGGCCTGCCCGAGGGGGTTCTCGAAGCCGGTGTGCTCGGGCGCCTTCTGCCAGGCCGGCTCATCGAGCTTGCCGTCGAGTGTGAGCGTGCCCTCGAGGCGTGCCGCGGCGGCGTGCTTCTTCGGTGCATCGAGTTCGACGGCATGCGAGTGGGCCACTGTCAGTGCCAGGATCGGCAGCAGGGCAAGCGCAAGCAGGCGGCGTGCAGTCATAGTCGGCTCCTCTGCCAATGGTCTCGGCGGGCGGGGCGCCCCCGCGGTCGCCAACAGAGTCTCTCGGCCTACCAATTGCTCCGGGCGGGACGGAATACCTGCCGGGCGCCGGCCGACTCCCGCCACCGTGTTAGACGGCAGGTAGAGTCCACGTGTGCATCGAAGACAAAGTAGACACCGTCATGCAGCGGGAGGGGTGGGGCGAATGTCAGGGTGGATCCGCTTTGCGTCAGTGGCTGTCCTGGCGATGGTCACTGTTGCCTTTGTCGGGTGCCACGCCGGGCGGGATGGCACTGTGTCCGGCGTCGGCGCTGATGGAGCGACTCAGCCGTGTCAGGCGGGCCTGCTCGGCGACCTCAACGGCAACGGCAATCCCGATGTGTCTGACGCCATCGGCATTCTCCGCATTGTGGTCGGGCTTGATGCTCCCAATGCGCTCGCCGACTGCGATGGAGACGGCAACACGGGGATCGCGGACGCCATTCTCCTCCTCAGGTGCGTAGTCGGGCTGGAGGCCTGGCCCATCGGCGGCGTGACACAGACCATCGGCTTCGATGGCGGCACGGTCACGACCGACGACGGCAGCGTGCGGCTTGAGGTACCTGCGGGAGCAGTCCTCACAGAGACCGACATCAGCGTATACCCCCAGCCGACACACCCCGCCCATGCGCGCCTGCTGCCCGGGACGTGCTTCGAGTTCGGCCCCGATGGAACGCTCTTCGATCTGCCCGCGCAACTCACCATCGTCTACGATGAGGCCGGCCTCCCTGCTGGTTTGACCGAGGCCAATCTCGCGATCCGGAAGGTGGTGGGCGACGGGTGGGGGCCGGCGTTGGTATCCGCAGTCGATGTGGATGACAACACAGTGTCGGCATGGATCATCGGCTTCAGCACCTACGGGGTCGTCGGCAACGCGGTTCCAGCGGCATCCGGGTTGATCGCGTTCTCAAGGACGCTCTGGACTGCCGCGCCTGAGGTCGATGTCTGGGTGATGAATGCCGACGGCAGTTCTCAGACGCGGCTCACGGATGACCCGGCGGTCGACGACTGGCCTGTCTGGTCGCCGGACGGTAGCCGGATACTCTTCGGCACACTCCGGGACGGCAACTCCGAAGTCTATGTCATGAATGCCGACGGGAGCGGTCAGACCAACCTCACCAACCACCCCTCCGACGACGGCCCCGCCACGTGGTCACCCGATGGCACCCGGATCGCCTTCGCGACCAACCGCGATGGCGATGGGGAGATTTACGTGATGGATGCCGTGAGGCCGGCGCCGCTCAGGCTCACGGACCACCCGAGCTATGACTCGCGGCCTGCCTGGTCTCCGGACGGGACTCGGATTGCCTTCACATCCGACCGTGACGTCAAGGATCAAGTCTACGTCATGAACGCCGACGGGACCGGACAGGTCAACATCACGAACCATCCGCTATCACACAACCGTGTGGGCGGCTGGTCCCCCGACGGTAGCCGGTTGGTCTTCACGTCCTACCGTGATGGCGTCTGGCGGATCTACACCATGAATGCCGATGGGACGGGACAGAGCAGCCCGGCAAGCCGCCCGGGAGTATATGCAGTGTGGTCCCCGGACGGCGGCCGCATCGCCTTCCAGTCCGGGTCGGACATCTGGGTCATGAATGCCGACGGGACGAACCAACGGAATCTCACGAACAGCTCTCTCGACGACGGATGGCCGGCGTGGTCCCCGGACGGCAGCCGCATCGCGTTCGCGAGCTATCAGGGCAGCGGCTTCCAGATCTACGTCATGAACGCCGATGGGACAGACCCGGTCAACATCACGAACGACACATCATCCAGTATCGGGCCCAGTTGGTCCCCGGATGGCAGCCGCATCGCCTTTCAGTCATCCGACCGGGGCGGGCAGGCCGACATCTGGATCATGAATGCCGATGGAACACAGCGCGTCAACCTCACGAACAGCCCCGAGAGCGACTACCTGCCGGCATGGTCGCCGGATGGTAATCAGGTCGCGTACACCTGCTCCCTGGAGCGCAATGCGGACATCTGCGTCATGGATGTCGACATGCCGCCCCCGGTCAACATCACGAACCACCCGTCGGAGGACTCCTCCCCTGCATGGTCGCCAGATGGCAGCCGGATAGCCTTCGGGAGTACGCGGGATGGCGACATGGAGATCTACACCATGAATGCCGACGGAGCGGCCCCGCTCCGCCTCACCACCAGTGCGAACTGGGACGACTTCCCCGCATGGTCACCAGACAGCAGGAAGATAGCCTTCGAGACCTATAGAGACGGCAACATGGAGATCTACGTCATGAATACCGACGGCACCGGGCAGGTGAACCTCACCAACCATCCGGAGTGCGACGAGTACGCCATCTGGTCGCCCGACGGCGGCCGCATCGCCTTCAGCAGCAGCCGGAGCGGCGGGATGAAGGTCTACTCGATGAATGCCGACGGGACTGACCCTGTCAGACTCACCGACAGCCCACCCTGGTGGGACGTTCCGCACTCCTGGTCCGCAACCGCCGTACTGTCGGCAACGCTCTTTCACAGCAGATAGACGGGGTGCGCCGTCCGTCTACTCCGGCCGGGACAATCGGCCTCGGCCGCGAGGATGGAGTCTGAGGGTCAAGCGCGTGCGCGGAGGGGCTGATCGCATGTACAGATATCACCGTCTGTTCCTGGTGGGAATAGCAGCGTGTGCTGCTGTTGTTGTCGTCGGGTGTCACGGGGCAGCGCGCGAACGCGCGGCTGTGGGGGCAGTGGTTGGCGCGTCTGTCGGCGTCTCGCAGGCTGGCCTCCGTGGCGATCTCAACGGGAACGGCAATCCCGATGTCTCCGACGCCATCGGCATCCTGCGCATTGTGGTCGGGCTTGATGGGCCTAATGCGCTTGCGGACTGCGACGGAGACGGCAACACGGGCGTCGCGGACGCAATCCTCCTGCTCAGGTGCGTGGTGGGGCTGGATGACTGGCCAATCGGTGGGGTCACCGAGACTGTGGGACCGGAGGGCGGCACGATCACATTCGCCGATGGCCGCGTGGTATTGGAGGTGCCCGCAGGAGCACTCCTGACGGCAACCGACATAGCCGTCTCACCTCAAGCGACATGCCCTGCGGGCGATGGCCTGGTTCCGGGGACCTGCTATGAGTTCGCTCCCGAGGGCACGGAGTTCGCCAGGCCCGCGCAACTGACTATCGCCTACGATGAGAGCGCTCTGGCCCCCGGCACGGAGGAGACTGACCTCGCCATCCACAGGGTGGTGGGTGGCGTATGGGGGCCGGCGGTGGGGGCCGCGGTTGACGCCGACGCCAATACGGTATCCGCCTGGATCGGCGGCTTCAGTGGGTATGGGATCCTCGCCCGGCGCCGGCAGGCAGGGCAGGAGATGATCGGCCCCGACGGTCAGACGCTCGTCTGGGTACCCGGCGGCAGCTTCATGATGGGGAGTGCCGATTGGTACGAGCAGGAGCAGCCTGTGCACCAGGTCACACTGGATGGCTTCTGGGTCGGGCAGTGTGAAGTCACCAACGACCAGTACGCGGCATTCCTCAACCGTGTGGCGCCCGCGAGTGTGTCCTCATGGGTCGACATGGCCGACGAGGACTGCGGCATTGAGAAGGATGGCAGCATCTACTTCGCAAAGCAACACCTTGGCCCACACCCGATGGTCGAGGTCAGTTGGCACGGCACCGCGGCGTATTGTGAGCACTATGGCTACGCTCTGCCGACGGAGNNCGGAGGCGCAGTGGGAGTATGCCGCGGCAGGGCCCGATTCGCACATATACCCGTGGGGTGATGTGTGGGATGCGGCGAAGTGCTGCAACTCGACCACCATCGGGCCGTATGGCCGGACATTCCCCGTGGGCAGCTTTCCGACAGGAGCAAGCTGGTGTGGGGCGCTGGACATGGCCGGCAACGTGTTTGAGTGGTGTGCCGACTGGTATAGTGACACGTACTACCAGGTGAGCCCCGTGCTCAATCCGCCCGGGCCTGTCTACTCAACGACGAAGGTGCTGCGCGGTGGGTCATGGAGCAGCAACGAGTACGGCTCCGGCGGCGAGTTCGACCCTGACTACTGCCGCGCCGCGTTCCGCTACATCAACTACCCGGCATCCACGGACAGCCACCGCGGGTTCCGGTGCGCTGCGTCCCCGTGAGAAACGCCTTTTGTCTCACATCGCAGTATGCGTGTGCTCTGCGACGGCGCGAATGCCTGTCGCCGGCGCCGTCCCCGCAGGGCGATGCGCATGCGGGGTGGTTAGCCCCTGACTGCCTCTCTCCGACGCGGACGGCTCTTGAAGCGGCGCGGGGAGCGTACTGGGTGGGGTCGCTGCTTTGCCTGCGCCGAGCAGGTTGCGCCGTCCAGGGCAGAGAACAGGCTCCGGTGGTCAGCCATCTCTCACCACGGAGCGTGCGCAATGACGGTGAGTCTCCGTTCTGGTTCTGCTGTTGTCTTCGTTGGACTGATCGTGATTGCAGGCCTGGCCGGCTGCCACAGCGGTGCGGAACGGGCCGGTGGAGCCGCCGTGTCGGCGGTCGCGCCCGGCGGCGGGGGTGTGTGTAGCGAAGCGGTGGGTCTGCTCGGAGACCTCGATGGCAACGGGCAGCCCGGTGTCGCCGACGCAATTGGGATACTGCGGATGGTCGTGGGCCTGCAGGCCGCTGACCCCATTGCTGATGTCGACGGCAGCGGAGCCGTCGGTATTGGTGACGCCATCGCGCTGCTGCGCTGCGTGGTGGGGCTCGACGGGTGGCCGGTTGGAGTCGCTTCCGAGCCCATCGGGCCGGAGGGCGGCACCACAACGACGGTCGATGGGGCGGCGACACTGCAGTTCCCCGCCGGTTCGCTTGCGGCAGAGACGGATATCGCCATCTACGCCCAGGCCGTCTACCCGGTTGGCGCGCGCCTGGTGCCGGGGACGATCTATGAGTTGGCGCCGGATGGGACGGCATTCACCGAGGCGACACTCTCCATCAGATACGACCGGCGAAGCCTCCCCGCCGGGACGGACGAGTCAACCCTCGCTCTGGCCAGGGTCGTGGATGGGGCCTGGGCAATCGTGCCCGGCTCAGCAGTGGATCAGGGGGCTCAGACGGTCAGTGGCGCGATTACGGGCTTCAGCACGTGGGGCATTGTCATCGACGCGCCCCCGCAGGTGCAGGTCGTCTCCTTCCTTGACGAGGAGGGCGACATCTGGTCGGTCAACTCCGACGGCACGGGCCTGCAGCGCCAGATCGACTTCAGCTCGGAAGGAGACGAGGTCAGGGGCTTCGACTGGCGCCCCGATGGTCAGAGGATAGCCTACGGCACCTGGGGAGGTGTGTGGACTTGTGATCCCGACGGCGCCGGCGCCGCGCAGGTGAGCGAACTCGGCGGATACCCGCGTTGGTCGCCGGACGGCGCCCGGATCGCCATCGAGCACAACGGCGCCATCTCGATCATCAACGCCGACGGCTCCGGCCTCCACCAGATCTACAATCCCTCGGCTCCCCCGTTCATCTGGGCGGAGGACCACAACTGGTCGACGGATGGCACGCTGATCGGCTTTTCTGATGACAACGGCGGCGTGTGGGTGCTCCCGGCAAACGGCAGTGCTGCCGCCCGCAAGGTGCTCGATGACGCGCACTATCCGGCCTGGTCGCCGGACGGTCAGTGGATCGCCTTCAACCTCGAGGGGATCAGGTTGATGCCGGGGCAACTGCCGCCTCCAGGCGTCATCCCGCAGCAGACGATTCTGACCACGGCCCCGGAGGGTGGACAGGATGACCAGCCCGCATGGTCCCCGGCGGGCGATATGCTGGCCTTCGAGCGCATCGGCGAGGGTGGCGACTGGAGTTCGGCCGTGATGGTCGTCAACGCCGACGGCAGCGGCCTGCACAAGGTCGCTAACGGCTCGCGGCCCGACTGGCGGCCCAACGGCCTCTGAGGCGTCAGACCCGCCGAGCGGCGCTGTGGCAGGAGTGGCAGCCCCACCGGCGAATATCCTCGTCGGAGTGATCCGCTTCGAGGGGGTGGGGACATGGGCAGGCATTCCCTTCAGGTACTGGCGATCATGACGACCATTCTGCTCGTCGCTGTGGTTGGATGCCACGGCGGGCGGGATGGCACTGTGTCCGACGTCGGCGCCGATACAGGGACCGGGCTGTGTCAGGCGGGTCTGCGCGGGGACCTCAACGGCAGCGGCACACCTGACATCACCGATGCCGTCGGCATCCTCCGCATCATCGTCGGCCTTGACCCGGCCAATGCCCTCGCCGATTGCGACTGCGACAGCGCCACCGGCATCACCGACGCCATCGCCCTGCTCCGCTGCCTGGTCGGTCTCGCCCCCTGGCCGATCGCGTGTGGTCTGGCGCCGGGTGACGAAACAACCGGCCCCGACGGCCAGACGCTCGTCTGGGTGCCCGCCGGCAGCTTCATGATGGGGAGCGAAGACGGTCTGCCTGATGAGCGCCCAGTTCATCAGGTGACCCTCGACGGCTTCTGGATAGGGCAGTGTGAGGTCACCAACGCGCAGTACCGGGCGTTCTGCGACGCCACGGGCCGCGCATTCCCCGCCTGGAGCACGCAGGGCGACCCCCATCCTGTTGTCTGGGTCAGTTGGGAGGATGCACAGGCGTACTGCGACCACTACGGCTACGTCCTGCCAACCGAAGCACAGTGGGAGTATGCCGCGGCGGGGCCAGATGCGCTCACCTATCCCTGGGGGGACGAGTTTGACGACCAGAAGTGCTGCAACTTCGACACCAAGGGCCCTGGTGGCACCACATTCCCTGTCGGCAGTTTCCCTGCGGGGGCGAGTTGGTGTGGCGCTCTGGACATGGTGGGCAACGTGTATGAGTGGTGTAACGACTGGTACTCGGCGACCTACTACGAGGTGAGCCCTGAACTGAACCCGCCGGGGCCTGCAGACGGTACAAAGAAGGTGCTGCGCGGCGGCTCGTACGGCAATACGAACCAGCGTTGCCGAGCCGCGTTCCGCTACAACTACGAGTACCCCAACTCTATCTCCGAAGGCTGGGGCTTCCGGGTGGCCAAGAGCCCCAGCTAACCTGGTGCCAGGCACTGAATCATGAATCTTGGGTCTCTGCAGGCGCGTGATAGCAGGACTTGGCAAGCTTCATGATTCAGTGCCTGACACCGGCCGTTCTCGCCCCCCCAGGAGGTCTTTGCCCCTGCCTGCGAGCACTTCCAGGTAACGGGGCTACGGAGGACGCAGTGACCGCAACTGAGGAGGTCTGCACGATGGACTACATACCATGGCTGTTGATCGCGCTCGCGGTGCTTGGGCTCTGTGCGGCCGGTGGGGCACAGGATGCCGGGGCCGCCACGCCCGATACCGTCAACGTCCGCGATTTCGCCGGGCTTGTCCATGATGATGACTGGTCCCCGGCCATCCAGGCGGCAATCGACCATGTTTCAGTCGAGCACGGGTACGTCAAGGGCGCCACCGTCCACTTCCCGCCCGGACTCTATCGCGTCAACAGCACCATCAAGCTGGGAACCAGTCCCGCCCATCACGGCGTGCGGCTCAGTGGCTACGGTGCGGTGCTCAGGGGCACCCCGGCCCTCGATGCCCAGCCGCAGCGCTATGATGAGCGGCTGAAAGCGGCCACCGAGGCCAACGAGTCCTACACCGTCAACGCGCTGCCGGGAGAGCTGGATTTCGACGGGGTCACCAACGTCGGCGCGGCTATCCTGGAGCTGTGGCTCCCGCCACGTGAGGGGTTGCCGTACCTGCTCTACGAGGGCTCCGGGTATGTCATCGAGGGCTTGACCTTCGACCGGGAGGCATCACAGACCGGCGTCGGCATCAAGATCCCCGCCGAGACCGTCCCCAAGAACATCACCTTCCGCGATGTGCGCGTACACAGCCAGAATGTCGGCATCCACATCAACCATTGCTACCAGGTGCGCTTTGAGAGCTGCCTGCTCCGCGGCAACCGCATCGGCGTCTGGGGGCGCAACCATTTCAACTCCGTGAGCGTGGTCAACTGCGAGTTCCGGCGCGGGCATCACGGGCTCATCATCGGCCCCAATGCCGGCACATGGGGCAGCAGCGGCATCCATGTGGCAGGCAGCATCTTCGAGGACCTCGCCGGTTACGGAGTGCTCAACGCCGGCGGCAATCAGATGGTCATCACCGGCAACTACTTCGAGGCCAACGCGAACAACGTCGGGGTACTCACGCCGTATGGTAACACCACCATCGACACCAACCACTTCTGGGGCGTCAAAGGCGGCGCGGAGTGGAAGGAGAACAACGTCGTCGACGGGGTGATCGTGACCCGCACGGCGCACGTGGTGGTCAAGACGGAGAACGTCCACCTGCGCGGGAACAACTACAGGGCGGGCGGGATTCCGATCCTGGTCTTCGGCATGGGGCAGAACAGCAGTCTGGACGCCTTACCCCAGGCGGCGGAGGGAGCCACGCTGCCCGACGGGCTCACCGCAATCGCCTCGAACCAGCCCGGCGCGTACGTCTATGATGCCCTCACGCGGCAGTTCACCTTCCGGCGCTACGCCTATGCCGCCGGGGAGCAGGCCGCCGAGGACTCGGTCAATCGCGTTCAGCGGGAGATCGCGGTAGCCCAGAAGCGGCTCGAGGAGGCCCAGACGGCNNCTCCGCGCAGGCGGCCATCGGCCACGCATGGCTCTCGGTAGGTGATTTCGACAGGGCCCGGCAGGAGTACGAGAAGGCGTGGCAGTACCCGGCCGTGGATCAGTTGCACCTGCGCTCCCATATCCAGCGCTATATCGCCGACAGCTTCATGCAGCAGGCCGACTACGTGGCCGCGGAGGCCGCATACGCGCGCGCGATGGAGATCGGTCCGGGGGGAGACAACAAGGCCCATGTCGACAAGCGCCTCGCCGAGGTACGCGAGCTTCTGCGGCAGCGCAAGTACGTGTGCACGGTCTGCGGGCATGTCTACGACCCGGCTGAGGGCGACGAGGCTCACGGTGTGAAGGCCGGCACTCCATTCGCCGACCTGCCCGATACGTGGGTCTGTCCGGCGGGAGGTGAGAGCAAGGACCGCTTCACCCCCGTGGATGAGAAGTAGTGCGGCGCCAGGCAGTGGGCCGTGAGGCGTCGGCCGCTTCGGAAGGCGCCATGCGGGACCCGGCTTCTGAAGTCAGGCAGGGAATTGCCCCCCGCAGCGCGTACATGTGCACAGAGTGACTGCCCACCGGGCGGCGACTACTGCGCGTGTCGAGGAGGACCCCATGCTCCGCCATCGCCTGCCGTTGCTTCTCCTGCTGGCAACACCGGCTCTGGCCTCCGGCTCGGACCTGGTCTTCTACGCCGACTTCGATCACGGGCCGGTCTCGGTCTGCGGCTCCGGCTGGGCCGTAGACATGCCCACTGAAACGGCGAGCTTCGTCCCCGGCCGCTTCGGCCAGGCGTATCGGATGGAACGACGCCGCACCAATCTGCTCTCTGCCAACCAGGCCGACATCCAGAGCGACACCAGCGGCTTCGAGGCGGGTCCGGGCATCGAACTCGCCGCCGAGGCAGGTGCTGCCCATTTCGGCACGCAGTCGCTGCGCGCGGCTGTTGCCGAGCCGGGACTCGTCTGGAAGCTGCCGCCTTTACCCGTGAAGGCGACCGCGCGCATCCGGCCCAACAAGGTGTTCGTCTTCTCCGCCTATCTCCGCTCGGAGACGCCTCTGAAGGTCCGCCTGAGCCTGGTTGACCTCAATGAGAGCGCTCCGTGGCGCGAGAAGATCGAGCAGGACAACGCGGCTGCCCTCGCCAAGGACCCCAACGCCAAGCCCAAGCCCATCTTCGAGACGGTACAGACGCCCGGTGAGGTCGTGCTGACGCCCACCTGGCAGCGCGTGATGGCGCTGCTGGAGATCGACGTCCGGCGTCCGGAGCAGTCGCTGGTTGCGGCGCTGGAGGCACTGCCCGGCGATGAGGTGGCCTTCACGCCCGGAGCGGTGTATGCCGATGGGCTGCAGCTCGAGCAGACGTGTGTCTATCCTCTGTTGAATACCGAGCCGACCACCTGGCTTCCCGGCGGGCAGACGCGTGGGCCGGGGTGGCTTGACCTGGACGCCTCGGCGACCGGCTTCACGGGTGAGGCGGGGACGCTGTGCCTCTGGGTGCGGCCGCTGCCCTCCGAGTGTGGCGGCGCCAACCAGGTGAACGCAATGGNNCGGGGTGGTTTGCGCCCATCTGGCACATCAGCACCAACGCCTTCTACGCGGGGGATGCGCACGCGACCGCGTTCAAGGTCGGCGTGTTCCACACTAACCTCGAGCAGCAACTGCTCGAGGCGGGGCAACTCGATGGCTGGCACCACCTGGCGCTCGCCTGGGACGGGCAGGGCATGGCGGGCTATCTCGACGGCAAGCAGATCGGCAAATCGGGCATCACCGCCGGCGCAGCGGTACCGGGCTCGATGATCCGCCTGGGCGGCAGCTTCCTCGAGGCCACCGCCATGACCGGTGATCTCGACGAGGTGGCTCTGTTCGATAGTCGCCTGACTGAGGCCGAGATTGCCGCCCTGGCCGCGGCCACGGAGTCACTCGCAGGCAGCGTGCCACCCACGCTGCTGCGCCACCCTGAGCGCACAGTGTTCCTGCGCTCGGAGGAGACGGCCACGATGCCACTCCTGCCGGTGCCCTTTGCCCCCGGATCGGGCTCAGCGAGCGTCTCCGCACGCGTGCCGGCGCTACAGGCCTCCGTCAGCGGAGAGGCGACGCCGGACAGNNTGGCCGCGCCCGGCAGTTACCCTCTGCGTATCCAGGTGGGCGATGCGCGTGTCACCGAGACCGTCCGCATCTTCGAGGAGCCGCAGGGGCGCGATTTCATCATCTACGCCTGGGGAGCGGACAAGGACATCAAGGAGCGCGGGTTCAACGCGGCCGTCGGCGGCGGAGCGGGCTTCCTCCAGACCCAGCTCGAGCAGGGCATGTTCGCCCATACCCGCATCGACGTGCGCGAGGGCACACCGCACCCGTGGTCTATAGAGACGCGCGCGCGAGCGCCCGAGGCTGCCGCCGCCGTCGCCTGTGCGGCGATGGCATGGCCGCATGTTATCGCCTGTCTGGTCAACTCCGAGGTCGGCGATCCGCCTGTTCCGGAGGACGAGTGGTTTGCTGACTGGATGACAGGTGAGACCGGGCTGTCCGCAGTGCCCCCGGGCATCGCCTGGCATCCGCTGCATGTGACACCGCTGGAAGACGACCCGCTTCCTGCAATCCTCCCCGAAGCCAACCCGCAGCTTGTATTCCTGCGCTGGTGGCGGGAGCGAGGAATGGGCTACTGGCTGCTGAACAGCCTGCTCGTGGATGAGATGCGGCGCACCGGCCTGCAGTGCAGGTACTACTCCGATCAGCCGGAGGCGCTTACCCAGTTTGCGAAGATGGACATGGTCGACCACTGGGCCTATCCGAAATCACCGCAGGGGCTCATCGCCCGCTTCAGCCAGGCCTCAACCATGGCGCGGCTGGTCGGGAAGCCCTTCCAGGCCATGCCCGGCACCTGCTACTGGGATGACGGCAACGGGCTGTGGGTCAACGATACCGACGGCAAGCGCAAGGTGCTGTGCCTGAGCCCCGACTGCTTCCGGGAGAACCTGTGGATCTCGGTCGCCTGCGCCTCGAGCGGCATCGGGCTATACGGGCTCGGGGAGCGCCATACGGGCGTCTATGACCCGATCTGCGATCAGGTGATGACCGATACATACGCGCTCATCCAGCCCATTGGGACGCTTGTCGGCGGACTGCCCGCCGAGCAGGCGCGTGTGGCGCTGCTGGAGACCGACGGGCTCTGCTTCACCCAGCCGGGGGTCTATGACAACTGGATTCGGCACTGGGAGATGCGGACGGCGAGCCGCGCGCTTGCGCAGCACCGAGTGTCGTTTGACTGGATCACCGATGACCACGTGAAGGCGGGGTGGCTGTCGCGGTACGATGTGGTGATCGTTCCCGGCGCGTGGTGTCTGCCGGCGGATACCCATGACGCCCTGGTGGAGGCCGCCCGTGCCGGTACGCACGTGGTCGCGGACAGGATCCTGCGCGCGGAGATTCCGGGCATGACGCGGCTGGAGATCGAGCAGCAGCGCGATATCGACGGCGCCGCGGCCGCGTACTCGGCCTGGGCCGATGGGTACCGGCCGACTGTGCGGGGCTTCGCGCGCGTCGAGCCGGCCGAGAAGGTCTTCACATTCACGCGGGAAGCGTCGCAACCGGCGCAGAGCCGGTCCGCGGAGCCTGCGCGCGTGCCACGCTACCTGTTCGTGATCAACGACAACCGGGAGCCGGGTCCGCAGTATGAGGCCTGGAAGGTCGAGCTTTCGGCGGTGGACGGTCCCGGGCCCCTGCGCGATCGGGGGCTCCCGCAGGATGTCTCCGTGAGCATCCCGGCGGGCTATGCGCTGTACAACGTACTGACTCACGAGGCGATCGAGGCGCCCCCCCAGGGGGATCGGGCCACGTTCTCGCTGCACCTGGAGCCGGGCGCCGCCGCGGTCATCGCGTGCCTGCCGGAGTCGATCTCGCGGCTGGAGTTGGCGGCGCCGGCAACGATGGAGGCGGGTACCGCCGCCGACATCACGCTCAGCGTCGTCGGCTCTGACGGACGGCCGCTCGCGGGGCGTCAACTCGTCGAGTTGGCCCTGCGGGGCCCCAGCACCGCGGACTCTGACGCTCCGTGGTCGGGCCTGCAACGCTATCAGCGGGTCGTGGACGGTCGCGGCACGGTTGCGCTGCGGCTGCCGCTGACGATGGAGCGGGGCACGTGGCGGTTGACCGCGCGCGACTGGCTCAGCGGGCAGGCTGCCGCTCAGGCCATAGAGGTGAAGTAGAGCCGTGGGAGATGATGCGAGTTTGCCGGGCGCGCGTCAGTGCGTGTCCGGCCGGAGCGACTGGATGACGAAGGTCACGGGGATCACGACGGCTGAGACCAGCAGCATCAGCACCAGTGCGAGGCTCCAGACGGCAAAGAGCTTCTCAATCCCCGGGAGCATCCAGTTGCCCGCGCGGGTGAGCAGCTCGTTGAGCCCCTGTGCGTGCTGTGCCGAGAACACCAGCAGCCCCGCAATCACCGCCACCGCGGCGAGCGCGGGCAGCGAGTAGCGGACGTCGGTATGGCTGGGGGAGACCTCCGCACTGATACTGAGCGCCAGGTAGAGGAACAAGTAGGTCTGCCACCGGCTCCAGTCGAGGCTGCCGAGCAACGCCAGGGCCTGGTCGACAACGGCGCGCAGCATCGCCGTGCCGCCGACATCCATGGCCTGGTAGTCGATGACTCCCAGGAGCCTGCCCACCCATGCGAGCGCCACCGAGCCGATGATCAGAGGCATGAGCGCCGCGGCGCCATCGGCCAGCCACGGCAGCGCAAAGCGCGACCAGGGCCTGCCGCGGACGCAGACTCCCGTCCTCTGGGGGTCGAGCGCACAGAACACGATGTGCTTGACCAGGTAGCCGAAGAGCAGGTAGCCGAGCGCGTGACTGGTCTCGTGGATGATGTTGCCCACGATGCGGAGAAATGTTACTATGCCCCCGCCTCCGCGCGTGCCGAACGCCATTACCAGTGCGCGGAACAGCGTGCGGGAGATGACCATCAACAGCAAAGCCTGCACCAGCAGGGCAGGCAGGTACTTGATAACCGGATTCGCCTCCATGGCGAGCGCATTATAGCAGAAAGCACCCACGCGACCCAACCCCATCGCGCCTGCCCCAACAGGTTGCACGGAAAGGCAGAGGCCAGAATGAAAGTCACAGTCGTTGGCGCCGGGCATGTCGGCGCAACAACAGCACAGCGCATCGTCGAAGGCGATATCGCCGACGTCTATCTCGTCGATATTGTCGAAGGACTTGCCAGGGGCAAGGCGCTCGACCTGGCCCAGGCGGCGCCTATTGTCGGGCATGCGCGCAGTATCGAGGGCGGCGAGGATTACGCCCCCGCCGAGGGTTCGGACGTCGTGGTCATCACCGCAGGGAAGCCACGCATGCCGGGGATGTCGCGCGACGACCTGCTGGCGTCGAATGCCGCCATCACCACCGCGGTCGTCAACGGCGTGAGGGAGTACGCCCCCGACGCGCTGCT
>DPJP01000176.1:26658-38505 GCA_003542955.1 Armatimonadota bacterium
GGTCTCGAACCCGCTTGATGTGACGACCTACGTCGCCCGCGAGGTCTCCGGGCTGCCGCGCGAGCGCTGCATCGGCATGGCCGGAGTGCTCGACACCGCGCGTTTCCGCGCATTCATCGCCATGGAGATCGGCTGCCACCCGTCGGAGGTAACGGCGATGGTGCTCGGCGGCCATGGCGATTCGATGGTTCCGCTGCCCCGACACAGCACCGTCTCCGGCATTCCGGTGACACAACTCATCCCCGCCGACAGGCTCGAGGCCATCGTCGACAGGACACGCAAGGGCGGCGGGGAGATTGTGAGCTATCTGAAGACCGGCAGCGCATTCTATGCTCCGGCCGCGGCGGTCACGCAGATGGTCGCCTCGATTCTGGGGGATGAGAAGCGCATTCTGCCGACGTGTGTGAAGCTCGAGGGCGAGTACGGGCTCGACGACGTCTACATGGGCGTGCCTGCGGTCCTCGGGGCGGGCGGGGTGGAGAAGGTTGTCGAGGTTGAACTCGACGAGCAGGAGCGTGTCGGTCTGGACACCTCCGCCGGCCACGTGCGCGAGACTATCGCCGCATGGGAGCAGTTGCGCGCACAGAGCTGAAGCGGCCGGGAGATACTGCGGAACAAATCGTGGCGCCTGTAGGAACAACCCGCCGCACGGCGAAGAAGGAGTGTACAGACTCCGTCCGCCGTGCGGTTGTGCGTGCCCCGGTGGACGCCAACACCCATGAGGCAGGACAGCATCCCAATGCGAGACGTGGAACCGATGGCAATCTCGAGTGCCGTGTACCGGATGGCACTCGAATCGAGCTTCAATCTCCCGGAGCGGGTGCTGGATGCGCTGCGCCGGGCAGTCGATGTCGAGGTCGGCCCGGCCCGCGCAGTCATGGAGACGCTGGTCGAGAACGCGCGTATCGCCGCGGACCGGCGGATTGCGCTGTGTCAGGATTGCGGTCTCGTTGTCGTGTTCGCCGAGATCGGCCGCGAGTGCCATCTCGCGGGTGATCTCTACGCCGCGATCAATGACGGCATCGCGCGGGCGTATGCCGACGGCTACCTGCGCAAATCGGTGCTCGGCGATCCCCTGCGGCGTGACAGCAACACCGGTCACAACACTCCGGCCGTCGTTCACGTCCGTATCACCGAGGGCGATGCGATCACTCTGCATGTGGCGCCCAAGGGCGGCGGGAGTGAGAACATGAGCGCCGTCGATATGCTGGTGCCCGCGGTCGGCAGGCAGGGCGTCATTGACCGTGTGGTCAAGCAGGTCACCTTCGCGGGTGGAAAGCCGTGCCCGCCGCTGGTGGTGGGAGTCGCGATTGGCGGGACGATGGACCAGGCGGCAGTGCTGTCGAAGTGGGCCCTGATGCGCGAGTTGGGTGATCCCAGCCCGGATCCGGAGACGGCGGAACTCGAGCGCGACATCCTCAGGGCCGTCAACGCGACCGGCGTCGGCCCCATGGGCCTCGGCGGGAAGACGACTGCCCTGGCCGTCCATGTCGAGAAGTACCCGTGCCACATCGCGAGCCTGCCGCTGGCAATCAACCTGCAGTGCCATGCGGCACGGCACGCAATGGCAACCATTTGAGAAACGCATCCCGGGACGGACCATGGAATCAAACGAACTGCTCAAGCGCCTCAGGGACAATCCGGTCGAGCCCGAGAACCCGCTGGTCGGGACGTCGGGGGTGAGCGTGAAGAATGTGTTGCGCGCGACGCGGCGGGCCGACGGCGTCGAGAAGCTGATGGACCAACACCCCGACCTCGAACCCGAGGACATCATGGCGGCGTTGCTGTACGCCGGGGGGCTGCGGGCCGACTGATAGGCGGGCGCAAGGGAGAGCCGATGGCAACGCAATTGCACGTGCCGCTGGATAAGGACCAGTTGAGCCCATTGCGGGCCGGCGACAGCGTCGAGATCAGCGGTGTGGTCTACACAGCCCGCGACGCGGCGCACGGGAAGCTGTTTGAGCTCCTCGACGCGGGGGAGCCGCTGCCGATTGATCTGGCCGGCGGGGTCATCTACTACTGCGGGCCTGCGCCGACACCGCCCGGCAGCGCGCTCGGCTCGGCGGGGCCGACGACATCGTACCGAATGGACAGCTTTGCCCCGCGGCTGTATGAACTCGGTCTCGGCGCTACCATCGGCAAGGGTGACCGCGGCATCGGCGTGCGGGAGGCCTGCAGGCAGTTCTGCTGTGTGTACCTGGTCGCCGTCGGCGGGGCCGGGGCTCTGCTGTCGGAGAGAGTGGTCGCGGCGGAGGTTGTTGCGTATCCCGAACTCGGGCCCGAGGCCATCAGAAGACTTGAGGTTGAGCGATTGCCGGCCATTGTTGCCTACGACACGGTCGGCAATAGCGTGTTTCCACATGACGACCCGCTGCAGTGAGGCTGGATGATGTTTCGGCGACCGATGGCGAACGCAATGTATGTGACTGCGCACACGCTTCTGGCGATGGGCTCCTGGACGCGTGGGCTGGCTCTGTGGCTTCTGCTGCGTGCTGCTGATCTCTGGCCCGATCATCCCCGCGCCGGCGCCTGGGCGACGTACCTCGAGGGCGTGGGCCTGCTGCAGCACGAGGACCCCGAGGGGGCGGTTGAGAAGCTGAAGCGGGCCGCCTCAGAGCTGTCCGACGCTCCTGATGTCCGCGCCAACCTGGGCCTCGCGCAGGCGGCTGCGGGCGACTATGACGGCGCCATCCACAGCCTCGATGCCACCTTCCGCGACGCCCCGGGGCTGATGCGGGTGCCCAGCCTGTGCCTCGCGCTGGCGTGGTCGTGTCTGCGCACGGGCCAGATCGCGAAGGCTCGCGAAGCCTGTTCGCAGGCAGAGGAGCACGGCATCGTGACGCCGAGGCTGCGGCTGATGGAGGCCTTCGTGGTGGGGATGGAGACGGGCAGGATGCCGTCTGCCGCTATCCAGAAGACCCTCCGCAGTGTGCCCGGCGCCACCCCCCTGGTGCTTGACTTCGCCCTCCAACTGGCGCAACGGCTCAAGTACGACCTCGCGCAGCAACTCATCGAGAGCCTGCCTGAGGANNCCGGCTATCGCGTCCTGGCCTACTCGGCGTTGAACGCGGAGGACCTCAAGACTGCGCTGTGGGCGGGAGCCCGGTGCGAATACACCACGCACGACGTCGGCGGGGCGGCAATGCTGCGTTCCGAGATTGCCCTGCACCAGCGCAAGCTGCGCGATGCCGTGGCCCACGCCCGCAAGGCGATCGACCATGGGCATGAGCGCAGTGAGGCGCACGAGCAGCTGGGGAAGGCGCTGCTGCTTTCCGGGAAGTGGGGGCCGGCGGTTGAGCAGATGATCGAGGCGCTGCACAGCGGGCGTGCGTCCGCGCTGGCGGCGGGAGTGGCGGCGTTGGCCTCGATCAACGCCGGAGACATGCAGACCGCACGCGGGCTGTTCTCCGGACAGCGCAGCGGCGACGGGCTGGGCGTTGCCTTTGCTCATGTGGCGCAGTGCCACATCATGCGTAACGATGGACGCTTCGACCAGGTTCTCAAGCTCGCGTCCTGGGCGATGGACGAGATCGACGAGTTCCCCAGGTGGCTGAGGCGGGCGCCGCTTCTGCGCAAGATGGCCGAGGAGCTTCACTCCGCTCTCGAGGCAGTGATCGCGGAGGCCGATGCCGCGGCCGATGATGCCGCCTGGCATGAGGAGTTTCGGACCGTTCACGAGCGGGTGTCGGCACTGCGTGAGGAGTGCTGCCAGGGCACCTTCGACTGACCCCGCGGCTCGCCCCCTCGCGTGCGGTGAGGGCCGCCTTGCGAACCATGCGCTGGGCCCGGAGGACTACCCGCCCGCACCCAACGCCGTCAACCGCTCCCGCGCTCTGCCGACCCACTCTGCCTCGCCGGCGTAGTCACCAATCAGTCGCGTGTAGGCCCTGATCGCATCCTGTGGCTGCGCGGCCTGTTCGTAGCACGCCCCCGCGAGGAAGAGCGCGTTGGCGGCAAGCTCGGAGTTCTGGGTAGTCGTGGCGGCCGTGATGTACAGAGCGGCAGCCTCCGGGAAGCGCTTCTGGGTGCGCCTGAGTTCGGCCATCTCGAAGTGCGCGTCCGCGGCCAACTGCCGGTCGGCGCTTGCGAGCAGCGGCCGCAGGGCGTCCTCGGCCTGCGTCAGCTTCCCTGAGAGCTGGTAGCAGCGGCCGAGGGCCACGCGGCTCCTGTCCAGGTATGGGGATTGTGGATACTCGGCGCTCACTCGTTCGAGCACCTCGGTGGCCTCGAGGTGCCTGCCCTCGGCGAGGTACGCCTGTCCGAGCAGCAGGAGCACGGCGGGCTGCTGGGCCTCCGCACCGGCGGGCTCCATGCGGGTTGCCGGCTGGAGCACGTCCACGGCACGCGCATAGTCTCTCCGGTGCATCAGGATGTAGCCGGCCTGCAGGCGCGCATCACTGACCATAGCGGGATTGCCTACTGACTCCGCGGCGGCCAACAGGTAGGGGAGCGCCTCGTCGTGGCGATCCGTCTTCAGCAGTGACCACGCCAGCTTATAGGATGCCCCATCACGCAGGTCGCTCTCTGGGTACCCGACGAGCAACCGCTGGTACAGCTCCGCGGCCTTCGCGAAGCTGCCCTGCTCATAGCGCGCCTCGGCAGCCCAGAACAGCGCTTCGGGCGCGGCCGGGCTGTCCGCATACTCGTCGGCGACACGCAGGTAGGTTGTCGCCGCCGCCCGCAGGTTCCCGGCGTGTGCCTGAGCCGAGGCCAACTCCATGAGCGCCTCCGGCAGCCAGAGGGCATCGCCCGCGGCCGCCACCGCCGTCTCGAGTTCGCGCGCTGCCTGCGCGTGGTTACCGGCGCGTGCCAGCGCTATGCCGAGTTGAACGCGGGCCTGCGGCGCAGCCGGCGAATCGGGAGCCCTGTCGAGAAAACGCTTGTAGCAGGTGACGGCCGCCTCAGTCTGACCGGACGCCAGCAGTGCGTCTGCCGCGCCGAGCATCGCTGTTGTCTCCCAGTCACCGTCGCCACGCTCGGCGGCAGAGAGATACCTCTCCGCAGCCTGCGCGTACTGCTGTGCGGCATAGTGGGCATCGCCCAGCAGGCACTGCAACTGGGCGATACGGCTCGCGGCGGGGCCGTTGGGATCGATCTGGCCCAGGAGCGCCTCCGCCCCGGCTGCATCAGCCAAGTCGACGGCGACGAGGGCCAGCCCGACTCGCGCAAGGTCGGCAGTTGGCGATGTGCGGTCGACTGCGAGGGCGCTCTCGAACGCCGCCCGTGCCTCCGCAAGCTTGCCCAGGCCCCGCTGTGACTGGCCTGCCACCAGCCACGCACCGAAGAGCGATGGATGCTCGGGGTGGTGGGTGATCAGCAGTTGCGCGAGGTCCAGTGCGATGGCGTAGCTACCGGCGGTGAGTGCCAGTTCGGCGGATGGCAGGAGCCCGCGGGCAGCTAACTGGCTGTCGGGCGCGCCCGCAAGCACCGCCTGGAGTTCATGCAGGTGCTGCTCCTGCCCAGCCCTGCGGAATGCCGTCCATGCGGCTCCGTAGCGTGCCTCGAGGGCAATGGCCGCATCGGTTGCCAGGTCCGAGGCGGCCTTGTAGGCCGCAAGCGCGTCGTCGAAACGCTCCGCGGTGTAGTAGAAGGCGCCGAGCCGCAGATTGACCTCCGCGATGCTCGGATGGTCGGCGTACTCCGTCCGTACGTGCTCGAAGGCGCCGATGGCTTGCTGGTCGAGCCCGGCGCCCTGGTATGCAACGCCCTGCAGGTATGCCGCGGTGGCGGCGCATTGCCTGTCGGCCCCAGCGGTGACGCGGGCGTATACACGGGCGGCGCCTTCATAGTCCTCCGCGGCCAGTAACGCATCGCCCGCACGCAGCATCCAGACACAGGCTCCCGCCTCGTCGGCATGCTTCTGCGCGACGTTGAGGTAGCCCTGTGCCGCCAGTGCGTACTCTCCGCGCGAGAACTGGACGGAGGCGATGCCGGCCGCTGCATAGGCAGCCGCGTCGGTCGCCGCGAACTGCTCGACCACCCGCGAGTAGGCCGTGTGGGCCTCGTCCAGACGGCCGAGGGTCTCGAGAACCTGGCCCATTCGATAGAGCGCGTCAGGCGTCAGGGGGCTGTTGGGGAACTCATCGAGCAGCCGTTTGTACGTGACGACGGCCCGCTCGGGGTCGGAGGGGCTCTCAACGGTCGCTATCGAGTAGAGTGCGTAGGGGGCGTAATCACCGCGCGGAGCCGCGCCGAGGCTGCGGCGGTAGGAATCAAGCGCCGCCGCTTCGTTGCCTGCCTGGTAGTTGGCTTCTCCAAGCCAGTAGGCGGCCTTGTCCGCTATGGTGCTCGCCGGGAAGGCCTCGAGCATCGCTGTGAGTGTCTGCGCCGCCTCGGCGTAATGCCCAAGCTGGAACAGGCAGTTGCCAACCCTGAACTGGGCGTCGTCGATGTCAGACCAATCCGGGTATTCATCAATGACGATGCGGTAGCTCTTCAGCGCCTCTTCATAGCGCCCGAGGTTCAGCAGGCACTCACCGGATGCGAAGTGGGCCAGCGGCACCGCCTCATGGAGCGGGTGCTGCTCGATGAGGCCCTGGTAGAGTTCGAGTGCCTGTTGCCAGTCCTCGGCGTCGAGCGCCCGGCCGGCGCGCACGAGCAAGTCGCCGGGCAGGCCCTGTGCGGCAGCGGGCGGGACGCCAACAGGCAGAACCGCCAGCCACAGCGCGCATGCGAGGAGACCGGATGAGACCATCCAGGTTCTCCCTCGGCGTGTTGAGTTGTTCGTGAGCATGGGCCATCCCTTTGCTTGGCCCGTCGAGCCGCCCGCGGCGTCGGGGAGGCTTCGCCGGGGCGCGGGCCGAAGCTTGCCTCTGGTCGCGCGCTTCATCTTGCGCGCTCCGCGTTATTTAGTCAACCGCCGAGTGCATCGGTTGCGCCGGGTCGTGGCGATCAGCGCGCGAGCAGGCCAAGCTCGGTGAGCACCTGCGCCAGCGCCTCATCGGCATCCGGAGCCAGTGGGCTCACCGGGGCCGCGGTCGGGCCGACGGGCAGCCCCAACAGCTCCGCGGCGCGCTTCATCGGCGCCGGCACCGTCCCGAGCGAGAAGCATCGGCGAAGCGGGATCAGCGCCATCTGGGCTGCTCTTGCTGCCGCCATGTCGCCGTCGCGGTATGCCTGGTAGATGCGCACTGCCAGCCCCGGCGCGATGTTCGCGGTTGCCGCCACCGCGCCTGCCGCCCCCACCGCGAGCGCGGCGAAGATCAGGGCGTCATTGCCGTTCATCACTGCGAAGTCGTCGGGTGTGAGCCTGATGTAGTCGATGGTGTTATTCAGGTCTCCGCTGCTGTCCTTGACAGCAACGATATTGTCGACCTCCGCCAGGCGGGCCAGGGTGGGGGGCTCGATGCTCAGGTGCGTGGCGCGGGGCAGATTGTAGAGCGCCACCGGCAGTTGCGTCGCCTCGGCAACGGCGCGGAAGTGCCGGTAGAGCTCCTCCTGCGTGATCGATATGAAGCTGGGGGCGACGACCGAGACGGCATCGGCCCCGGCGCGTTCCGCCGCCCGTAGATTGCCGATGCTCGCGCGTGTGGTGATCCCCCCGACCCCGGCGATCACCGGCGGCCGGCGGCCCTGTGTCCCCGCACGGTCCGCGGCCTGCACGTATGCCGAGATCACCGCTTCGCGCTCGCCGGCATCGAGCGCATACGCCTCCCCGTGCGTGCCGACGACGAACAGGCCGTGCACACCGCCCGCGAGGACGTAATCGACCAACGCCGGTATCGCCTCGAGGTCTGGCGACTCGTCAGGGCGCATCGGAGTCAGCATCGCCGGGAGTACGCCCTCAATGGGGTGGGTCATCGCGCGTCACCTCATCCTGATGGGGCGGCTCGAGATGGGCAGACGGTCTCAGCCGCACGAGTGCCTTGCGCAGGTGCGTCAGCGCCTCGATGGCCTGCTCAGTCTGCGCGTCGGTTGCGGGCGCTCGGCTGAAGCGGGCGGACGTGTAGAGGTCTATCAGCCGTTCGATGTGTGGGCGGAGAGGGGCCAGGTGCGGCGGAACACTCCGCAGGTACTCCCCGGCCGGCGTCTGCGGCCTGTCGGGCATGCCGTGCGCGGCCAGGAGCGCGCGCATACGCCTGTAGGCCCAGACCATGCGCTGTTCGCTGCCGCCGTTGGGGGGCGGGCGGTTGGCCATCCGGTCGAGGTAGCTCCGGGTACCGACTGCCGAAGCCGCAAGCAACATGACGGCTATCAGTGCCGGTGGCCAGTAGGCCCGCACATAGCCCCGGACAGTCGCGAGCCACTGCCGGGCCTGTGCAGTGGTACCGTCCCAGACATCCTCGAAGGTTCGTGCCTCGTCATCACCCATGCCGGGGGTGGGCTCGAAGGCTGTCCATCCGAGGTCGTCGATGTAGACCTCCGGCCACGCGTGGGCGTCTTCGGACCTGACGATGTACAGGTCGAGTTCGTCACCTCGCGTCTCGCCGCGGGTGTAGCCCACGGCGAGGCGAGCCGGGATGTCAATGGCACGGCACATGAGCACCATCGCCGAGGCGAAGTGGTAGCAGTAGCCGCGTTTTGTCTTGAAGAGAAAGCCCTCGACAAGCTCGTCAGGCCACGGCGACGGGGCGCGCAGGTCGTACTGATACTCACCGCCGGCGGCAAGATGCTGCTCGATGGTGCGGCTGCGCGCGAAGGGCGTATCATCGCCGGCAGTCAACTCGCGCGCGAGTTGGCCAATGCGGGGCGACAGGCCCTCGGGCAGTTGCGTGTTCGCTTCGCGCTGCTCGTCGGTCAGCGGGTGGATGACGCCGGTTGAACTGACGGTGATCGGGGGCACCATCGACACGACGCGGTACGTCTGATTGGTGGTCGCCATGGTCGCGGAGGCGACGGTACCATCCGGGTCCCATCTCATGCCGCGATCCCTGATATCGACCTCCACGGGGTAGAATGCCACCGGCAGCTCCGAGCCAAATGACACGCGCGGTGTGATTGTCTGCTCGGTCGCTACGGACGCCTGCGAGATACCCGACCCCTCGACGGGGATCTGGAAGCTGCCTCCGCGTGAGAGTAGAAGTCTCCTGGGCGGTCGGCGCGTCCAGGACTTGCCGTTGTAGCTCGGATAGGCGGCAGTGCGCCAGTTGGTGGGGCGCTCGCACACGACCTGCATGATGATCTGCCGGCCGCTCGGGGGTTGGAGGCGTGGTGTCCAGAGGGCGGCCGGCGGCGTATGGTCCCAGATGCCGGAAATGAAGTGCCGCGCGATGGCCTGTGCGAGGTACATCCGCACATAGTCGGTTGCCCCCGTGGACAGCTCGTTACGAGCGGCCCAGAAGCCGACCCCGAGGGCCGCGAGCAGCGCAACCACGTACAGGGCCGGCCAGGAGTAGNNGACGGGCGCCTGCCGATGCCGCTCGATGCGCCTGCGCTCGAGTGCCAGGAGCGCCAGCGCGCCGAGTATCAGCATTGCCATCGCCAGCAGGCCCGACCAGTGGACGGCACTCACGAGTGAAACCAGCACGATCGAGCTTGCCGGCAGGATCGTCTGCACCTGCTCGGTCAGGGTCCGTATCGAGAATGCCCGCCACGCCATCACCCACAAAAAGCCCTCGACCAGCAGCCGCATGGCATCGCCGACGTCGTCTGTCTGCAGGGTGACGACCCACACGACCCTGGGCCAGAACAACAATGTACCGGTCACGACGGCAGCGGCGAACACCGCCCAACTCAGGCCCACCCGGGAGATGCGCGTGTAGTGCACGTGGTGGGTGACGGGGAAGGAGACCACCAGCAGGAAGCCGATGACCGCGACGAAGTGGATTTCGCCGATGAAGACGGCACTGCTCAGCAGGGCGGCTACCATCATCAGCCACGAGTAGATGCACGCGGCGAACCAGGTGCCCGGCCCTTCATCGGCAACCGCGAGGGCCGGTTCGTACGGGGGAAGGTCAAGGCCCAGCACATGCCGCGTGCGCATCGGGAGGCGGCCGAAGAAGCCATTGCGGCTGCTCACGTCGGCACCCCCGACCCGCGCGATGCGCGCAGCGCGGCCAGTTCGCCGAACGCCCTGTGGAGCCGCTCGGGTGACGCGGCGAAGACGGTGGGTACGCCCGCGGCCCGCAGGCGCCGCTCGGCCTCGAGTTGCGCCGCGCTCTGCTCCTCGGGCGCGTCCGCTCCGCAGATGATCACGCGCAGACCGATGCCCCGAAACGGCAGCGAAGCCAGTGTGGCGATTGCGGCCGGCTCGATTCCTGATGTGAGGGCGAAGACCGTCGCGCCGTGGCGGGCGAAGCCGGCCCAGTCGCCGGTATTGGCCGCGAAGCTGCGCTCCCCGGCAGGGCGCACCCGGGCGAGGGCAAACAGCGCACGCTCGTAGGCGGAGCGCCCGCGGTCCGCGGACTGCAGGGCGCCCGGCAGCCCCTCCCCGTACAGTTCTATCTCGAGATTGGTCTCACTCAGCGCGTCGAGCAGCGATGCGGCCGCTATCACTTGGGTCTCGAAGCTGCTGCCGAGCCCCGAACCGACAACACTCTGAGCGCGGGTGTCGAGCCACACCGCGGCATGGTAGTCGCGTCCGTCGGCATACTGCTTGACGACGAGCCTGCCTGTGTGAGCCGCGACTTTCCAGTGCACGTGGCGGAGGTCGTCGCCGGGCTCATGCTGGCGGATTCCGAAGAACTCGCCCGTCTGCCGGCGCCTGGCGCCCATCTGCAGGCGCGTCTGCTCCGAGAGCATCCTGGCCATGTCGCTGCGGGAGATATGCACGGGGCCCGGGAGTGCCACGAAGGCGCTCGACTCCGCCGGTCGGCCCCGGCGGTCAAACATTCCCAGCGGGTCACTGCCAATCAGGCGCGGCTCGAGGAGCAGGTACTCCCCGCGGCATGCGGGCACGACCGTGCCGGTTGTGGTAACCGCCTGGCCCGGCGCGAGGCCGGGCAGAGGAAAGAGATATGGCTCGAGGGGCGCGTCGACGGTGGCGTTGCGAAGCTCGACGCGCACGGAGACAGGCGGGCGGGCGATGAGCCCGATGTTGGACAGCTCGATGCTCGCCTCGACATCTTTCCCTGCCCAGACCGGCCCGCTCCGCGGCCTGACTCGCAGGAGGAGGCCCTCGACGCCCAGGCGCGAGATGATGTAGCAGCCGAGGATGCACGCCAGGCACACGCCGGCAAGAACGAACAACTCGGCGGCCTGGTTCATACTGCCGGCCAGGTAGAATGTGACCGCTGCACCCAGGAATAGCTTGAAGTTTCGTGACATGGTTGAGAGACCAGACGGCACCTGTCTGCCGGTATAGGCCGCGCGTGCGAGCATGTCCGCCGCGGATGCCGCGGCCCCCTTACACCGGAACCGCTACATCCTCGAGGATGTCATTGACAATGGCTGCAGTATCCGCGTCTCCCAGGCGTGCCTGCGGAGCCAGCAGCATGCGGTGGGCGAGCGTACTGACGGCCAGTTNNCGCTTGATGTCATCGGGGGTCACGAAGTCGCGGCCCTTGATGACCGCAAGCGCCTGCGCCCCACGCACGAGCGCGAGGGAGCCGCGCGGGCTGGCGCCGAGTTGCAGCGCCTCCTCGCGCCGGGTGCTCGAGACTATCTTGAGCACGTAGTCATACACGGGATCCTGCACATGGCACTCCGCGACGACTGCCTGCAGCCTGAGGATGTCCTCGGAGGCGCAGACCGGCTCGAGCCGGTCGATAGGATGGCCGCGGAGTTGGCTTACGACCACCGTCTTCTCCTCGCTCTCGGAGGGGTATCCGATGCTCAACTTGAGCATGAAGCGGTCCAGTTGCGCCTCCGGCAGGGCATAGACCCCCTCGTATTCGATCGGGTTCTGAGTGGCGACGACGAAGAACGGCTCCGGGAGGGCGCAGGTTTCGCCGTCGACGGTGACCTGCT
>DPJP01000176.1:38542-50767 GCA_003542955.1 Armatimonadota bacterium
TTGATCTCGTCGGCCAGCACGACATTGGCGAAGACGGGGCCCTTGCGGAACCTGAAGCTGCCCGACTGCTGGTCGTAGATCGAGACACCGGTGACATCGGAGGGCATGAGGTCGGGTGTGAACTGGATGCGGGCGAATTCGGACCCGAAACTGCGGGCGAGGCTCTTGGCAAGCAGGGTCTTCCCGACGCCGGGGACGTCCTCGAGGAGGATGTGCCCACCCGCGATGACGGCGATGAGTGCTTCCTCTATGACCGTCCGCTTGCCGATGATGACCGTTTCGACATTGTCGACAATTCGCCGACACAACTCGTGAGCGGCATCGAAATCGCTGCGATCCATGACGTCTTCCTCTGCTGTGGGTGGGATGCGCACCTCTGGGGAGAAGAGGACCACACTGCCACGGAGGCCATGCCGGGGCCTCTGTCGGGCCCTGCCGACGGCTCTGCGCGCTTCGGCACAGGCCCGCTCATCGAGCGGCGTGGCTTACGGCCGTGGTGGCACCGGTTTCACCTGCATTCGACCCCATGATAGTACAAACACCAGACCTGGTCAATCGGCTCCAATCAGCGCGAATCGGGCACACATCGCCCCCTGCGGTCAGGTGCGAACGAGACCAAGCAAAGACGGCGACCCTTGATGGATCGCCGTCTTCGGGAGGGTGAACGGCTACTTAATGAGCGTACAGCTCGGCTCTGCGCCGTGGACTGCTTCAGCCGTTCAGGCGGCCGCGGCCGTGTATGCTACCGTCGGCCACCACATGTTGGCGTTGTCTGTCCCTGTTATGTATCTGTTGCTGCAGTGTTGCAGGATCAGTAGCGTTGATCGTAGCCTCGACCGTATCCCTGCCCGTAGTCCGGGCTGTAGCCGTCGCTTCTGCCGTATCTGCCGTTTGCGCCGCCGTCATACCCCTGGGTTGCGGGTGACCTGCCGGTTACTCCAGTGGCGCCGGACACCCCAGTGCCTCCAAACAGCCGGGCGGCAAGGTCTGCGTCCATGTAGTTCAACTGTATGATCGCGAGGTATATTGGTCGACCATCGTCGGTCATACCGACCTTGACGTAGTTCACCTTGTGCGTCTGGTAGGCCGTAGCGGTTGCCGCCGCGACCAGCACCATCACCGCAATGAGTATTGTAGCCAGTATCACTCGTGTCATCCGTTCACCCCCTTGATCGATAGGACGGAGAGGGCGGTAGCCGGGCTCCGTGAGAAGGGAGGGAGGGCAACCTTCCCAAATGGCGTCTAACCGCCCTCTCGTACTCAGTGACTTAGACGTCGTTGGGCCCTGCTTTGTTCGCCCTTTTTTGCATCAACTCGCACGGAATTGTCGCGATTCCGCTCTCGACCGGCGGGTCGTCGACTGAGGATGCTTCGCTCGACGCCTGGCAGGCCACCGACGCACCCCGGGCGAATGCTCTCCCGGGGACAGGCGCCGGCTCGACGCGAGTTCTCTCCGAGCGCCGCGTCGGCGCTTCTCAACCCCTCGCGGCATCAGGGACTCGAATATCGGGAGGTCACAGGGAATGCGTAGCGTGGCCGTTGTCACTTTGGCATGGTCGTTTCTGGCGGCAGGTGTCACATGGGCGGCGAATCTGCTGCCCAACGGCGATTTCGAGCAGGGGGAGCAGGCGCCAGCCGGCTGGTCCTTCACGGTCTTCTCCTCGAAGCCTTCACGGGGCACCTGGGAGTGGGCCANNGCGCTCCGGTCAACGCGCGGTGCGGCTGATCGGGGTCGAGAACGCCGGCGACGAAGCGGCCCGCTATCTGGCTTACTCACAACCCGTAACCGTGCGCGAGGGCATGTACCGGCTCAGGGGCTGGTACCGGACCGAGGGCGCCGCGCGGGGCCAGCTTCAGATACCCATCTACACCGGAGACTTCGCGCAGACGAGCTTCGGCACCCCGGCACAGGATACGCTCTATCACCGGCTCGAGCCTACTGCTGAGTGGGCACCGTTCGAGGTCGAGATCAACGTCAAGGCCGGCGCCGAGCAGGTTGTCGTGATGCTCCGGGGGAGTGATGTCGGCGCCATTCTCTATGACGATGTGTCACTCGAGGCGGTGGAGGATGTGCTCTCAGTGAAGTTGTATCCGGCCGAGTACGGTCGCGCGAACACGCTGTATCTGGTGAAGGACGCCCCCAACTTCTTCCGCCTCATGCTCTTCGGCGACCGCTCGCGCATCGAGCAGGACGCGGAGGTGCTCATTGATCTGCCCGAGGGCGTCGGCGACTTCGGCCTCATCGAGCAGAAGGAGGCCGTCACACGGGATGGTGTCGCCTACACGCGCTACCATGTNNGGTCGATACGCTGCGGAGCATGACGAAGACCGTCTCACACTGCGGGTTGACTGTGTGGCTCGATACCGGGAGCATGCCCGAGACGGGGACCATCTACTACCGGGCCGTCGCCGACGGTCGGGCACAGGAAGAAAAACAGGCGGCTGTGAAGGTGCTGCCGCCGATGCCGGATGGGGAATTGCCGGAGAACTTCGCCAACTTCTACTGCTGGTCGGCGTTCGGCGATGTTCCGGAGCCGTTGTGGCCGGCCGTCTACGACATGCTCCGCAAGATGGGCGTGTCACACCACCTTGCGAGGGCGCTGCCGGAGGGCTGGCGCGAATACCTCCAGCGGCGGCTCTCCGAGGACGGGGGCAAGCTCTGGGCCGACATCCCGCACCAGATGAACAAGGAGATGGCCGTCCCCGGCTGGGAGACGCGCATCATCGCGCAGGGCAAGAGCTTCTTCTCCTTTGCCGATGAGTACTACGGAGCGTTGGCGCCGATCATCGACGGTGTGTTCTGGGACTATGAGCCGCACAACGCCATGCACAATCCGCTGTTTGATGATACTCCGACAGTCGCCGCCTTCGCGCAGAAGGAGGGGCTCGATCCGGCGACGCTGAGTCAGGAACGGCTCCAGGGCGAGCTGCGCGAGCGCTTCCTGGCCTTCCGCACCTGGCAACTCGGCGAGGTGCTGCGGCTGTGGGCTCAGTATATCCACGATATCCGGCCCGACCTGGAGATCGCCGTCTGCCAGGGCTCGGGAATGCCGCCGGAGAGGAATATCGACTACCGCGTGTACGATGACATCCCCAGTCTCATCCATCTGCCGATGATCTATACCGGCAGCGCGATGAGCTTCGCGCAGAATGTCGCGGGTCTGCACGAGTATGTACCCGATACGCCACTGATCCCGATGACCTGCACGGGGATGCTTGCCGACGGCGGTTGGCTGGCAGCGAAGACCCCGCGGGCGATCTACTTCGACTACGTAACATCGGGGCTGCGGGGCTGCGCGGGCTGCTCGCACTGGCCGGATATCCAGCGGGGCCTGGACATGGAGTACATCCGGGAAACAGCACTCGCCGTGCAGGAGATCGCCTGCGTGGAGGACTTTTTGACGCATGGAGAGGCGAGCCCGGCAGGGGTCTCTGTCGAGCCGCTGCCCGAGCAGGAGGCCCGCATCAAGGCCGGGCAGGGCGACGTGGTCATCATGTCGCCGCAGTGGGATAAGCATGCGATCTGCTTCTCCTACCGTCTTGGGAATCGGACGCTGGTGGCAGTGTGCAACATGCACTCCGATACCCCGGCGACGGTGCGGGTGCGAATCCGCGATGCGGACGGTGATGGCTGGCATCTGTGGGACCCGGTCTCGCGTGCCGCTCTGGTGCCGGGGGGCACCGACACATGGAGCGGCGCGAGGCTCGCGCGCGGGGTACTGTACGAGGCGCCGGCATCCTCAACGGGCATGCTGGTGGCGAGCCGGGAGGCTCCCGCGGAGGGCTTCAGCGCCCGGGTTGCGGCGCGCAGCGTGCAGCTCCGCTTCGAGCAGCGGAAGGCTGCCGCGCAGGCGGCCGGCGACATCTCGGTCGTCCGCGAGGGCGAACTCGAGGTCGGCTGGGAAGACATGGACGGTGACGGGAATGCCGAGGTCCGGCTGGCCTCCGGCAAGCATGCGCTCGGTATCGGCCCATCGGGCAATCTCTGGTCGTGGCAGGTCGCCGGGCATGAGGGCGACCTGGTCAACCGCTTCGACGGCTCGGGCGCGTGCGAGGACCGCTTCTGGTGGCCGGAGGATGCCCGCACCAGCGACGACGGCAGGCGCGAGTACGAGCTGGTAACGCGTGAGGTGAAGGGCGGCAGGGCGAGCGTGACCCTCCGGCGCGAGTTGCAGCACTGGAGCCTGGGCGGGCTGGTGCTTGATAAGACCTACTCGATCGGGCCCGATGCCCCTGCGTTCGAAGTCTCCATCACGCTGCGCAACTCATCACCGGTGGCGCACGAGTTCAGCTACTGGTCGCACAACTGTCTCAACGTCGGCGGCATTCCGGCGCTGGCACTGAGCACAACCGAGGGCGAGCAGGTGTTTTCGGGCGGGCAGCAGCCAAGGGAGGTCTGGATGGCGCTGAAGGGCACCCCGTCAGACCAGGCCGATCTGGCGAAGAGCACGCAGGATGCACAGCTGGCGGCACCGATGTTCACACTCGGTGACCCGGCGGGGCCGCGCATCAAGGTCACTGCCGACGCGTCGCTGCTGCAGCTCTACCGCTGGTGGGACGGCACGGATGGCGGCAGGTACACGCTCGAGTGGATGCACCAGAGACAGACACTCGACTCGGGTCGCCTGTGGACGACCAGGTATACGGTCGAGTACGCGGAATGAGGAAGCGCGGTACGAGACGGCCGCCGACAGGATTGCCGGCGGTACGCGGTGGGATTGTCCGGAGGAAGTGACCTGTGAATACGCAGCTGTTCAGTGACAGCCAGTTCGAGCAGCTGGCGGACGACGTGCGGCGCGTGCTGGCGGAGGTCGGGTATGTCGTCGGGCACGAGGGCCTCCGCAAGATGGCGCTGGCGGCAGGCTGTGGCGAGTCCGCCGAGGGCCGCATCCTGTTCCGCGGCCATCAGGTAGCCGAGCTGCGCGACAGGCTCCGGGAGCAGTACCCACCGCCTGCGCCGGACGCGCCCGAGGCCGTGCTCATCCGTCCCCGCGAGCAGTTGCGCGCCGGCATCGGCAACATCACCCCGAAGCTGTACGACCACCAGACCGGCCTGGCGCAGGGCGGCGCACTCAAGGGGCTGACCGATGTCGTCAAGTTCGCGCAGATGGAGCCGCGTGTGGTATCCGTCGGCATACCACTGTCGCGGCAGGACATCGACCCCGCCGTCGAGCAGCTCGACACGATTGTGGTCATGGCCGAGCTGACGGACAAGCCGATCTCGGGCCTCGACCCGACCGTGCCGGAGACCATGCCGTACCTGCTCGAGATGGGGGAGGCGCTGGGGCACACCGCGCAGAGCTTCATCAGCCCCTGCAACTGCATCAATCCGCCGCTGCGGCTCGAGGCGCGCACGGTGGATGTGATGCTCGCGCGACGGGTCTTCCACGGCAAGCAGATGATGACCACGATGACCAACATCGGCGGCACCGGGCCGGTCGATGTTTATGGCAGTGTGGTGCTGGCAACCGCGGAGATCGTCGGCGGGCTGATCCTGGCGATGGTCCTTGACCCGGATGCGCCGTTGATGGGCTACACCGCCACCACGCAACTGGACATGCGGACCGGCAACATCACCGAGTCCTCGCCACAGACGGTGCAGGTGGACGCCGGCGTGGTCCAACTGATGGACAGGTACTTCGGCGGGGGCACAGCCGTTGGCGGTCGCGGCTACATCACTGCCAGGCGGCCCGGGCTGCAGGCGCTCTTTGAGCGCTTCCTGAAGGCGGTTGGTTACGCAGGGCTCGTGGACGGACACGCTCTGCACTATGTCGGCAACGGGAATCTGGACAACGGCAGCATGCTCAGTGTGGAGCAGTATCTGCTCGACCTGGAGGTGAGTGAGGCGCTGGGCCGGCTGTGGGGCGCGCCGTCAGTGCCTGCCGCCGGAGACGCAGTCGAGCGCATCCGGGAGGGCGTCCTCGCGGCCGGCGGCAACTTCCTGGCCCGGGAGCACACGCTGAGCCACTTCCGCGACGAGCTGTGGGACCCGACCTACTTCCAGCGCCTGACCGATACGAAGACGGAGCAGACCATCGTCAACGAGGCGCATGCGCGGTACCGGGCCCTGGTGGACGCCTACGAGCCCACCTCGTACCCGGATGAAGTGCTGATGGAGCTGCGTGCGGTGCTCGACAGAGCTCGGCGGGCGCTGGTGGGGTGAAGCAGGTCCGCCGCCGGGCGCCGCGGGACCGCGATACGCCCGTTCTACCCCGGATTCAGGCCTTCGCCGGCCTGATTGCATCCGAGCCGGGCTCCGGCAGTGGCTCGGCATCCCCGCCGGCAAGCTGCGTGGCGACGGTCTTGCACAGGCAGGCGACCAGCCACCGCTTCTGTGGTGTCGGCTCCCCGAGCACCTCCGCCCACTCGCCGGCCTCCTCGGTTCTGCCGTCGGCCCATGCTGCCGCCGCGGTCAGTATGGGGCGGACCGCTTCGACGAGCTCCGGGTTGACGCTGCCGCAGTAGGCGATGTGCGATGGCTGCATGGCGCCCACCATGCAAAGAAGGTCCTCGATGTTCCGCACGAGCCGCTCATGGCACCCCTCCACGCCCACGATGCGCTCGCGGATTGTGATGGCCTCGCCGGGGAGCGGGCCGATCGCGAACTCGAAGTCGAGTAGCTCCCGAATGCGGGGGTCGCTCTGTGCCGCCATCACGCACCTCTCCCCGCCCCCGTACACATTCCGCCACTGCTTGAGACGCTCTAGCTGCTCTTGTGTCAGCTCCATGGGTTGGCCTCCTCCGAGGCGCGTCCACGTTGTCATTACCTCGACGCGTAGCCGGGACCACTGGTCGAGGCTGCGGGGGAGCGCTATACATCCGCTTCCATGGCTGCGACGATCTGCTCGATCACGGCCAGGCCCTTGACCTCTTCGTCACGTGCGGTGCGGAGAAGGTCGATGGCGCGGGCGAGGTCCGCATCGGATACCGGCGGGAGCGGGTAGTGATACACGAAGATCGTCTGCATCTGACACAGCGCCCTGCGCACCTGCTTGTAGTGGTCGGCGGCTTCATTGAACCGTGGCTGCAAGTCGCCGCCGACGTCCTCCCCTGCCAGCCGCAGGAAGCGCTCGGCATAGCAGCGGCACTCATGCCAGCAGGCCGTGTTGTGATGGACTCCCGGCAGGTCCGGCTTCAGCCAGTCGCCCGACTCCAGGCACTGTATCCACAGGTCATAGCCATCTACGCCATCCTCGTGCACCGGGTCGATGGGCCCGCCGGACGGGCGCTGCTCGAGTGCGAACTTGAGCGCCGCCAGGATCGCCGGACTCATGTCTTTCGGGATGTCGATCGGCTCGACACTGCAGACCGAGAGGTTGTCGGTATCGTTGCGGCCGAAGTTCTGCCATTCACACCGGGCGAACCCGCTGTCAATGTAGTGGGTGAAGTAGATGAGCCCCGCGCGGTCATAGCCGTTGAGGGTTATGAACTCCGGGAAGCCTCCGGTCCACCCGAAGAGCGGGACCCCGGCGTCGATCTTCTCGCGGATGAACTCCGCGGCCGCCCCCTGCCTGTTCTCGAAGTCGGCATCCGTCACGCGTCCGTGGACGGAGTTGCCGAGTTCCACTCCAAGGAAACGCAGCATCGGGACGAAATGCGAGTCCGCCCCGAAGGCTGTGTCGCCGGCCTGGTCCCAGTTCCAGCTCGTGGGGCCGCTGACATCGACATTGCGGTCGATATTGAGCATGAACGCCGCCCCGCTGAGGCCATAGACCCACGCGTCATCGACATCCCGGTCCACGTACTCCATGCAGCCCTTGACGCAGCCGAGCAGCGTCATCCAGCGTCGCGCGGGACGGAGGTCCTCCAGCTCCGGGCCCTCCCAGGTGAAGACCTCGTGCTCGGCGCCTGCCGCGCGGGCCAGCGGCACGAGTGCCTTCTGGTACATGTCGCGGCAGCGGAGGATGACATCCGCCGCATCCCGCCTTGCGGTCGGGTCGGCCAGGGGGCCCGAGGGCAGCATGTGGTCGCCGAGTGCCTTGCAGAGGTTGGCCGAGTACTCGCCCTCCTCCCGGATCAGGCGCGCGGCCTCCCTGAGGTCGTCGGGTCTCTCTGCGCCCNNCGCGTCGGCGAGGCTCTCCAGGTACGCCGCCGCCGCGCCCCGCTCCGCCATCATGATGAGACCATCCCAGACGCTATGGCGGCGCTCCTGCAGCGTGCTCTCGTCTACCTCCGGGAAGTCGAAGTCCTTCAGCATGCCCTCCGCCCAGCCCTTGTATGCACCTGCGCCGAAACAGTGGGTGTCGGTCTTGGCGAGCGTGGCGACCTCGTAGGCCCACTGCACGGCATAGGGCGGGATGGGATCGGCCTCGGAGAATGTCGGGTCGGGCTGGAGCAGGATGAGGCCCTCGGTATCGTTGAACCAGCCCCGCTTGCGGTACTGGCCGTCGGGTTCGAGTTGATCCTGGGGATGGCCGCCCTGGTGGCAACTCCAGCCGATGAGCACCTCTCCGCCCTCGTCGTAGCCGCTGATGATGGAGACCTCGGGCGGACCCACCACGCCGAAGGCCAGGATGGGCATCCCGGCGCCGATGCTGTGGATGATCCGCTGGCGGAACAGGGCCTCCGATTGGGGATTGTCCTCGCAGACGATGATGTCATCGCCGCGGTCCGCCCACCACGAGGGCTTGACGAGGAACTCGCCCTTCAGCCCGACGCTCTGAAGGCCGCGGCGGAAGGGCTCGGCGCCCAGGCGGCCGAGGTCCATGTTCCCGCCATCCCAGTGCCGGTAGTTCCATGACATGCGGAAGCACGCGCCGGAGCAGCCGAGGATATGGCGGTAGGTGTAGTCATTGCCGAGGTAGTCGCTGCAGCACTTCAGGCACAGTGCGAACGGGAGAAGACCGTCCTGGAGGTAGCGGGGCTGGGGGATGCCCTCGAGGACGAGGCGTGCTGGTGGGGCGTTCATGTCGGCCTCCGGTTGCTGCCCCTTTGCGTGCCGGGCAGGTGTCAACAGACACGCAGCCAACCACACCGCCAGAGAAACAGAGATGCCACGGCGCAAGAAGTCAGACGCGTCTGGCATTGCAGGCCTCCGTGGGAGGGGTGTGCGAGATCGCTTGGGGCAGGCTCTCGCATCCAGCCGAGCGTTCCATCCTCTGAGGGCAATCTGCGCGCTCACCATCCCGGGCCACTGTAGCAGGTCAGGTCGGCCTGCCCCTGATCTCGCTTGCACACGGCACGCGACGACATCTGTCAGGCATCCCATGTCTGTGTGCCCCGGCAGGCTGCGAGAGCCTGCCCCACGCGGCACGCGAGAGCCTGCCCTACCCCTCAAACACCAGCTCGCCGAAGTGCTGCGGCATGTGGAAGTTCGTCTGTGTAAGCGGCATCCAGGAGGCCCAGTGGGGATGCGAAGTCTCATCGCCGCACTTGTAGAGGTTCGCGCGCCAGGTCTGGCCCGCCGGGTCGCCCAACTCGCCGACGTACTTCTCCAGCACGGCTATCGGGATCGAGAACTCAAGCTGCCAGACGGTCTCCTCCTGTATTTCCGGCTCGACCGGGCACGGCAGGGATGTGTAGATGCGGATCTGGCGGCCATCGTCCGCCGGCAGCTCGACGCGCCCGACGAATTCGCCGTCGGGCCGCTTGGTGGTATCGGTGACATAGTAGACCAGGAGAGCGCCGCAGCCGCTGAACTCGAAGTTGAAGTAGCCCAGTTCCGGCTTCGGGTGGACGAAAAACTCCACACAACTGTCCCTGCAGACGGCTGATTGGTATGTCGAGTGGACGGCCCTGACGTAGCGGTCCATTACGTTGTAGATGCCGTAGACGGCCTGCTCGTCATAGAGCAGCCTCGCCTGCACGACCGGGCGGTGGTCGGAGCTGTCGGGTCTGAATATGTTGATGTCGAGCGGCTCAACCGGCCCCCAGACGGGGCCGTCCCACATTCCCCTGAGTTCAGGGCACTCTGATGCTCGTTGGACCTGGTATGCCATCGTGATTCTCCTTCTCGGCCGGCGTAACGGCGGCCGGCCCCGGTGTTGCGTGCAAACCACTTCGCTGCCGCATGCAGCAAGTCCTGCCGGGTGGACGGGCAGGGGTCGCCTACTTCAACCGCTCGAGCATCTCGCCGATCTCGATGCAGACGCCGTCCGCGATGGTCGTGTCCTTCTGGTCCTCCCACTTGAGCGCCGTGGCGCCGGGGGCGCCCAGGACGCGCTGTGGGGCCTCGGCCAGCAGAGCGCGCCCCTGCGGCAGCAGCGGGTGATTGGGTTGGTTGGCCTCGAGGTCCGCGACGCGGTCCCGGAGCATGCAGAGGTACTCGAAGTCGCCGACGCTCTGCCGGATCGCCTCCATGTGCTTGCCGGGAGTGACGGCGTCTCTGCTCATGAACAGCGGCGTGTAGGCGGTGTTGGCGGATACGTACTCATTCCACGAATCGCCGCTGCTGGAGCCGAATGCCCAGAAGAAGCTGCCCTCGCCGCCATGCTCGAAGGCGCTCCAGGCCTGCAGGCGATGGTAGGCGTAGGGGTCGAGCAGGCGCGCGGGACCCATGCAGGAGTAGAAGTAGAGTCGCTTGCCGGCCTCGACCTGCTGCCTGACCAGTCCGACGGCCTCGCCTTCAGGCTCGAGCAGCCGCGGGCGATGCGGGCAGATGATATCGACGGCGGCGAGGATGTCGGGCAGGACGCGCTCCTGTGGGCGAGTCCCGTCATCGAAGATCACAACATCGGGCTCGGCGGCCTTGATGGCCTGTGACCACGCGATGATTGTCTCATCCTCCGCACGGCTGCCGGGCTCGTCCACAAGCAGCAGGGAAAGCTGATGCGGCTCAATGCCGAGAGTGCGGCAGTGGGCGACCCAGAACCTGATCCATGCGCCTACCTTCGGCTCGAACAGCGGGTGGCCGATCTTCGTGCCTGCGATGTGATCGCGTACATTGCAGAAGACATGGTAGCAGCGCGCCTGAGGCCAGCGGGCAACCCAGGTATCGAGTGGCTCGGTGGCAGGCTCCTTCGCGATGCTGCCTGCACCATCAAACTGCGGGTAGCCCAGTACCCCGGCGGTCGCCCAGGGTGAGTCTACATAGCGACTCCGGAGGTGCTCGATGAGCGGCTCGCGGTTCTGTGCCGTGACACCATACATGGTCCCATCGGTGTACTCCCACCCGCCGACATGGAGGCGCGGCTGAGCGGGGAAGTCGATATCGAACACGCGCAGTGTGACCGGTACCCGCAGTGCCTCGGCCGTCGCGCCGGTGAGCGTCAGACTGCCGTGGCGGACGCCTGCATCCAGTCCGACGGGCTTGAATGAGAACCACACCTGCCGGGTCATCCCGGCCGGGAGCGAGATGGCGTAGCCTCCGGCATCAGCGACGACCTCGGGTAGCGCCGCCGCGACGGCCAGACCCTCTCGCGTGTCGGTCCACTCGACCTGGTGAACCGTCACGTAGTCGGGCGTCGGGCCGCCGGNNGAAAACGAGATGCACCGCAAGCGGCTGCTCGGTGCAGTTGGTCAGGTTCAGGGCCCCGGCGCGGGTCTCGCCCTTCATGGCGGCGATGGTGACCTCCGCGGGCGGGGAGGGGTCCGGCAGGTCCGTCGGGGTGATGTACTGCCAGGGATTGGCCCGCCAGGCGACGAGCGGTTGCCGTCCCTGGACCATCCAGAGGGCGGCCTGCACGGCGTAGACGCGCGCATGCACCGGGTTGAGCGGGAAGACGCCCCGGTAGCCGGATGGGTCGACACCGGGCAGTTCGCGGACGGTGGTGTCGATGTCGTCGATCTCCGCGCCCAGGCGCTGCCGGAGATCGGGCACCAGCTCGGCGGTCTCGACCCGCGAGCGTATCAACTCGAGGTCCATGCCGATACGGCGCTTCCAGGCGGCGTCGAAGACGTTGTCCTCATAGTACTCGGGCGGGTAGTTGACGGCCGTGCCCGGCAGCGCGAGGCCCAGCCAGGCGTCCTCGCCGCGGTAGACCTCGATCTCGTCGACAAAGAGGCAGTTGCCGACGGGGACGATCTCGAGCTTCACGTACCTGCCATGGGCCTGCAGATCGTGCGTCTGGAAGCGATGGACGGCATAGTCGCCCGGTGGGGTGCTCCGCCGCGCACTCAGCTCCACCAGGTCGCCGAGCGGGTAGTAGGCTCTGCCATCGGAGCTGACCAGCACCGAGATCGACGCCGGCCACTGAACGCCGGCAACGCCGGCCGCGGTACTGAACGACAGTCCGCGGATGGGGTAGTCATCGCCCAGGTCGATGGTAATGGCGATGTCCCTGATGC
>DPJP01000176.1:50793-54337 GCA_003542955.1 Armatimonadota bacterium
GCGTCCAGAAGTAGCCGACCGTATACTGTCCGTCGGTGACCTGGGTGCGGTCGCCGGGGTCAGTGCAGTGTGGATAGCCGGGCGGGGGAAACAGCGAGTAGCGCTTGTCGCGCGCGAGGTTCTCATACGTGACGACGCCCGCATCGCCCCGTAGCGCCTCGGCTTCCGGCGGACTGAGTATCTGCACATCGTCAATCGCAATGCTGCCGGGGCGTCCGGCACGGTCAGGCCGCTGGATGTGCTGCAGGTCGGCCCACAGCTCGACGACGGCCTCCCCACCCGCGCCGGTGTTGAACTCGACGGCATATCGCTCCCAGCGCCCCGCACGCTCGGCTCCGACGATCCGGGCCAGCTCCGCGCCGTTCTCGCCGGCCTCCCGCAGACGCACCACGGGCGTGAGTGTCCCGTCCGTCTTCAGCCCGCATGTGAGCACCAGCGTCGTGTCGGCGGGGAGTGTGACCGTCTGGGTGACCGGGTCAACCAGACCCGGCGCTCGGGTCGAGTAGAGGATCGAGTGCTGGCCGCTGTAGCCGTCGGCATTCGTCCCATGCCAGGGGCTGCCCGCGGGGACGGTCCAGGCGGCGGGGACGGCGTCGCTCTCGGGCGTGCGTGGTGTGAAGTCGCCGCTCGTGACGATTGGGTCGGCGGATGCGGCCAGTGCGATGAGCGCGAAGCAGACCGCGATGCACAGTGTCAGCAGTCGGGGCATGGTGACTCCTTGATGCGGTTGGTTGGCAGTGAATGGGTGTTTCGCTTTGGGGGCATGGTGGGCCTGCATCGGTGTGCGGGCGGGCGCACACAGGCCCGTGCATGCCCGTCGCGATCGTCCCGCAAACCCCTGGCGGCCTGGTGGTCGCGGACCAGTCTCGTGACGCCGCTCATACGTCAGAGCGGCGTCCCTCGGCTGGCCCCTCCAACGATATCCCAACACGGTACCGGATGCCTGAGCTGGCACGTATGGGGAGCGGCTCCCCTGCGCGTCACCGTCCCCCGCGTTCCAGCAGCCGCGGTGCGTACCAGCGCAAGCGTAGCGAGTTGCCGACCACCGACACGCTGCTGGCCGCCATCGCCGCGGCAGCAATCATCGGGTTCAGCACGCCTGCCACCGCCAGCGGAATGGCCGCCACGTTGTACAGGAAGGAGAAAAAGAGGTTCTGCTTGATGTGCGTCAGCGTCCGCCTGCTCAGGATGATAGCGCGCACCACGCCCAGCGGATCGCCGCTGACCAGCGTGATCTCACCGGCCTCGATGGCCACATCGGTGCCGGTGCCGATGGCGATGCCGACATCAGCCTGCGCGAGTGCCGGAGCGTCGTTGATGCCGTCGCCGACCATCGCCACGCGGCGCCCGGCGGCCTGGAGCGCTCCGACCTGCTCGCCCTTCTGCTCCGGGAGAACCTCCGCCAGCACGTTCTCGATGCCCAACTCGCGCCCGACAGCCTGCCCCGTGCGCTCGTTGTCGCCGGTCAGGAGGTACACCTCGAGCCCCATCCGCCGCAGGGCGCTGACTGCGTCACTGGAGGTGGGCTTCACGACATCGGCGAGGCCCAGCACGCCCGAGACGGTGCCGTCGACGGCCACGGCCAGGGCAGTCCGCCCCTGCTGCTGCAACGCCTCCAGCTCGCCGGCGGCTGCAGTGGTGTCGATGCCGTTGTCCTCGATCAGGCGCCTGCTGCCGACAAGCACCGAGCGGCCCTCGACGACTGCGCGCACACCGCGGCCGACGATGGCCTCAAACTGCTCGGCCTGCGGGAGGTCGGGGTGCGTCTTCCGCGCTGTGTCGACGATTGCGCGGGCCAGGGGATGCTCGGAGGGCAACTCGGCGGCGCCCGCAATACGGAGCAGAGCGTCATCCGTCGTCTCGTTGAGGGCTCTGACGTCAGTCAGCTGTGGCCTGCCCTCGGTCAGTGTGCCGGTCTTGTCGAACACGATGGTGTCGAGCCCGCCGACGGCCTCGAGCGCCGCGGCCTGCCGGATCAGAATGCCGCTCTCCGCGCCCACGCCGGTGCCGACCATCACGGCGGTCGGCGTTGCCAGGCCCAGGGCGCAGGGGCAGGCGATGACGAGCACCGACACTGCCGACAGCATCGCGTGCTCGAGGCCTCTGCCGGCAAGAAGCCAGCCGACCAGCGTCAGCACCGCGACCAGTATCACGGATGGGACGAAGTACGCCGCCACGGTGTCGGCGATGCGCTGGATCGGCGGCTTCGTCCCCTGTGCGTCGCGCACCAGCCGGATGATCTGCTGAAGCGCGGTGTGCGAGCCCCCCGCGGTCGCCTGGAAGCGGAAGCTGCCGACGAGGTTGATGGTCCCGCCGATGACGCCGTCGCCCTCGGACTTCTCAACCGGGATGCTCTCTCCGGTGATCATCGACTCATCGAGTGTCGAGTGGCCAAAGGTCACGGTGCCGTCCACCGGGATGCGCTCGCCCGGACGGACGAGCAGCGTATCGCCCACCTGGAGTTGCGCCACCGGCACGGACTCCTCGGCGCCGTCGACTATGCGGGTCGCGTGGTCGGGGGCAAGCTGCATGAGCGCCCGGATGGCGTTAGATGTGCGGCCGCGCGCTCGGGCCTCCAGGTAGCGGCCGAGTGTGATCAGCGTCAGGATCATCGCCGCAGTGTCGTAGTACAGGTGCCCCTCGGCGAAGAAGGTGAACCAGACCGAGTAGAGCCACGCGGCCGATGAGCCCATCGCGATGAGGACGTCCATCGTCGCGCTGCCGGCACGCAGCGACTTGTATGACCCGAGGTAGTACTGCCAGCCGAGGACAAACTGCACCGGCGTCGCCAGCGCAAACTGGATGTAGGCGCCGCCCGGCAGGTGCGGAAGCCACATCCCGAGCACGAAGACGGGGATCGAGAAGATGATCCCGAACAGAAGCAGCGCGCGGTTGCGGGCCGCCTCCTTCTGCTGCTCGGCCAGGCGGGTGTCGAGCGTCTCCTCGGTCAGCAGCGTTGCGCCGTAGCCGACGGCCTCGACAGCGGCGCGCAGGTCCTCGATATCGAGCGCGGTCATGTCGTACTCGACGGACGCCGTCTGGTCGGCGAAGTTGACCGCTGCCGATGCGACTCCGGGCAGATCTGCGAGGGCGCTCTCAATCGTGCGCGCGCAGCCTGCGCAGTGCATGCCGCTGACGGCGAGCGTCACTTTGCGCATGCTCTCGGCGATGGGCGCGGCGCCGTAGCCGGCGGCCTCGATCGCGGCGATGAGTTCGGGAATCTGGGCACTGTCGCTCTCGTAGGTAACGGAGGCCGTGTTGTCTGCCACATTGACCGCCGCGCCGGCAACGCCCGGGAGGACGTTGAGCGCGCGCTCGATCGTGGCCGCGCATGATGCGCAGCGCACGCCTGTGAGTGCGAGTTGGGTCGTCTGCCGTGACATCAGAGTGCTCCCCGTCAGTGACTGGTGGCTCTATGCAAACGACGGTGGGCCAGTGCGGAGTGTTCATCCTGCTGCCACTCGATGCCCCAGGGCGAACGGAAGTAGCGGCGAGCGAACGTAACGCCGAACACCGCGGGGCTCCGCCCCACGCCCCGCTGGGG
>DPJP01000176.1:54386-57587 GCA_003542955.1 Armatimonadota bacterium
TCCGCACACCAGGCGCCGAACGCCCCGTGTACGCCGGTGTTCGCGTAGCCATCAGCACGCCCTGCCGCAGGGATAGGGCCGTCATCCGTCGAACGCTATGGGCGACGAGCGCCGGGACGACACAGCGGGAGGGCACGCACATGGAACTGCGAGTGACCAGGGCCAGACGCATCTTCTCGGACGGCAGGCACAACGCCTTCACGGGCATCACCCGCTTCGCAGAGGATGTGCTGGTGTGCTTCCGCTCGGGGCTGACGCATATCAGCTACGACGGGACAGTCAGGGTGATCGCCTCCACGGACATGGAGAGCTGGACGGTGGTTGTGGAGAAGGACATGCCGGGTGTGGACCTGCGCGACCCCAAGATCGTGGTCCTCGGTGGGCGGNNCGGGTGCTCCTGTACTGCGGGGGACGGACCGATGGGGAGCCGCTGCGCTCCCTTGTATCTGCATCCGACGACGGTCGGGCGTTCGGCGATCTTGTGCCGCTTGTGGGCATTCCTCCGGGCGAGTGGATGTGGAGTACGAAGGCCTGGGGTGGCAAGCTCTACGGCGCTGCCTATCGAACGGGGAGAGAAGACCCGTGCACCGCTGTGCTGTACTGCAGTGAGGACGGTCTGGCCTGGGAGAGACTGTCCGACTTCCCGGTTCCCGGCAATGAGGTGGGGCTCGATATCGACCCGGAGGGGCGTCTCTGGGCGCTGGTCCGGGAGGACCACTACGGCTGCATCCCGGCGCTGTGCACAGCCGATCCGCCCTACACGTCGTTCACCTCGGTCACGCGCCCGGCAGTTCGTCTGCAGGGCCCGATGCTCAAGCGGCTGGAGGGCGCCTGCGTCATCACCGGGCGCCGCTGGGACAATCCCGGCCGCCGCAACACCCGCACGGACCTGTTCATCTGGGAGGACGGCCACGATATCGAGTTCGTGCGGTCTCTCCCCAGCGGTGGGGACACCTCCTACGCCGGGTGGCTGGACCTCGAGCCGGGTCGCGCCGTGATCTCGTACTACTCTTCGCACTCACACAAGATGGACATCGGCTGGGAGACTGAGGCGGCGACGACCGACAGGGCTCACGCGGAGCACTCGACGCCGGCCGATATCTTCCTGGCGGATGTCTGCTATCGGTAGATGTCGGATGCTGCTCGTGAGAGGAAGCTGCCAATGAGAACGATCCCCGTCGTTGGTGCGCTCATCGTGACGTGCGCACTTGCCCTGTGCGGGCTGGTGTCGGCCCAGGAGAACCTGCTGCCCAACGCCGGCTTCGAGCAGGTGAACGTCGACGGTGTCATCGCCTCCTGGCAGAACCCCGAGTACTGGTCCGGCGAGGTCGCCTCGACCACCGATGCGGCGCTGGTGCATGGTGGCGCACGCGCGATACAGATGCGTGCGGTGCTGAAGGCGGACCGGAGTTGGTGTCGCATCCACTCGGCGGTGATGCCGGTCTATGTGGGCCTCCGGTACCGCTACTCGGTCTGGGCCAGGGGCAGCGGAGCGCTGAAGATCGGGCTCATCAACTACCTCCCCGAGCGCCCTGACAAGCCCCGGCATATCTACACGTGGCAGGAGCAGCCGACCACACTGAGCGATGAATGGCAGCGGGTGGAGTTGGTCTTCTCGGCCGCCGACGTGGATGTCAATCAGATTGCGCTGGTCGCGGAGGTCGAAGGCGAGGGGGCAGTCGCCTACCTGGACGACGCCGAGTTGATGGTCACGCGCACGGCCGAGGGAAGCCTGTCCGCGGAAACCGCCTACGTGATGGCGCTTGTAGGGGAAGCCGCGGAGGTTGCTGTGCGCGCTACCGCCGGTGATGGGCCGATGGCCGACGTGACCGTCGTTCTCCTGCGGCGCACGGCGGACGCGACTTTCCAGGAGCCGCTGACGCTGGATGCCGACGGTCGCGCATCCTACACCGTACAGCCGGCCGACCAGGCAGGGCTCTACGAGGTGGGCTTCGTATCACCAGAGCTGGGGGCACAGGCCACGGTCTACGTTGACGTTGTCGATGCCCGGACCTATGAGGCGTTCGCGTCCGCCGCCGCCGCGACCGCGTTCGGCGAGCAGCCCGCCCACGTGCTCTTTTTGGGCGACAGCCTTACGGACCAGATGCGCGGGCGCAACTACGTCGACCAGGTCGGCTTCTGGCTGCGGAAGGTTCACGGCGAGCAGGTCACGGTCAGGAATGCGGGCGTCGGCGGTGACTACATCACCCGCGTATGGGAGCGGCTCAACGGCAGCACCATTGTCTACAAGGCATGGATGTACGACAAGCTCTACGAGCCGATGCCCACGCGCATCTTCATCTTCCTGGGCCACAACGACTCGAAGCTCACCAGCACGAGCGACTTCACGCAGCCGGTTGTATCTCCCGATGACTTCGACACCACCTATCGGCAGGTGATCGAGCGACTCCGCACCGAGACCGGCGCGGCCATCACGATCATCTCCTCGACTTCCTCGGTCTATGAGATCACGCTGCCGATGGCGCAGAAGCTGCTCGAGACACGGGGCGCCGCCTCGCTGTTCGGGAAGCCGGAGGTCCTCGAGAGCTTCAACGCAATCGCGAAGCAGGTTGCCGACGAGACAGGCTGCAGCTTCCTGGATGTCTACGAGCCGACCAGGAACCACCCCGACAAGCCGAGTCTGTTCACCCAGGACGGCGTGCACATGACCATCGCCGGGAACCACCTTGTGGCGATGGAGGTCCTCAGGCATCTGTCGCGCTGAGCGTGTGGCCCGAGTGTCACCGGGGGCGCCGGCCGCCCCGGCTGCGGGAGATCGGGCATATCGCGACACTCGCCGCCTCGCACCCGGGGCGCCGTGATTCGGCTGCTCTGTTGTCCCCCCTTGTCGTGAGCCCACGCAGGGCGCCGCGCCGCCCGCCCGCAGCCGCCTGCCGGGCACGGGAGTTGCTGTAGAGAGTGTGTCCCGGTATGGCGCAGTACCCCCAGCGGCTCCCGCCGGCTGGCCCCNNCCCCCCTGTGCCCGACGGGCAGCGTGCATGCGAGACATCGGGCGGCGGACGGGCAGCAACGACATGAAGACAATCGGCCGGATTGGCATTCCCAGGCATTGGTCGCTACGCGGGCGGACGCAGGCTCGCGATGACGGCCAGACAGCTTTCATTCTCCATGCGCTTGCGGCTCTGCTGCTGGCAGGGCTGGTGATGTCACATGCGCCGGTCTTGGCAGCGGAGACCGCCG
>DPJP01000176.1:57613-67087 GCA_003542955.1 Armatimonadota bacterium
GCCCGCCCAGGATGGGGAGGAGCGCGCGCGAGCCCAGTGGTCCGCCACGGTCGATCACCTGAGCGCGGCGGTCGATGGCTGCAGCTTCGAGTTGCTCCCCATCGGCCCGCATGAACTGATGCCGATGCTGGAGGCCGACGCGCTCGATATCGTCATCTGCGAGCCCGGCCTGTACTCGCAGGCGGAGGTCCTCCACGGCCTTCGGCGGATCGCGACGATGCAAAGGCCGCGGCTTGGCACCGCCCACGCCGTGCAGGGGGCGGCGGTGTTCTGCCGGGCAGACCGCGATGACCTGCACAAGCTTGCGGACCTGGACGGCAAGTCCTTCATGTGGGCAAGCACCGGCTCATTCGGCGCATGGCACATGGCGGTCTCGGAGTTGCGCAGGCACCGCATTCACCCCGAGTACGACTTCGTGCGCCTCACCTTCGGCGCGGAGGATGAAGTCGTCGCGGCCGTGCGGGACGGTCAGGTCGACGCCGGCACCGTGCGGGCTGGTGTGCTCGAGCAGATGGTGGCTGACGGCAGGGCCGATCTCAGCGAGTTCCGCATTCTGAACGCCCAACCGGCGAGTCGAACGTTCCCGTTCGCCCGCTCGACGGCGCTGTACCCCGAATGGCCGGTGGCCGTGTGCCGCGGCGTGTCGGGCGAGACGGCGAAACAGNNAGGTGGCGGCGGCGCTGTTGAGCGTGCCGGCGAGTTCGCCCGCGGCCGTGAACGCGGGCTGCGCCGGCTGGACGGTACCGCTGGACTACGCGCCGGTCGGGCACTGCCTGCGGGAGTTACACTTCGCCCCCCGGCCGACCCCGACGGTAGTGAACGCGCGAGAGTCGCTGCAGGCCAACTGGCACTTCCTGGTCGGGCAGATCATCCTGCTTGTCATCGCGTTCGGGATAGCCGGGCATGCGAGCCGGCTCAACGTCATACTGCGCGAGCGACAGGCATTCCTGCATGCCCTGCTCGACGGCGTCGACGTCGGCGTCGCAGTTGTTGACGCCGAGACCCATGAGGTCGTCGAGGTCAATCGTGCGGCGGCCGGGCTTGTCGGCAGCCCCCAGCAGGAGATTGCCGGACGCATCTGCCATGAGGTGATGTGCCCTGCGCAGGAGGGCCATTGCCCGATCACTGACGCGGGGCGCGATGTAGACCGCGCCGAATGTGAACTGGTTACCGCCGACGGGGCGCGCATCCCCATCCTCAAGACGGTCAGGCAGGCCACGATGGGGGGGCGGCCGCGCCTCATCGAGGCATTCATCGACATCTCCGACCTCAAGCGGGCGGAGGAGGCGCTGCGCCGGAGCGAGCAACACCAGCGCATCACGCTCGAGTCCATCGGCGATGCAGTCATCGCCACCGACACCGACGGCCGCGTTGAGCGGATGAACCCCGTAGCCGAGGCACTCACCGGGTGGCCGCGCGAGGAGGCGGCGGGGCAGCCACTGAGTGAAGTATTCACCATCATCAATGCCCGTACCGAAGAGCCCTGCGAGAACCTCGTGGATCGCGTGATACGGACCGGCGGCGTCGTCGAGCTGGCCAATGACACCACACTGATCGCCCGCGACGGCAGCCGGCGGCAGATCGCCGACAGCGCGGCGCCAATCCGCGACGATGACGGCGCGGTCACGGGCGTCGTGATCGTCTTCCACGATGTGACCGCTGAGTACGCCGCACGCAAGCGCGTGCGCGACCTCAACGAGCGATTCACCCTCGCGATACGGACGGTCGGCCTGGGTATCTGGGACGTTGACCTGGCCACCGAGACGCTGATCTGGAACGACCGCATGCACGAGATCTACGGCGTCGCTCCCGAATCCGCGAATGGCCTCTTCGAGACGTGGAAGACGCTTCTGCACCCCGACGACCGCGAACGCGTGCTGGACACGCTCTTCGGCGCGATTGAGCGGGGTGGAGAGATCGACGGCGAGTTCAGGATAGTCCGACCGGACGGCACGGTCCGCCACATCAAGGACTTCGCGCGCGTTCTTCCCGGGGAGGACGGGGCGCCGTCGCGCGTGATCGGGACGAACCTCGACATCACGGAGGCCAAGGAAGCCGCGGACGCCCTGCAGACAAGCCAGCGCCTGCTGCAGGCGGTCATGGGGGCCGTCGCGACCCCGATCTTCTACAAGGACAACGACGGCATTATCAGGGGCTGCAATCGCGCCTTCGAGGAGTTCCTGGGCTTGCCCGAGGCCGAGATCATCGGCAAGACGGCCTTCGAGACCGCGCCCGTCGACCTGGCCCGACAGTACTGCGAAGCTGACCTCTCCGTGAAGCGGACGGGTGACATCCATGTCTACGAGTGCGAGGCCATGCACGCCTCCGGCGAGCTGCGCCACGTGCTGTTCCAGAAGGCTCCCTATCGTGATGCAGAGGGCAACATCATGGGCCTGGTCGGCGCCATGGTCGACATCACCGAGCGCAAGCACGCCGAGGACGAACTGCGCGCGAGCGAAGCGAAGTACCGCGGGATCATCGAGAACCTCCAGGACGTCTACTACCGCTTCGACGCCGAGCATCGGCTGTCGCTGCTGAGCCCGTCGGCCGCCGGGCTGTTCGGCTATGGTACCGTGGACGAGTTGATTGGCAGGCACATCGGCGAATTCTACGCCGACCCGGCGCAGTACCAGGCCTCGATCGACGCCCTCCGGAAAGCGGGCGGGAGGCTCAGGAACAACGAGATACTGATGAGACGCCGCGACGGTTCGACCTTCCCGGCCGTCGCCAGCACCGCCACGGTGCTCGATGAGGACGGGACGGTGCTCTGGATCGAGGGCGTTCTGTCAGATGTTACCGAGGCGAAGCGCCAGGAACAGCAGCTCCGCGACAGCCTGGCCGAGACTGAGCGCCAAAGGCAGGCGGCGCTTCGAGCGATGGAGGATGCCCAGACCGCCAGACGCGAGATCGAGCAGCTTGTGACGCGCCTCGAGGAGCGGACCGGTTTCGCCAACAGCATGGCCGCGCAGGCGCAGGCTGCCAGTGCCGCCAAGAGCGAGTTCCTCGCCAACATGAGCCACGAGATTCGCACGCCGATGAACGGCGTCATCGGCATGACCGGGCTGCTGCTGGACACCGATCTCACACCCGAGCAGCGCCAGTATGCCGACATCGTCCGCAGTAGCGGCGAGGCGCTGCTGTCGCTGATCGATGACATCCTGGACTTCTCGAAGATCGAGGCGGGTAAGATGGAGCTGGAGGTCGTCGATTTCGATCTCCACACGGTCGTCGAGGACGTCGTCGAGATGCTGTCCGTGAGGGCGCATGAGAAGGGGCTGGAACTGGTCGGCCTCATCGCACCCGGTACCCCGGCCCTGGTGCGTGGTGACCCCGGGCGGCTGCGCCAGGTGCTCATCAACCTCGTCGGGAACGCCGTCAAGTTCACCGAAGCGGGCGAGGTCAGCATTCGCGCCGAACTCGCGCGGGAGGTCGGGCCCGAACTCATGCTCCGCTTCACTGTCGCCGATACCGGCATCGGCATCGCGCCGGACCGGCAGGAGGACCTCTTCAGTCCCTTCACCCAGGCCGACGGCTCAACCACCCGCAAGTACGGTGGCACCGGACTTGGCCTGGCCATCTCTCGACAACTGACTGAACTGATGGGCGGGGAGATCGGCGTCACGAGCACTCCGGGCGAGGGCTCCGAGTTCTTCTCCACCGTCGTGCTGGAGCGGCAGAGCGAGTGTCCCGCGATGCAGACACCAGGCGACCAGTTGCGGGACTTGAACGGTGTGCGTGTGCTGGCAGTCGACGACAATGCCAACAACCGGCTGCTGGTGATGACGCTGCTCAGGTCATGGGGCTGCATCGGTGTGGAGACATCCGAGCCGGCAGTGGCCCTGGACATTCTCCGCGACGCCGCGGCGGCGGGGGAGCCGTTCGATGTCGCCCTGCTCGACATGCACATGCCGGGCATGGACGGAGAGATGCTCGCACAGGCCATAAAGGCCGACGCCGCGATCGAGGACACCACACTGGTGATGCTGACATCACTCAGTCAACGTGGTGACACGGCCAGACTGGCTGCGCTCGGATTCGCCGACTGCGTGCCCAAGCCGCTGCGGCGAGAGCAGTTGCGCGAGTGCATCGCCCGTGCAGTCAGTGGCGCCGGGCAGGCCGTGGCCGCGTCAACCGACAAGCCGGCGGGGCCCGCCACCGTGCGCCACGCGCGCGTCCTGCTGGCCGAGGACAACGTGACCAACCAGCGCGTCGCGGCGGCGATGCTGAAGAAGCTCGGGCAGCGCGTCGACACGGTGGCGAATGGTCTCGAGGCGCTGGCCGCATTGCGGAGCATCCCGTACGATCTCGTCCTGATGGACTGTCAGATGCCGGAGATGGACGGATACGCCGCGACGCGTGCGGTCCGCGACCTGGAGACTGACGTGCAGGACCACGAGGTGACGATCATCGCGATGACCGCGCACGCTATGAAGGGAGACCGGGAGGCGTGCCTGGAAGCGGGCATGAATGACTACCTGCCCAAGCCCGTCACTCCCACGGCGCTGGCCGCGATGCTGGCGAAATGGCTCCCGGCGGCGGACGGTCCCCCCCCGTCCACGGCGGACTCCGTCGGCGCCTGCGTCGAGGCAGACAACGCCCTGCCGGCCCAGGCGGGGGCGGTCGTCTTTGATGAGAGGGACTTCATGGAGCGCATGATGGGCGATGAGACCCTCGCCCGCGAGATCATGCAGTCCTTCTTCGCCGACATCCCCGAGCAGATTGAGATAGTCAAGGCCGCCCTTGGCGCAGGCGATGGCCAGAGGGCTGAGCGACAGGCCCACAGCATCAAGGGAGCCGCGGGCAATGTCGGGGGACAGGCTCTGAGGGCCGTTGCATACGAAATGGAGCAGGCCGGCAAAGCCGGCGATCTGCTCGGCATGAGCAGACTGGTACCAGACCTCGAGCGTGAGTTCGAGCGATTGAAGCAGGCAATGGAAAGGCAACTGCCGTGCGCATCCTGATCGCCGAAGACGACATCACATCCAGGAAGATACTCTCCGCGGTGCTGCGCAAACACGGCCACGAGGTGGTTGAGACCGCCGATGGGGCGGAGGCATGGGAGGCACTCGCCGGCCCCGATGCCCCGCGCATCGCGATTCTGGATTGGGTGATGCCCCAGATGGACGGGGTCGAGGTCTGCCGCCGCCTGCACGCGATCCCGAGTGACCAGCCGACCTACGTCATCATGCTGACATCGCGCAACGAGCGCGAGGACCTCATCGAGGGGCTGGACGCCGGGGCCAATGACTACCTCTCAAAGCCCTACGACCAGAGCGAACTCAGAGCACGCGTGGCAGTCGGCTGTCGAATGGTCGAGCTGCAGGCGCAACTCGCCGCAAAGATCGATGAGCTTCAGGACGCCCTTGACCGCGTGAAGACACTGCAGGGCATTCTGCCCATCTGCATGCACTGCAAGTCGATCCGCGATGATGAGGGCTACTGGCAACGGGTCGAGTCGTATGTCGAGACGCACTCGGATGCGCTGTTCTCGCATGGGTTGTGCCCCGACTGCCTGCGGGAGTTCTACCCCGACGTCGCTGAAGTGGTCGAGCGCCGCCGGGCCTCCGCAGGGTGAGCGGGCGCTGCAGAACGACCTTCCCGTCCGTCGCCCCTGCGGCCCCACGTAGGAGTAGGCACGCCGAGTGGCGAACACTCCTCTGAGCCGCCCATGCCCTGTATGGGCGTGCGCCTACCACTACCACGGTGGGTGAGACAATGAGGACAATCGCCCTGCTGCTGCTGCTGCTGCCGCTGACACTGTTCGGTCTACCCGTTCACGCCGATGACGCCTTCATCGACCACGGCGTGGCCACACATGCCGTCGAGAGCCGCGGCGCGACCGTGGTCCACTCCGGCGGGAAGAATCTTGTCATCTGCCTGAACAATGACCGCTCCGAGCGCGGCTGGATGCTGGTCACCGATATCGACACCGGGCAGTCGGAGCAGGTGCATTTCCCCGAGGGCATCGGGCCGATCCTCTCCATGGGCGCACCCTTCGCATCGTACGTGAGCACTCGGGGGCGGTTCTATACCGGGACCGGGGGCACGCTGCTCGAGTTCGAGCCGGCCACCATGGAGTGGCTCTACCACGGGCGCCCACATCCCCAGGCGCAGGCCTTCATCGACTATGCGTTCGCCGAAGATGCCCAGGGGCGAATCTATGCTGGAACCCATCCCGGTTGCCACCTCATCCGCTACGACCCGCAGACGCGCACCTCGGAAGACCTCGGGCAGTTGGACCCGCAGGAACACTACGTGAGCTGGCTCGCGCTCGATGACGCCGGCTGGCTTTACTGCGGCATCGGCACCGCCCGCGGTAACATCGTCGCATACAACACCAACACGGGTGAGAAACGCCAGATACCTGACGAGGCGGAGCGTACGGCCCGCGGCGGATGGGTCTTCCCGAGCGTCGACGGGAAGGTCTACGGCACTGTCGCGGGTAAGAACTGGCGGCTCCATAACGGGGTAGGGGAGGTCATCGAGCCCGCACAGCGTGGGCGTGAGCGACTGACCGGCGTCATCGGCTGGAAGAGTCGGACGGGGACCTTCCCCGACGGCCGCAAGCTCGTCTACGCCAACCTCGAGGACGGCTGGATCGACATCGAGGATCCTGCCACCGGTGAAACGAAGCGGATCGAGTTCACCTACGAGGCGGTCGGCGGGATGGGCTTCACCTCGCTGGCGGAGGGCCCCGACGGCAAGGTGTACGGCTCGACCTGCCACCCGATGCGCTTCGTTCGCTTTGACCCGGACACCGAGACGATGGAGGACTTCGGCGGCGTGAAGGACGTCGGCAACTTCTGCGCGATGGCGAAGTCCGGCGACCTGCTTGCGGCGGTCTCCTACTCCTACGGCATACTGCACCTGTATGACCCCGCGAGGCCGTTCACCGGCGGCGAAGGCGATGCTCCAAACCCCTGGGAGCTGGGGCGGTGGCCGCAGGAGGTCTGCCGGCCGAGGGTCTGTGTTGCCCACCCAGACGGCAGGCACCTCTTGATGGCGGGGTATGCGGCATACGGGCTCGCGGGCGGCGGGCTGGTCATCCACGACCTGCAGACAGGCGCCTCGGAACTCATCACCCACGAACACCTGATCCCCTCAGAGAGCACGGTGACGATGACGGTGCTGCCAGACGGCGACATTGTGGGCGGCACGGACATCTCAGCGCCCGGCGGGGGGCACCCGCAGTCAACAGAAGCAACGCTGTACATCTTCGATTTCGCGAAACGCGAGGTCGCGTTCCGGACCAATCCGGTGCCGGGCGCGACGTTCATCCGTGCGTTGACCACGGGCTCCGATGGCCGCGTCTACGGGGTAACCCGCAACGCGGTGTTCTTCGTCTTCGATCCGCGGAGCCGGGAGGTCGTGCGCACCGAAGACTGGTCGAGGTTCGAGCAGGGCGCCGATGTGGTTGCGGGGCCGGATGGGATGATCTACGTGTTGCTGGACAAGGCGATTGTGCGCGTCGATCCGGTGACACTCACGTATGATGAACCGGTTGCGCCACCGTCTCGCATCTCGTACGGTGGGCCGGTTATCGACGGCCGCCTGTACTACTCCAGCGACGCCAACCTGTGGAGCTACCGGCTTGGGGAGTAGCGGGGCATCTGGGCCGCCAATTCCCGGCCGTCGACAGTGACAAAGGCGCCTCTGCTCCAGGCCGCTGAGTTACAGGCTGGTAACCCGGGGACCAAGCGACCAGCAGCGGCCGGTGCCGGTCGTGCTGTGACCTCCTACATCCGGGCAGTTTCGCTGTGGCCGAGTCCAGCGGCGACGGCCTGCCGGATATCCTCGGCACGTTGACGGGCCTTGGGAAGAGGCCTGCCCCGGAGACGCTCATGTACCGGAGCCGTGGCGGCGGAGGGTTCGAGCCGGTGCGTGTGCAGCAGGGCGTTCCCACCCATGAGGCGAAGGTGGCCGACCTGACCAGCAACGACTTGCCGGACACTATCGGGCAGACCGAGTGGCCCGATCGGCATAGCGATGGGTAGCGGAATGGACTATAGGGGGGACGAAGGCCCAAAGCTCCCGCCGTAGTCGCACGCCTGCACGCCGGTTCGGCAGCGCAGTGCGCAACAGACGGCTTCACAGAGCGCATTTCGGCGGCTCTATTCTGCAGTGTGCGCGTGTGTGTGACTACAGCCGCCCTGAGAGGTCACAGACGGCGTTGTTGATCCTCAGGGGCCCACCGCACTCAGGACAGTCGAGGTGACGGCCGAGCATCTCCGCAGTCACTTCGATCCGCGCGAAGTGCCACGGGCAGAAGGCGGTGAGTGTGTCGTCCCATCGGCTGTCGCTGAACTCGCCGGGTACGCCGTCCCAGACGAGCAAGTTACCGTCCTCTAGCCCAGACACGATCCATGCCCCGTCGGGCGAGAACGCCACAGCATTGACTGCGGCGGAATGGATGCGCAGGCACGCGATCTCCTCGCCACTCTCCGGGGCCCACAGGCGCACGGTCTGGTCGGCCCCGCTCGAGACCACGCGTTCGCCCGATCTGTCAAATGCAGCGCCGGTGACCGGCCCCTGGTGGCCTCTCAGGCAAGTGATCTGCACACCGCTCTCCGCGTCCCAGATGCGCACGGTCTCGTCGGATGCTGCGGAGACCAAGCGCTTGCCGGCCCGGTCGTAGCACACGCTGTGGACCTCATGCTCGTGTCCGCCCAGACGGGCAACCTCTTCGCCGCTTTCAGCGTCCCAGATGCGCACGGCGCGGTCACCGCCGCCGTTCATGCTGCCGCCTCCTGAGGCCACACGTCCGCCCGATGGGTGGAAGGCCACGCTATAGACGGCATCCCGGTGCCCATGCAGGCAGGCCATTTCCGCGGCGCCCTCTGCGTCCCAGATACGCACGGTGCAGTCAAGGGAGCCCGAGGCTACGCGCTCATCTGTCGGGCTGAAGGCAACACTGGTGACATAGCTTTGGTGCCCTGCCAGGTAGGAGACCCTATCACCGGTCGCCGTGTCCCAGATACGTAACATGTCATCCCACGAACCCGAGACCACGCGCCCTCCTGACGAGTTGAAAGCAACACTGGTGACCGGCCCGTCATGCCCTATCAGACACGCGACCTCGCCACCTGTCTTCGTCTCCCAGATGCGCACGGTCCGATCAGAGGACCCCGAAGCTATGCGCTCCCCGGACGGGTCCAGAGCAACGCTACGCACCGGCATCGTGTGCCCGCGCAGGTATGACATGCCACGGGGTGGAGCAGTCTCGCCGTGCAGCCACACGCGTGCCGCGGTCAGGGTCCTGCGGGGGGCGACGTCCGGTCGACCCTCCAGTCGGACGATTGCCAGATAGCTATCGAGCGACCCTGCCCATGTTCGCCCGCAGGGGTCGGTGACAATACTGTCGACTGCCACGGGCCACCACGCCCTTTCCTCCCCTGACGAGGCATCCACGATTGCCGTCTCATGCGCTCGTCGCAGTGCCCACCATCGGCACTCCGAGGCACCGCGCGCAATCGC
>DPJP01000329.1 GCA_003542955.1 Armatimonadota bacterium
GCTCTTAAGCTAGCGCATATGGAGCCGGGGGGTGAGGCCCGCCGTCCCCCTCACCACACGAACGCATCATCCCCCATCGCCCACAAGACGAGCCTCAACACCCACATGCCGACGAAGATGATCAGCACCGGGATCATCACCGCGCGGCTCGGCAGCAGTTCCCACACGCGGTCCATTACGCGCCGCGAGCGCTCCCAGCGCTCCGGCCACAGCGCGCTGAGAAGCAGCGTCAGGATGAACAGGACAAACGGGATTGCCAGCGGGTGGTAGCGGATCGAGGTGTGCAGGTCCCCATGCCACAGCACCTCGAGAGCCCGCCCCATGCCGCATCCGGGGCATGGGATGCGCCACATCAGGCGGAAGAGGCACGGGGGCGCGGGCACGGGCGTATAGGCGACGAGCAGCGTCGCCGCCAGGCCGGCAAAGACGACGAGGGCGAATACTCTTCGCCCCCGTCGAGAACGCGCATCTGTATCCGACATACGCAGCCGATCCCCGTCAACCGCCCGAGAGGGCCGTCGCCTACATCATCTGTTCCATCATCCCGGAGGCCACGAAACCGCCAAAGACCAGTCCGTTCCCGATGATGCCGGCCCCGAGCCACAGCCCGATCAGCAACCCCTTGTGTGGCGACTGGAACTCGGCAAAGGCCCAGTAGAGAAGGTAGAACCCGCACAGCAGGCCGACTATGCCCTTCCAGACCTCATCCTGAAACGCCGCGATCAGGATGATAATCGCCGCCACTGTTGCCGCCAGTGACAGCAGCCCACCCAGCCCGATCATCAATATGCCGCCCACAGCCATTGGTGTGCCTCCCCAGACTGCTACGCTCGACCGCTCTCACGCGGCTGCAATGCTGCTCTATTGTCCACGGCCTGCCGGTCTTCCTGCAATAGCCGGCGATTCCCACGGCAGGCCGACGGACCGCAGTCCCGGAATAGTGCACTGTCGGCGCAGAGACAGCACTCCGGAGGGCACTGATGAGACCAACGCAATCGAGTCTCGCAGCATCAGTTGCGCTTGCCATGGCCGTGTGCATTGCCCACGCCCAGTACAGCTTCGAGGACCTCGGCAGGCCGCTTGAGCCCAAGCCGCTGCCCATCGATGTCGTCACAGGCAGCACGGAGACCGGCTTCACCGCCTGGGGCACCATGCTCTCGCCGGATGGCAAGGGGCTCGTCGGCGTCAACACTGCCACGGGCGAGATGACCTGGGTCGGCATGGGCGAGTGGGACTACGGCCGCATCAACGTCACCAGGGCCGCCAATGGCGACCTGTACCTGTATACCGGTGACCCCGGACGCTTCTTCCGCTACCGCGTCGCGGAGGGACAACTCGTCGACCTCGGTGTGCCTGATGAGCCCGCCTCCTATACCATGGGCGGCGCCGTGGGGCCGGATGGCCGCTTCTACGTCGGCTCCTACCCGCAGACGCGCGTCGTCTACGTCGATCCCGCCACTGACCGGATCGGCTCTCTCGGCCAGATGAGCGAGGACCTCCGCTGCAAGTACATCCTCCAGACCGCCGTGAGTGACGACAACATCGTATATGCCGCCGTCGGCTTGCATCATGCCGAGCTGTGGGCGGTCCCCGTCGCCACGGGGCAGAAGAAGCAACTGCTGCCGCAGCAGGTATCAAGCGGCTGCGATCGCGTGACGCTGCTGGTTGGCGAGGACGGGCGCGTCTACGGCAAAGGCGCGGGGAAGCTGTTCGTGTGCTCGGCCGAGGGTATCAAGTACGTCGATGCCTTCCCACCGGAGCGCTCGATGGCTCAGTTGCGCCGCGCCGGCGACTACTATGCCGAAACACTCACCTCCGCGGGCCAACTCGTCCTCAAGCACGCGCACACGGGCGCGACATCAACGGTCGACACCGAGTTCGAGGGCGTATCGGTGGCCCTCTACTGCGCGTCATGTGAGTGGAATGGGAAGATATACGGGGGCGGCTTCCAGCCCGCGAACATCTTCTGTTATGACCCTGTGACGGGCCAGAGCGCCGACCTCGGCCGCCACAACGGCGGCCGCATCCAGATATACGAGATACTCGGGCTGCCGAAGGGCCTCTTCATCAGCAGCTATGTTGGCTGCAGCCTGGACTTCTACAACCCCGAGACCAATGAGCGCGTCCACATCGGGCAACTGATAAAGGAGTACGACCAGGAGCGCGGGCTGCAGCTCATCCTCGGCCCCGACGAGATGCTCTACCTTGCCAGTCGCCCGTCGAAGGGCAAGCTCGGCGGAGCACTGACTCGCATCAACCCGGAGGACTACTCGTACACCTGTTGGCGCAATGTGTTGCCCGACCAGAGCATCATCTCAGTGGTGTCGGTGCCCCAGACCAATGAGGTGTTCTGCACCACGTCAAACTACGGCGGCTCCGGATCGGTGCCCACGCAGAAGGACGGCTACATCCTCCTGTGGGATTGCGCGGTTGAGAAGGTCAACTGGGCGGGCACGCCGATCGAGGGGGCGAACAGCTACGGGCAGGCGGTCATGGCGCGGACAGGGCTGATCTACGTGCACGTGCGGGAGCAGTACTTGGCATTTGACCCCGTCAAGCGAGAGGTCGTCTTCACCGGCGACATGCCCGTGCAGACGGTGCATCACCAGGGGATCGCCGATTCGCCCGCGGGGCCGGAGGGGCTGATCTTCGGCATCGGCGACGACGCAGTGTTCGCCATCGACCCGAGAGACCACGGCGCGCGTGTGCTCGCCCATCACCCGTCCCTGGCTGACGCCAAGGGCCTGATGGCGACCGCCGACGGTGTGCTGTACTACGTCAACGGCTCCCACCTCTGGCGGGTGGATATGTATCCGTAGCGGCAGACCTACCACTCCGGCACATCCAGGCCCCACGCGCACGGTCGGCGTCGGTGGATCGCGCGGAGGTGGCAGCCCGCAGCCGTGCGAACGTACCGCGGCGATATGCAATGTGGCGTAGTAGGAGGTTTCCATGCCCGAGAAGGCAGTTGTGACCAAAGACGACATCAAGCAGGGGCTCGCTACCGTCGGCCTCACCGCCGGCGACCTCGTGATGGTGCACTCATCCCTGAGCGCGCTCGGGCATGTCGAGGGTGGCGCGGATGCCGTCATCGACGCGCTGCTGGAGACCGTCGGCACCGAGGGCACCGTCGTGGTGCCGACTTTCACCTGGGGCGAGTTCCACAAGGCCGAGACTGCCGTGCTCGATCTGCGCAATACCGGCGTCAAGCAGGAGGTCGGCATCATCCCGGAGACCTTCCGTAAGCGCCCGGAGGCCAAACGCAGCACCCATATATGTCATTCAGTGGCGGCCATCGGGCCGTTGGCCGATAAGGTGATGGGGGAGGGCATCCGCAGCTTCGGGGAGGGGAGCACCTTCCATCAGCTCTACGAGCTGGATGCCTGGTACCTGTTCCTTGGCGCGACCTTCAACTCGTGCACGGAGCTGCATGCGGTCGAGGAGTACATGCAGGTTCCCTACAGGCACTACCGCGACTACGCGGGCTCTACGGTCATCCTCGAGGACGGCACGGAGATACCGTCGCAGTCGGTCGAGTTTCTGCGCAAGCCCGACAAGGACTGGCGCAACGATTTCGGCAAGATGCGGGCGGTCTACGAGCGACACGGGGTCCTCCGCGTGGCCACGGTCGGCGATGGAGAGATACTCAACGCCCGCACGCGAGACGTCTTCGACATCGCGGTAGACTACATGAAGGAGAACATCGGGTTCCTGCTGAGCGAGGATTCTCAGAAGCTGCTGGCGGAGGAGATGGGGTAGAGAAGCGGGGCGCGATCGCCGAGGACGGGACGGCAAACCCGTCACCGGAGGGGCTGGCCGAGCGACCCCGCAGTCGTATGCGGGGGAGGGAGACCAGCCCGCGGGGAGATCGGCCCCTGCCGTCTGTCACGCTATCTGAGCCATGGGGCGCGCCGGCCGACTTGCTTCCCAACCCATGCTACCTGCGCGATCGTGCGTGCTTCCCGCGGACCAGTCTCCGTCCGCCCCGCAGACGACAGCGGCATGGCCGTCGGCTGGCCCCTCCGACGTCAACGGCTTTGGGCCTGCGCAGGGAGGGGGCGATACCCTCGCAGCGGCGGCTGATGGCGTGGCAGCCAGATGTGGTTTCTCCCGGCCTCCGGCCCCGTCAGCTCGCCCGCGGGTGTGCTGCATCGCTTCCCCGCTACTCCCCCTCCGCTATCGTCATCTCATACCCCAGCGCGGCCAGGAGCGTCAGGGCCATCAGGGCGTGGCCGAACTCGTCCGGGTGGACGCCGTCGGGGCTGATTGTCAGCTTCTCCCCGTGCTTGCCCGCCTCCCGGATCGCGCGCAGGAGCACCTCCCCGGTCGGGACGAGCACGATCCGCTCGGGGTCGGTCTGCGCGAGGTCATAGAGCAACCGCGTCTTCTCCGCGATGCTCTGGTTCGCCGCCTGCAGGCCCTCGGTGAAAGCCGCTTCGAGGTGGCTCGGGGTGCAGAGGATGACCCCCGCATCCGCGGCATGGGCCAGGTGGATCATCTGCTGGATGGTGTCGGCGAACTGCTGTGGGTCCGCGCCAAAGCGCTCCGGGCCGGGGGTATCGCCCTCGGGCAGGCCGCCGGTGTTGGGCTGCCCGCGCACCTCCCAGATGGTGTCCGCCACGCCGGCCATGATGCTCACCCATGCGGGATTGTGGCTGAGGACGTCGATATCGAAGCGCGCGAGCATCATGCCGACGGTGTTGGCGCCGATGCCGGCGTTGATCACCTGTGGCGGGTTGTCGGGGAAGCGCAATGCCAGCACGTCGCGGACGGTGGTGACATAGCCGTCCGGCGTCTGGGTGATGCTGTCGCCGATGCAGACGAGCGTCTGCCCGGGTCCGATGATGCCCTCATGTGTAGTGTCTTCCATGGTCGACAGGCCTTTCCCGGCCCGGCTACGGCACCCAGGTGCGTAGCAGGACCGACCCCAGGCTCAGGTATACCAGCAATGATACGACATCATTGATGGTGCTGACCAGCGGGCCGGAGGCGACTGCGGGGTCGATGCCGACACGGTCAAACAGAATCGGCACCACGGCGCCCATGGTCGTGCCCCAGGTGACCGCGAAGAACATGCCGATGGCGACAACGAGGCCCATCTGTGGCGCGCCCATGATCAGGTGCCCCGCTATGCCGGCGACCACGCCGACGATCGTCGCCATGACCAACGCCGCGCCGAGCTGCCGCATGACCACCCGGCCCACCTTCGCCTGCTGCTGATGGCCCAGCGACAGCGAGCGGACCATGATCGCCGCGGACTGGAGCCCGGCGTTGCCACTGGTGGCGGCGATGACGGGAATGAACGCCGCCAGCTGCACGAAGGCGGTCAACAGCTCGGTAAAGGACTTGATGACCATCGCCGAGACCAGTGTGCCGCCGAAGCAGATAGCGAGCCACGGGAGGCGCAAGGCCGCGACTTGCATGCTGGATGCGGAGAGCACGTCACGAGGACTGGTACCGGCCATACGGGCGAGGTCTTCCGTGTGCTCCTCCTGGATGGCATCGATGATGTCGTCGACGGTGACCTGGCCGACGAGCCTGCCCGTGTCATCGACGACCGGCAGGGCGCTCAGGTCGTACTGGTCAACAATCTTGGCAGCCTGCTCCTGGTCGGTGTCGGCGGTAACGGAGATCACATCGGCGGTCATGAAGTCCGGCAGCGGCTGGTCGGGGCGGGCCAGCACCAGGTCGGCCATGTCGATGGCGCCGCGCAGCCTGCGCTCATCATCCACGACGTAGATATACAGCAGGCTCTCCGGCGGGATCTGCCTGGTGCGGATGTGGGAGATAACATCCCGCGCGGTCAGGTCCATCGGCGCGAAGATGACCTCCGAGGTCATGATGCCGCCCGCGGTGTCGGGCGCGTAGCGCGCGAGGTCCTCGATCTCGTCTGACTCCTCATCCGGGATGTGCTCGAGGATGCGGTGCACCTGCTCCTGGTCGAGCAGGTTCATCACGTCGGCGCCGACGTCAGGGGGCATCGTGTCGATGATCTCGGCCAGCTCGCCCTCCTCGGTCGCCTCCGCCAGCTCGACGGTGACGTCGTCGTCGACCTCCTCGAGGACGATACCGGACGCGGCAGGGCTGAGCAGCTCGAAGACGGCCTCCCGCTGCTCCCGATTCAGGTCACGCATCGCGAGTGCGATGTCCATCGGGTGGTAGCTCGAGATCAGCTTCTGAAGCAGCGCAGGCACGCCCGAGTCCAGCGCTCCGCGGATGGCCGCGGCCACCTTCTCAGGCTCGTGCGCTCTGCGCGGTCTGTGCTGAACCACGGTCTGCACCCCCGTTCCGTTGCGGCGTTGTTGCTGCGTTCGGTGCGGCATGTATGGTTACGTCTGGTCGTCGGCGCTCTCGTGCATCAGGTCGACCAGGCAGGGATACGTCCTGACATAGCGGTCAAACAGCGTGTCATAGACTCCGGCGTTGTTCGGGTTGGGGTCTATCTGGCGTGTGACTGTGACCATCTGCTCGGACGCCTCGACCACATTCGCGTACAGCCCCGCCCCCGCCGCTGCGCAGACGGCGGTGCCCAGCGCGGTCGCCTCCGGCTCCTCGGTCAACAGAATCGGCTTGCCGCAGACGTCGGCGTGAACCTGCAGCCACAGCGCGCTACGGGTGCCACCGCCACACGCGTAGATGCACTCGGTATCAAAGCCCGCATGCGCCATATCCTCGAGGATGTGCCTGCACCCCAGGGCGGTGCCCTCGTAGACGGCGCGCAGCAGGTGACCGATCCCGTGCTTGAGGCTCAGCCCCCAGATGGCGCCACGGGCGAGCGGGTCGCGCAGTGGGGTGCGGTTGCCCTGCCAGTAGTCCAGCAGCACCAGGCCCTCCGCCCCCGGCGGGACCTCCGCCGCCTTCTCATCAAGCAGCTCGAAGCGGCTGCGGCCCTGCTGCTCGGCTTCCACCTGCTCGCGGTAGGCGAAGTTGTCGGCAAGCCAGGTGACGATCGCGCCGGTGGCCGTCTGTCCACCCTCGAGCACCCACGTGCCGGGGATCAGCGCATCCGGGTACGGCCCCCACAGGTGCGAGTCGAAGATGCCCTCCGACATCAACGCCAGCGGGCAGGTCGAGGTGCCCATCACCAGCGCCAGGCGTCCGGGCCGGACGACGGCAAGCCCCAGCATCGCCGCGTATGCGTCGATGCCGCCCTGCGCGACAGGAATGCCCGCCGGCAGGCCGAGTTCCGCGGCGGCTTCCGGGGTCAACAGACCCGCCCGCTCGCCCATCGGCAGCACCGTCGAGGGCCACTTGTCGACGAGTTCTGAGAAGTCCAGCGACGCCAGCAAGCCCGTCGGCCATCCGCCGTCGACACTGGCGTAGTTCCACTTGCAGGTGACGTTGTTGAGCGAGGCGGCCCATTCGCCGGTCAGCCGGTGCATGAGCCAGTCGGTGCCCTCGATGATCAGGTCGGCCTGCTCGTAGACATCGGGCTGGTTGTTGCGCAGCCACATCGCCTTCGGGATCATCCACTCGGGTGACTCGGCCCATGAGACGAAGCGGAGCCGCTCGTGGCGTGTCGCGGTGACCTGCTCTGCCTCCAGATGGGCGCGCTGGTCCATCCAGAGGATGACGGGCCGCAGCGGCGTCCCGTCACGCTTTGTGACCACCACGGTACACGAGGTCCCGTCAACCGACAGACCGGCGATTTCCTTCGCGTCGATGCCGGCCTCCGCGAGAGCCCTCGGCACCACCTCGCGCGCGGCAGTCCACCAGTCGTTGGCATCCTGCTCCGCCCAGGCCACGTGTGGGAAGTCGATCGCGTACTGCCTGCTCGCGGAGGCGATCAACTTGCCGTTCACGTCGACGACGACGGCGCGCAAGCTCTGCGTCCCGCAGTCGATACCAAGTACATACGGCCCTTTGTGTGCCATCGGTCGCCTCCTGCCGTACTCGTGTGCTGAGACATCTACCAGCCGTTGCGGTGGACGCTCTCCATCGGTCCGGCGGGCTTGGTCTGCCCCGGCTCCGCCGCGTGGCCACACGGTATCTGCGCGAGCAGCCGGACGCTCTCCGGGATGCCCAGGACCTTGCGGGCCCTGGCCTCGGTCTCATAACCCATGGTGTCATTGCCCCGCAGGCCGACCCAGCACGTAGCCAGACCAAGCTCGGCGGCCTGCAGCAGCATGTTCTCGACCAGCGCGGAGCAGTCCTCAATCCACGCGTCATCGGTCGGCGCCGGCTCTGCGCCGATGACGAAGACCACCGGCGCCTGCGCGCAGAAGCCGGCATAGGCATGCACCTGCGCGAGTTGCCCCCGCAGGGCGTCATCGGTCACCACGACAATGTGCCACGGGCGGCGGTTGACCGCCGAGGGCGCCCGCAGACCCGCCGTCACGATTTCATCGATGAGCGCGTCATCGACCGGCTTGTCCGAGTAAGCCCGGCAGCTGTAGCGTTTCGCGATAGCGTCGAGCATTGGTGGTCATCTCCTGTCTGGATGCCTGCCTCGCCCTCTGGCAGACGTCTTGGAGCAGTGGCTGCAATGCGCCTCCGGAGCCCGGGCGGCGGTGGGTGCCGTGTGTCGTGCTCCCCTC
>DPJP01000330.1:0-3386 GCA_003542955.1 Armatimonadota bacterium
GTCCAGGGGGTGGCGGGCGGCTTTGTGTCCGCCCTGTTCCTGGTCATCGCCTATGTCTACGTGCACGCGTATTTGGCCCAGAACCTGCAGTTCCTGAAACTGGTCTACTCGCCTCAGTTCATCGTCGCCTACGGGCTCGGGCTGGTACTCGCCGGAACCGTGTTTGGCGTCTGCGGGGCTCTCATCAGCACGAACCGGTACCTGGCCGAAGCTTAGGCGGCACGGCCCTATGATCTCATCCAGCAGCCGCGCCATCGTGTTGTTGGTGACCGTTGGCGGCCTGTTTGTGGCCGGCTTCGCGATGCCGCGCATGGCGACCGCACAGAGCCGCTCGGAACTCGAATACCGCAAGTCGCGCATCGAGGCCGAGAGGGCAGCGACCATCGAGAAGCTCAAGACGGCCAAAGCGGAACAACTCACCGCACGCAACAAACTCGTCGTCGCGCAGCGAGAGCTTGCGGGCGCGGAGCGAGAATTGAGCGATGCCGAGTGGAAACTTCAGCGCACGCGGGCGACGATACGTAAGGTAAAGGGAGAGATACAGAACACGGAGGCGACCCTCGCCCGCCACAAGGGCGAGTTCGAGCAACGCATCCTGTTCACGTTCAAGGCCCGGACGCCCGGTTATGTCGAGGTCCTGCTGCGGGCGACTGACTTCAATGACTTTGCGACGCGTGCGTCATTCAACAGGCGCATGGCGGCTGAGGACTCGAGGCTCATTGGCGCGCTGCTCGAGTACCACAGGCGGCGCGAGGCGCAGGGCGCGCAATTGCGCGGCCAGGAGACGGGNNCGGAGCAGGTCAGAGTGCGCGCACAGGTGCGCGCCGCCCGCGACAAGGTCGCACAGAAGCGGGAGGTCGCCGCGGGCCTTGTCAAGAAGGCCAATAGCGACCGACAGGCCTACGAGCAGCAGCTTGTGGAGATGGCCGAGGCGCACAAGGCCATCGAGCAGTTGCTGGCCGCGCTGCCAAGCGGCAGTGGGCTGCACGGGTCCTATAAGGGCGCGTGGGCGGGTACCTTCATCTGGCCGATGAAGGGCCGCATCACATCGCCCTTCGGGATGCGCTTCCACCCAATCCTGAAGTGCCGGAAGATGCACCAGGGCATCGACATCGCCTTCGCGGGGTGCGGCGGCACTCCCGTGGTGGCTGCCGCCGACGGGAGGGTTGTGCACTCCGGCTGGCGCGGCGCACTCGGAGTGTCGGTGATTCTGGACCACGGCAGCGGGATGGGGACCATCTACGGTCATTTCCGGACCGGCAGTCTGCATGTCTCAACAGGCCAGAACGTCAGACGAGGACAGGTCCTGGGGCGGTGCGGCACGACGGGGCGGTCCACGGGAGACCATTTGCACTTCGGAGTTGTCAAAAACGGCAGGTGCGTCGACCCGATGGACTACCTGTAGCAGCGCCTGAACGACAGAACACCACGTGGAACTCATGGATACACGGAAGTGGATCATTCGTTGGCTGTCATGGCTTGTGCTCACAGCACTCCTGCTGGGCACGTGTGCAGTCGCCGACGCGCAGAGCCGCAGCAGCCTCCAGAACAGGCTGAGCCGCATTCGGGGCCAGAAGCAGGAACTGAAGAACAACCTGCGCGATGCCAAGGCGCAGGAGCTCACGGCCCGAAACGACCTGACGGTTGCCCAGAAGGAGTACGGGGCGGCCAGTCAGGCGCTCAAGGACGCCGAGTGGGCACTGTCCCGCACGCAGGCGTCAATTCGGCGAGTCAAGGCAGAGCTGCAGAGCACCGAACAGACCTTGAAGGCCCATCAGGCGGCACTCGAGCAGCGCATCCTGGTTACGCACAAGGTCGGGCAGCCAACGTACGTCGAGGTATTGCTGAACGCCACGGACTTCAACGACTTCGTCACCAGGGCGAGCTTCAATGAGAGGATTGCCCGCGAGGACACGCGACTGCTCGAGGCGCTTGTCGAGTACAAGGAGCGGCGCGATCGACAGCGGCAGAAGCTGCGCGCGGATGAGGAAGTAGAGAAGAAGCTGCGGCGCGAAGCGGCCGCCCGCGCGGCCGAGGTTGCCGCCAAGAAGCAGAAGGCCGAACGTCTGCTCACCAAGGCGCGTACTGACAGGGCGAGCTATGAGCGACAGCTCGCGGAGATGGAGCAAGCCTCGAAATCGGTCGAGGCGATGCTTGCCGCTTTGCCGAGCGGCAGCGGTGACGCCGGCTCGTACAGTGGCAGTTGCTCGGGGCAACTGGCGTGGCCGTGCTCCGGCCACATCAGTTCGCCCTACGGCATGCGCTTCCACCCGGTACTCCATCGCACCAAGATGCACACCGGAATGGACATCGCCGCGCCCGGTGGAACGCCGATCCGGGCAGCCGCTGCCGGCAGAGTCGTCATGGCCGGTTGGAACGGCGCATACGGCAACTGCGTCATAATCGACCATGGGAGCGGAATCGCAACGCTCTACGGCCACATGCAGAGTGGCAGTCTTCGCTGCTCGCGCGGACAGGTCGTCGAGCGCGGACAGACTATCGGCAGATGCGGAAGCACCGGCTGGTCGACGGGGAACCACCTCCATTTCGAGGTACGAGTAAACGGCTCCCACAGGAACCCGATGAACTACCTGTAGGGCGGCCCAAAGGACTGTACACGACAATGACGCGCAACTTCTCGAACGTGCTGCTGATTATCGCCATCGCCGTCTTCTGCTTCGTCGGGGGGCTCGCAAGCGAGCCATTCCTGACCGAGCGCGGCGCCCCGATGCTCCAGGCACTGATCGCCCAGGTCATCCCGGGCACGTATCAGGTCGCGCCGGACTACGACATACCCACCGTCACCGACCTGTCGCCCATCTCGACGTTCTGGCAGGTGAGAGAGAAGATTAAGCGCCAGTTCGTCTACCCCATCGAGAAGGAAGAGGAACTCACCTACGGCGCCATCCGCGGCATGCTTGCCGCGCTTGACGATCCGTACAGCCGCTTCCTCGACCCCGATGAGTACGGCGATTTCGGACAGGAAAACGTCGGGCACTTCGACGGCATCGGCGCGATGCTCGAGGCCAAGGCCGACCCCGGCGGCGGTGAGCCCAAGGTCATCATCACCCAGGTGATGGAGAACGGACCCGCGTCGAAGGTCAAGAACGTCAAGGCGGGCGACCGCATCATCGGCGTCGACGGGAAGTCGATCAGNNGGGCCTGACCCTCGACGAGGTTGTCAGGCGCATCCGCGGACAGCGCGGGACGGTTGTGAAGCTGACGCTCATGCGCGAGGGCGTCGAGAATCCCTTCGAGGTCGACATAGTCCGTGGCAACGTCGATTTCCCCACGGTTGAGTACAAGATGATTGATGAGCAGGCCAAGATTGGCTACCTGTGGCTGCGCAACTTCAACCAGCAGGCCGAGGAGCGCACCGGCGCCGC
>DPJP01000330.1:3399-23049 GCA_003542955.1 Armatimonadota bacterium
GCTGAAGAGCAAGGGTATGAAGGCGCTGCTGCTGGACTTGTCGACAGACCCCGGAGGCATTCTGGATGCCGCGACCGGCGTGGCCGGCTTCTTCCTCGACGGCGGCCCCGTCGTGCATATCAAGGGGCGCGACTCCGAGCCGATCGCGATGAATGCATCGAAGGGCGCGCTGATCGGTGATGACATCCCGATGGTCGTGCTTGTCGACTCCGGCAGCGCGAGCGCTTCAGAGATTGTCGCGGCGGCTCTGAAGGAGCGCGGGAGGGCCCAGGTCGTCGGCCAGTACACATTCGGCAAGTCGAAGGTTCAGACGATCATCGAGATGCGCGACGGCTCGGCATTGTTCCTCTCGACCGCCGTGTACCTGACTCCCGACATGAATGACATCGGCATTGAGGACGAGACCGGCAAGCGCGGCGTCAAGCCTGACAGGTTGTTCGACCCGCCCGAGGCCGACGCCGAGTACACGGTCGAGCAGTGGCACCAGAAGCAGATCGACAGGGCACTGGTGGTGCTCAAGGAGAAGATGCGATAGGGGCGGCACGTCACTTGGCGACGATTCGGCTGATGGCCCTCGNNCTCTCAGGCATTTGGTAGCCTACGGCCGTGCGATAAGGTGATTCATGGACCGGCCGCAGCATGAGGACACAGATGCGCTCCGGCAAGCGGAGCGTCAAATACAGCGACTTGAGACCGCGCTGCGCGTTCATCGCATCGCCCTGTGTGTGGCCGTGCTGTTGCTGGTTGTCGTGCTGTCAGTGAGTCTGTTCGGACAGCGCAAACGCATGGCGCGGGCAATCGTCATCGACGATGAGGTCTGCTGCCTCGTTGCCACGCACAAGGAAGCCGAAGCCGTGCGGCAGCGTATTCTGGCGGCGGCCAGGGGAGCACTCCCCGGCGAGGCGTACATACAGGAGAAATGGGAGGATACCCGCTTCGAGGCTGAGGAGCGGCCTGTACTCCCGGTCAGCGAGGCTGTCGAGCAGGTTCGCGACAAGGTGACGGTACTCGTCGAGGCCTCGGCCATTACCGTCGACGGGGTCAATGTGGCTGCGCTCGCCACTGATGAACTGGCCCGGAAAGCCCTGGATACGCTCAAACTGAAGTACATAGAGAAGGCCGAGGGCGCGGTGAAGTCGCAGCGGTTCGAGCCGGAGCCCACGATCGGGAAGTCCGGGGTATCCCCCAGCAGCATCTCGACGGATATCCGTGGCGTGGTGGAGAAGCTCAGCCAGGCCCGCTCTCAACCCAAGCAGTACACAGTGCAGCGTGGCGATTTCGTCGAGAAGATAGCCAGTGCGCACAACATGACGTTGCAGCAACTCTATGAGGCCAATGAGGGCCTCAAGAACCGCACCATCCATCCCGGAGAGGTGCTGACCGTCTCCGAGCCACTTCCTGCACTCACCGTCGTAACAGTTATGGAGGTCGTTCGGGAGGAGCCCGTCGAGCCACCGGTGGAGAAAAAACCAACGGCGGCTCTGAAGAAGGGGGAGACGAAGGTCTCCTCGGAAGGGAAGGCGGGCGCCCGACAGGTGACATACCGGATCACGCGGCACAACGACAAAGAGGCAGCCCGGGAGAAGCTTGCCGAACAGGTGACCAGGCAGCCCGAGCNNGCTACCGAGGCCTGACACGTATTCACACCCAGCCGGCGCATCCGGCAGAGACAGTGAGCAGATGGACATACGCGAGGCGCTCGCAGCAACACAGCAACTCATCGATGACAGAATCGAGGGGTTCCTGCCGGAGCCCGTCGGCCACGCGCAGCGGCTGCTTGCCGCAATGCGCTACGCCTGCGTCGGAGGCAAGCGCGTGCGGGCATTCATTACGCTTCACGCCGCCGAGATGTTCGGACTAGATGCGGAGCCCGTTCTGCCGGCTGCTATCGCAATCGAGTTCACGCATGCGGCCTCACTCATTCATGATGACCTCCCATGCATTGACGACTCCCCACTGCGACGGGGGGTGCCTTCGTGTCACATCGAGTTCGACGAGCACACCGCTCTGTTGGCGGGCGCCGCCCTCTTCGTGCGCTCCTATGAGCTGTTCACCTCGATCCGCGATGAGCGTATTCCCGCGACCGCGATCGTCAGGGTCGTGTGTGAGTTCGCGCAGGCGACTGGCGCTCAGGGACTGATCGGAGGCGAGGCCGCGGACATCGAGGCTGAGAACACCGAGCCTGACGCCGATACTCTGAAGTTCATCCACACCAACAAGACCGGCAGGCTCATCGCGGCTTCCGCGCGTACCGGCGCAATCCTCGCCGGGGCGGAGGACGGCGTCCTGCGCACCCTGACCGAGTACGCAAACCACCTGGGGCTGTTGTTCCAGATCACCGACGACATCCTCGATGCAACCGCCAGCGATGAGCAGCTGGGGAAGCCCGCCGGGGCGGATCAGAGTTCCGCAAAGATGACCTACCCGGCTCTGCTCGGGCTCGAGGGCGCGATCCACCGGGCACGGCAGGTCGCTACCATGGCGACGGCGGCGGCGGAGCAGTTGCCGACCCCGGACCTGTGGATTGGTCTGGCCGATCTGGTGCTCAATCGCGACAAGTGAGGGGCACCCGATGCGCGTCATCATTGTCGAGGAAGCGGGCTTCTGCTTCGGTGTACGTCGCGCGTTGGACATGGCCGATGACGCCATCCGCAAGGAAGCCCTCAGCGCCACCCTCGGTCCACTGATCCACAATCCCCAGGTCGTCGAGGACCTGCAGGCGCAGGGCGTCAGGGTCGTCGAGCAGGTCGCCGACATGCAGCCCGACGAGACGCTTATGGTCCGAACGCACGGTTGCAGCCCCGATGTCTACCAGCAGGCACGCGAGCACGGCGTCAAGCTCCTGGACGCGACCTGCCCGTTCGTCTCCAGGGCACAGCGGGAGGCGCAGCGGCTGTGCGACGAGGGCCTGCAGGTGTTCATCCTTGGTGAGCCGGAGCACCCGGAGGCCCGCTCGATCCGCGAGCACACGGGCGGGCGCGCGACGATCGTCGAGACGCCGGCCGACACTGACGGAATGCAGATCGGCCCGCACGTCGGAGTCGTATGCCAGACCACGCAGCGCATCGACCGCCTGACGGAGCTTGTTGCGGCGCTGCTGCCTCGGACGCGCACGCTCACCGTCAGCAACACCATCTGCAATGCCACTACGCAGCGGCAGGAGGCCTCGTTGCGCGTTGCCAAGGAGGTCGACGTGATGGTCGTGGTGGGCGGGTACCACAGCGCCAATACGACCCGCCTGGCCCAGATCTGCTCGGAGGTCAATCCGCGCACTTACCACATCGAGCGCGCCGAGCAACTACGACCGGAGTGGCTCAACGGAGCGCGCACTGTGGGGATCACCGCCGGAGCATCGACACCAAACCGCGCTATAGAGGCCGTCCATGCGGCCATCTGCCGGCTCGCGGGTCAGGAGCAGACGCCGTGATCACCAGCTTCGACCAGCTGCTCGACGCCATAGCCGAGTACCCCGTACGCACCGTGGCCGTTGCCGTTGCGGAGAAAGAAGGCATCCTCAGCGCGGTCGCGGACGCGATGCGACTGAATGTCGCCCGGCCGTTGCTGGTGGGCCGTCGGGCCGCGATCGAGCAGGCGGCCTGCGCCGCCGGGCTGCCGTTGGATGGTGTGGAGATCGTCGATGTGGCGGATGATCTTGCCGCAGCCGCGGCAGCCACCACGGCGGTCCACGAGGGGCGCGCCGACATCCTCATGAAGGGGCACATCCATACTGACGACTTCCTGCGTGCAGTGCTCGACAAGGAGCACGGCCTGCGCACCGGGGCGATCATGAGTCACGTCTTCGTGCTCGAGACGACTGCGCGGGGCAGGCTGACCTTCGTCACCGACGGCGCGATGAACATCGAGCCCGATCTGTCCAAGAAAGCGGATATCATCCTCAATGCCGTATACCTGGCTCGATGCTTCGGCGTTGCCTGCCCAAAGGTGGGCGTGCTTGCTGCCGTTGAGGTTGTCAATCCGGCCATGCCTGCGACGCTCGATGCNNGGCCGCGCTGAGCACGATGCAGGCACGCGGGCAGTTCCCCGACTGCATCGTCGAGGGGCCGTTTGCGCTCGACAATGCCGTCTCTGTTGAGGCCGCGCGTGTCAAGGGGCTGCAAGGGGATGTCGCCGGCGAGTGCGATATCCTTGTCACGCCCGATATCGAGTCAGGGAACATACTCAGCAAGTCGTTTGCGTTCCTGGCCGGCGGGCGGGTTGCGGGCGTTCTCGTCGGAGCCGCCGCCCCCGTCGTGCTCACATCCAGAGCGGACACTGCGGAGGCGAAGCTGTACTCGATCGCCGTTGCCGTGCTGATGGCGAACCTCGTGCGCAGCGAGCGCCTGAAGATCGGGCAGGTGCACTTCTGACAGCAGGGGCCGACTGACCCGCCCGGAAGGTCGCCGCAAGGCCGACGGCGAACTGCGAAGTACCCAATACCCGAAACACAGGGGGCGAAGGTATGTTCAAGCTCAGCGTAATCAGTGATGAGATATCCCAGGACTTCGAGCGCGTCCTGCAGGTGTGTAAGGAGTACGAGGTTCCGCAGGTCGAGCCTCGGTCTGTCTGGGACAACCCGCCGCAGAATATCCCCGATTCTGACATCGCAAGGATGAAGCGGCTGCTCGACGAGTACGAGATGAGTGTCTGCTGCATCGCCTCGCCATTCCTCAAATGTGATCTGGGCGATGACGAGCAATACCAGCAGCACCTGGGGATACTGCGCCGCTGCATCGACATCGCGCACGTCTTCAACTGCAAGATCATCCGCGGCTTCACCTTCTGGCGCACCGGCCCACCAGAGAGCGTGTGGCAGCAGCTGCTGGATGCCTACGATGAGCCGATCAGGATGTGCGAGCAGGAAGACGTGTACATCGGTATCGAGAACGAGGCATCGACCCACATCGGCGCGGCGGCGGAGGCTGAGGCACTCTACAAGGACCTCGCCAACCCGCGCGTCAGAGCGATCTGGGACCCGGCCAATGAGGTGTTTGCCGAGAACGGTGAGCTTCCATTCCCCGACGCCTTCGAGCGCATGAAGCCGTTCCTCATCCATGTTCACATCAAGGATGCCGTGAAGGTGGATACCCCTGAGAAAGGGCGCTGCGTGCCGGTGGGCGACGGCGGCTACATCGACTACCCCGCCCAGTTCCAGGCGCTCGTGGATATGGGGTATGAGGGGGCATGTTCGCTCGAGACTCACTGGCGGCCCTCCGAGGAACTCGACAGGGACCTGCTGGATCAACCCGGCGGCGCAGCTTTCTCCGCTACCGGTGAACCGGCCAGCCGGATATGCTTCGACAAGATAAAGCAGATCATGGCGGGGCTGGAGCTGTAGCGGCCGCCGGAACCAACTGAGGTCATGCGCATCCATCCGGCTCGGCTGCCAAGGGCCGGATGGACGCCGCCTCGACGCCCGTATGCGGCGCCGCAGCCCCGCACGAGACGGAGGACCAATAATGTCCGCTGACATACGCCTCATCGCCACCGATCTTGACGGCACGCTACTCGACGAGAACGGTGAGGTGTCACCCGCCAATGCACTGGCGCTCGCAGATGCCGTCGCCGCCGGTATAACGGTCTGCATCGCGACGGGCCGCAGCCACGCTTCGGCATCACGTTTCGCCCGCGAGCTTGGAATCGGCGACAGCATCGCCATCAGCTATAACGGCGCCATGGTGCGACGCGTCGCCGAGGATGAGCCGCTGTTGCATGTACCGGTCGAGGCCGAACTCGCCTGCGCCATTGTCCACCACTGCATTTCAGAGCGGCTCCACCTGGATTACTTCATCGACGATAGACTCTACGTTACCCATGTGGACTACTGGGCGCGAATCTACCTGGCCCGTACGGGTGATATGCCGATCCCGGTCGGCGACCTGAGGCAGTTCGACGGCCGCACACCCACAAAGCTGCTGGTCTCCGCCGACCCGGAACTGGTGACGGAGCTGTTCCCCCGCGAGCAGCAGCGTTGGGCCGGCAAGCTCTTCGTCACCCACTCACTGCCCGAGTACATCGAGTACCTCAATCCTGATGCGACCAAGGGCAGTGCCCTGCACTGGCTGGCAGAGCATCTGGGCATCCCGATGGAGCAGGTCATGGGGATCGGCGATCAGCTCAACGACCTGCCGATGATCCAGAGTGCAGGCGTCGGTGTGGCGATGCCCGGCGCCGCCGACCGCGTCAAGCAGGATGCCGACTATGTGGCCGCCTCCGCGGCCGAAGGCGTCGCCGAGGCTATCAGGCATTACATCGACATCTGAGTGAGACCGGGCGCGTGGAGGACCGCGCGCACCGATGGCGAAGGGTACCGCGTGCATCGGTCGTCGCTCTGAGGCCGTTGGACGCGATCACAGGTGCCTTCGAGGCAAATGGTCGGAGGTGAGCCGGAATGCCGCGCCAGTGTGCCCATCGCGCCGGACTCGCGGGCGCCATGCTCGTGCTGTGCTGTGTGCCGGTCAGAGCGCTGGAGCCCGAGGTCATCGGCGCCCTGACGCTCTTCGAGTGGCGCCGTGTGAGCGATGCCCGGGTGCTCAACGCGCAGTGGCTTGCCGATGGCAGCGCAGTGGCCTATGGCGGGTATGCGCCCGAGACGGGCGAGCCCTTTGTTGCCGTAGCACCACCCGGGCCGGGCAACACGCGCCGCTTGACAGGCGCCGCGTCTCCGCACTTCGCGGTGGCCCCGCGCGCCCGCACCGTCGCGTACTGGCAGAGCGTGGCATCCGAGCACGGAGCCAGCGCCGAGTTGAGCCTGCTTGATCTGAGCGTCGATCTCACCTCGACACTCGGAGCCCCTCGCAGCGTCAACCCGGCCATGCACATTGCGTGGCTCGATGATACCCACCTCATCTTCACATTTGAGCGGCCCGAGGCGGGAGTGGCATCGCTCTTCGCCGCCGACACCCGCGGCGGACCGCCGGAAGAACTGCTGCGGCTCGACGGGTGTTCGTGGACGTCGCTCGAGCCGACCGGCGCAGGTGACCTGTTGGCATCCGTCCGCTCCGCCCCCGGCTTACGCAGATACCTGGTGAGCCTCGAGGAGAGCGGTACCGTCTCCGTCGTCCCCGCCGATATCGCTTTCGCTCTGGATGGCGCCGCTCTCGAACTGGACGCCGACGGCCAACTGATACGCTCTACGTCGCGCACCGAGGCCACTATAGTCGATACCGGCGTGACCGGCCTGTGCATCCGACGCGCCGACGAGGCTCTCATCTACACCAAGTCCCACAGTCTCCTGGTCGCCGCCCTGGGCGGCGGGGAGCCCCGGCTTCTCCAGACGCACTCGCAGCACCTCCCCGCTCTCAGCGGGTGCGCATGGTCGCCAATGATTGCTGACGTCTGTGCGTGGAGCAGCACATCGTTGCCCGGTGGGCTCTGGTGCGGCAGGCTTGGCACCGAGACGGTAACGGGGCGCTTCCGCTTCAGCCCTGACTCGACGGTTATTGGCGGACGCCGCCTGTGGGTGGCGCCGCGCTTTCTCGTCGATGACGCAGGCGTCGTAACCGAGCCCGACTGGAAGACGCTGAAGGCCTGCTTCGAGGTGACGCGAGTACTGCGGGCGAGTGACTTCATCATCGCCGAGGCGCGCAGCATCGGGACACAGGGCGGCACCGTCAAGCGATTGACCGGCAGCCCGGACCCACCGCCGCTGGACGGCGAAGGCGGGCACATCCGCATCGGCACTGGTGACGAGCGGCCGATGGAGTGGATGAGCAGCTTCCGCGCCCGCCCGATCCCCGGCCTCGCCGGATGGCTCGAAGGCACATCCGAGGTCGGTGCAATGCTCAGCGTGGACGTCGAGCGCCGAGCGCTTGCCCCATAGGCCCCGCCCCGCGCCATATTGGTCCGGCCGATGCATCTGCTCCCCACAACAAACCCTTCAGGACGGGAGAGAGCGATGGTCACTGAATACCCGCCGCTACGGTTGAAGTCCGATGAGGAAGCCCTCCTCTTCAAGGTGATTGCGCCTGAGCCCGAGTGGAAGGAGCGCCTGCTGAGCCGCCTCTCCCACAAGGGGCCGCTATGGGACAAGCCGATGAACAACGCGCTCGAGGCCGGCCTGGAGGGCATGACGATGTACTTCTTCCAGCTGCGGCTCGGTGACGTCGCCGTCGGCAACCTCACCATCGTCGAGGCGCTCGACAGGCCCATCGCCCTGCTGCAGCATGTCTTCACCGACCCGGACCACCGCCGCAAGGGCATCTGCAACAGCATGATGCAGGCCATGGTTGACGACTTCAGAGCCCGTGACGGCCGGGCGATGTATCTGGGCACGGGCTATGATACCCCGCCGTACCACATCTATCGATCATTCGGCTTCGAGGGCATCGGCACCACCGGAGCGATGGTGTGGGCGCTCGATGATGCCTACCCCGAAAGCTACTTCGCGGGGGGGCCGGTGCTGCTGCGGCCCATGCGCTGGGGCGACTGGGCTCCGCTGACCGCGCTCTACCAGCAGATCGATGGGTGGGACCTGCGCGGCTACTGCTTCGGCCAGTTCGGCCACAGCTCCTACGAGAGCACCTTCTGCAGGCTGCAGGAGGTCATCGAAGAAGGGAAGGCCGCGCACGCGACGGTACTCGAGGACACGACTACCGGAGCCGTTATCGGCCACGCATTCATCATGCAGGACGAAAAGTGGCCGGGGGGGCCGAAGGTCCTCGAGTGCTTCGTCCACCCGCGGTATGAAGACAGAACCCCTGAACTCCTGAGTGCCGTTGCGGCGGCGGCCGACACCCGCTTGAAAGCGTATGCCGACGCCGACGCCTCCGGCAAGCTCGACGCGCTCGAGCAGATCGGCTTCGGCCGGGAGGCTCTGCTCAAAGCTCAATACGTGCGAAAGGACGGCCGTGCCGCGGATGTCGTGGTGCTGACGCGCCGCTGAGAGCTCTCGGCCCCCTCGAGCGCGCCAACCACAGCCTGACTGGAGACGCGTCGCCATGAACTGGGTATTCATCGTCAGTGATACGCTCAGGTGGGACTACCTGGGCTGCTACGGCAACGAGTGGATCAGGACGCCGAGTCTCGACGGGCTCGCCGAGCAGAGCGCCGTCTTCACGAATGCCTTCGCCGAGAGCCTGCCAACACTGCCTGCCCGCCGCTCGATGCAGACCGGTCGAGTGTGCACACCCGCCCGCTACATCCAGCAGCACACCGACTCGGTGGCGAACTACGGCTGGCACCCGCTCTTCGACCAGGATGTCACCGCAGCCGAGTGGCTTGCTCAGCAGGGCTACTACTCCGGCTTTGTCACTGATGTCTACCACATGCTCAAGCCGGGGAAGAACTTCCACCGCGGCTTCTACTACTGGTCCTGGGTGCGCGGGCAGGAAGGCGACATGTACGGCATCCGCGACAAGCGACAGGTCATCGACCTGCTTAGGCAGACCACCGCCGATGCCGACGCAATGTCCGACGAGCACTGGGTCATCCAGCACCTCATGTGCAGGAAGGACTGGCAGACTGACGCGGATACGTCGGTGGCGCAGGTCATGCGCAATGCCGCGTCCTTCATCGAGTCCTACACTCTGGACAAGCCCTTCTATCTCTGGGTGGACTGCTTCGACCCCCACGAGCCATGGGACCCACCGGCGGAGTTCGCCCGCGAGTACTACTCCGAGTATGACGGGCTCTACGGCGTCTGCCCGCCCAGCAGCGTCACCAACCTCGACGAGCACGTCTACGAGTGCGTGAAGGCCGCATACGCCGGCGAAGTCACACTTGTCGACAAATGGGTCGGCTACTTGTTCGAGGCCCTCGAGGCAAAGGGCGTCATCGACGATACGCTCATCGTGTTCACCTCCGACCACGGCACGATGATGGGTGAGCAGGACGAACTGCACAAGGGCGAGAGCCGCCTCAGGCACCAGTGCACGCGCGTTCCGCTGTTGATCAGGCACCCGCGTGGGGAGCTTGCCGGGCAGCGGGTCGATGCCTTCGTCCAGCACCATGACATCCTCCCGACGGCACTCGGCATCATGGGACTCGACGCCCCGGAGCGCGTCACGGGACGCGACATCTGGCCGATTGCAGCGGGCGAGCGCCCCTCCGACAGACAGAGCGTCTTCATCGGCTGGAGCCGCTACTGCAGCGTGCGTACCAGAGACTACAACCTCATCCTGCCGCTGTGGGAGGAGAACATCGACGGGCCAGGCGTCCGGGAGCTGTACGACATCAGGAAGGACCCGGACGAGCTGGTCAATGTCATCGATGATCACCCGGCGGTCGCTCGGGAGTTGGCGGAACTGGCCCAGGAGTACATCAGCACGCAGGCGCCGCTGAGCACCGGCACGATCCAGCAGCCCGACGCGAAGACCATGAAGGAAGCCACGATCACCTTCGACGCACTGCCGCAGGTGCGGTAGCGCGGGCTCGTTGGGCCGGGTGCATGCTCTCCCGGCTTCCCGCTCGTCCACATCGCCGTCCCGGCCCGCCTGTCAGGTGCCAGGTGCCTGGGCAGGCTGTTGCCCCACAGCCCCGTATCGCCAGGTCACAGATTCACTCGCCGGCGCATGGGGATTCGCCCTCCCCGCGCATCAGTATTCACGAAGGGAGGCGGACATGCAGCAGACGCCGGTCACGGATACCGTTCGGTGTGCGCAATCTGGCGATCACGAGGCCTTCACAGGCCTTGTACGCCGCTACCAGGATGCCGTCTTCGGCGCGGCCTACCACGCCGTGCTCGATTTCGACACCGCGCGTGACATCGCGCAGGAGACGTTCATTCGCGCGTGGGAGCGTCTCGGCGATTTGCGTGAGCCGCAGAGCTTCCCGGCCTGGCTGTTGCGCATCTGCCGCAATCTGGCCGTCGCGTGGCTTCGCGGACCGGCCCGGCACACGGAGTGCCTCCAGACGGCCGATGTCACGGTTGGCGACCCGGCAGAGCCCCTCGGCGTCCGCGATCTTGTGACCCGCGCGCTCTCCGCCCTCCCCGTGGATAACCGCCTGGCGCTCACGCTCTTCCTGGTCGACGGCTACACCTACGCTGAGGTCGCAGACCTCACCGCCGTACCCGAGACCACCGTGAAGGGACGCATCGAGCGTGGCAGGCGACAGCTTGCAGCGGAGGTGCTGATGATGACCAAAGAGACGCTCAGGGAAGAAGCTCCGGACGAGCAGTTCACAGTGGAGACGGTCAGGCGCGCGTTCGCCGAAGCGCGCGAGGCCATGGATGCCAACGAGATGGGCAACGCGTTGAGCATCGCCGACCGAGTACTCGAACGGCTGCCGGAGCTCGATGTCGATGACTCCGAGCGTCGCGACCTCACCATCGAGGCGCTGAGCGTTGTCCAGGGAGCCACCTGGGTCCGCGACCGCCAGAGGTGGACCGATGCCGGCAGGCGCGTCATCCGCGCCCTGGAGGAGCAGGGCGACAGGGGACGCCTGGCGCGCTGCCTGGCCGATTTCGGCATCCAGGCTGACGATCTCACCCGGAGCGAGCGTTCGGCGATTGCCGAATACTGCATGCAGCTCTATGAGGAACTCGGCATGGATGCCGAGCGGCGCACAGCCCTGTTCTTCCGCGGATGGTCCCTCGCCTGGGACGGGCAATCAGAGGCAGCTCTGCAGAGGTGGGGGCGTGCCCGCGAACTCCGTGAGCGCCTCGCCTACGACTGCTGGGCGGCATGCCTGGACGCAACCGACGAGTTCATCCACCTGGCCGGCACCCACCCGGACGCGGCCCGAGCCGTCGTCTGGGGCGCGGGAGCAAGCGTCGGCCGAGTCGACGGTGACCGCCTCAGGCACGTGGGCGGACCCGGCTGGATGGCATCGTCGGGCACGCGGGAACAGGCGGCTGCCGCCACATACGGGCTGTGGCCCTTCCCGAAACTCGGCTGGTTGCCCATAACCGGGCCGGAGGTCGGCTACGAGGAGCAGCAGACGGCATTCTCGTACACTCCCCGCCCGACGCGCACGCATATCTGGCTCGAGGCCACGCCAGACCCGGTGGTCACCCCTGCAGGCGAGTTCACTGACTGCCTGCTTGTGAGATGCACGATGACCCAGGCGCCGGAGGACCGGGGCGCCGAGACGCGGGGGGCATTCCTGAACAGAACCTGGTGCGGAGAGTGGTACTGGTGGTTCGCGCGCGGTGTCGGCCCCGTAGCCTTCCGCCACGAGGCCGAGGACGATATCGTCGAGCACTCGGTGCTCTCGGATTTCACCTGCCCCGAGCAGCGCGACGAGTGGTTTCCACTGGTGGTCGGCACACGGTGGGAGTACCAGCCCGCCGACCCACNNTCTCTGTCGTGGCGCTGACACACATCGACGAGGCCGATGGGACTGTCTACCTGCCGCGCATGGCGCTCGCGACAGGGATATCCGAGTAGGCATCTTGGGCATCAGTTGGTGGAGGCGTTGGACGGCGCGCGAGCAGGAAGCGCGCCGTCCGTGTTGAAGGAGAATGGCGTGCTTCTCCGTCACCGGGAGGGTGATCTCGGGGCACCGAAGGAGGAGAGCACCGTGAGAGTTCTCGATTACCTCAGCGAGAATGGGATCGACTTCAGCGTGATGCACCATCAGTTGCACTACACGGCACAGGAGGAGGCCGCAGCCCAGCACATCTCAGGCCACCGCTTCGCCAAGACGGTCGTTGTCAGGGCCGACGACGAGTACATCCTCCTGGCTCTGCCGGCTTCGCATCGCATCGACTTCAAGCTGCTCAAGGGCGTCCTGGGGACCGATGTCGAGTTGGCTGCGGAGGGTGACCTGGCGAGGCTGTTCCCTGACTGCGATGTCGGAGCGGAGCCCCCCTTCGGATCGCAGTACGGACTGCACACAATCGTCGATGATGGCCTTGCGGCGCAGGAGCGCATCGCCGTCAGGGCCGGCAGCCACACTGAGGTCGTCCTGCTCAGCTATGCCGACTACGCACGCCTTGAGAAGCCTCAGGTGGCGAGCTTCACGCGACCGGAGGCATGAGGGCGCGGGTCAGGCGGGTCATATCCCTGCCAGCGCTGAACCGAGAACAGGATATACGCAGAACGCGACGCCACGCCGTCGCGTACGCCAACACATCGGCTCGCGGGAGGAACCGACCATGCCTCGTCGCGTGTATGCCGCTGGGACATGGGACGTAGCGTGGTCAGGCCGTTGCTCCAATGCCGCTGAAACGATGTGTGGGAGTGCGCCGGCGAGTGGGACTGACGCGCCCCGCGATGTCGGGCCTTTGGGGCGCGCCGCTACATCGCGGCCCAGACAGCCCTCAATTCCGCTGACAGCGCATCGACTGTCTCCCACGTGATGGCATCGTCATCCTGCGCCATCGCCCTTGCGGTGTCGATGGCCGCCTGCGCTCGGATCCGTACGGCTTCCGGGCACGCGCCATCCGCAAGCGCCGTCTCCAGCGCGACGAGGATGCGCGCGTCCTGGATGCCCTCACGCAGGCCCTCCCAGCGGATCGACGGGACCACGATCTCACCGGTCGGGTTGAGTGCCCTGTTGGTGGGGTGGTCCTCTTTTCCATCATAGACGAAGATGTAATCCACGCCTGTCTCGGTGTCGTCCCACGTTGTGCCGCGTGGAACATTGTAGGCCCATGTCCCCACTCCCCGCTGCCCGGCGCCGAAGGCCCGCACCGGATAGGCACGGTTGTAGAGCAGCGCGTCGTCGGCCTTGCCGCCGGCTACGTGGTAGCTCCAGATGCGCATGCCGCGCTTCTCGCGCTCGGCCTGCAGCATCGGCAACATTGTATCGGTGAAAGCCTGTCGCGGGCTGTAGGTCTCAGGGGCATTCTTGGCCGGCAGTTGCTCCGGCAGCGGCCAGTGCGGCAGGGCGATGTCTATATAGGGCAGGCACGCCTCCAGGTCCGCGGGGTAGGTGTAGTTCGAGAGCGTCACTGCCTGCCGCAGGTCCGGGAACTGCTCCCTGCACAGCCGCATGACACTCACCAAGTGCTCGATTTTCTCGTTCGGTGAGTCGGCGTACACGCCGGATGAAGGCTCATCATAGGGGAGCAGCACAAAGCGGTCCATGCCGTAGCCCCAGCCCTCGGCCGCCTTGAACAGCGCGCCCATCAACTCGATGAGCGCCCGGTTCCAGGCCTCGCTGTGGGGCTCGAGGAACTTCTCTTCACCGCATGCGAACTTGTCGTATGCCGGCGCCCAGAAGAGCAGCATGGACTGCACGTGCGGGCAGTACGACTTCATCCACGCCTCCTGCGTGCCGAAATCGACTGAAAGCAGTTCACCCTCCTCGCTGAACCGGCACGGTGGGAGAGAGGGGAACTCCATCAGGCTCACGTCGTGCGCACCGAGGTCCGCGGCTACAAGGTCGCGCGAATGCGCGGCGACGTTGCTGGTGGGGTAGATGAAGGCCGTGTGGCCGAATGCACCCGGGGCCGGGGTCTCGACCCCTGGCACGCTGATGCGCAGGGGCAAGCGTGTCTCGCCGGCCCCATCCGGCGCCACCACCACCGTCGCGGCGATCTGCCGGGGAGCCCCGTCGAAGTGGAGCCCGATGACGAGCCTCGCGATCTCACCACGCTGCAGCAGTGTCGTCCATGCGCCGCCCTCATTGGCCAGCAGCGTCAACGGATCGGCCACGCGCTCGCGTTCCTTTGTGTACCAGTTCTCCATGAAGCACTGCTTGCGGATCGAGAGATGGACACCCTCATCCGGCAGCCCCTCGACACGCAGCGTGCACAGCGTGGGAGCCTCAGCGCCGTTTGCCAGCATCAACCCGGCAGCGCGGTACTCTCCCGGCAGCGCTACCAGCGTGGCTTCCCGGCCGGGCTCCGGCGACATGATCTCACCCGGCCCAAGCGGCTCGTACGGTCCACAGAAGCTCACTGCGACAGGGGCGCCGGGATGGACCGCCGCGTTGACCTGTGCTGAGAGTTCGCGCAGCCGCTCCGTAAGCCGCGGGGCAGAAGAGAGCATCGTGCGCTCGCCGGCGAAGCACCGGTCCAGAATGCTCTGCGCTTCCGACATGACCGCCCTCACCGACTCGTCTGCCGGCGCCACCTTCCGGGCAGCGGCCGCACGCTGATGCAGGTAGCGCCACTCGCGCTCGATGACATTCATCTGCACCAGTTCCTCACCCGAGAGATCATGCAGCGCGGCCAGCACGTTGTCGATGGTGATCGTCCCCTGCCTGTTGCTGCGGTAGATGCCCAGCCACAGCCTTGGGCCGACGGCGTCCTCCCTGATCGGCACGACGAACCGCTGTGTCGGATACTCGTCGCCCACCCGACGGTCCCACGTGACCTGATGGTTCTGCCACGTCTGTTTGCCGTCTTCCGCCTGGTGCATGTAGCCCACCAGCACGCCCAGCCCGGCGCCGTCCTCAGTCACGACGTCCATCCTCAGGCTCAGCGTCTTCCCGGCCATGTCTTCGACCTGCAGGTCCTGCTGGATGAAGTTGTAGCCCTCGGTGACGACGAGCGCGCGGCTGCCGTCACTCGCACGCGCTGTGAAGTGCACAGTCGCGTCCTTGTGAATGTCCCAGCCGTCCGGGCGAGCGTCGCCATCCTCATCCAACTCAAAGCTTGGGTTCAGGAGCAGGTTCTGCGCCTGCGTCGACGAGTTGCCCACGCACAGCGCAACAAGCGCCACGAGCGCGCCGATCATCACGTACTGCCCAGTCCGCATAGGCACCTCAGCCTCCATCCATTCCTGCGCCGCCTGTTGCTGGACACCACGGCCTGTGGGACTATTTCGCGCTCTCTTGCGCCGATGCCTGCGCCCGCCTGCACGGGCGGCCGCGTGCGTCATCCGCGCCGGCGATCCCGGCCCCAGCGGGTGGGCACACCGATTGCCACACCTTCACCGCGCGAGGCTCCGCCTCGGCCGGATGCAGGAGGTTCACTGCGCCGAGGGCAAACCTATAGACTGACTACGCTCAACCGCGGCAGACGGCTATGCAGGGGAGTGCGCCTGGCGTGGCCGTTTGCGCAACAGAGGGGAGCATGTGATGAACAGAATCGTGGGCCCGATACTGGTGGTTGCCGCCCTGACGCTCATCGGGGGGCCTGTTCAGGCTTCACCATCAGCCCTCAACCTCATCCCCACGGGCGATGTGATGGACTACGGGAGCTTCAACATCCAACTGGAAGCGGACGGTGAGCCGACGCCTTTTAGCAGTGGGAACGGCAAGTACTTCCTGTCGCAGTTCGCGATCATGGAAGGTGTTGAGGTTGGCGTCGACCTGTATGAACTCGGCACGAGCGCGCAGACCGTCCTGGCCAACGCCAAGTGGCAGTTCATGCAGGAGAGCGACAACGCGCCCGCCGTGGCGGTCGGTCTGCGAGACCTGACCCGCAATGGGTTGCTCTCATCATGGTATGTCTGCGCGTCGAAGGACGTCGGCCCCCTGCGCCTTCACCTGGGCTACACGGACGATGCCGACGGCGACGGACGGGGGATGTTCGGCGTCGAGCACTATTTCGGCAGCAGAACCTCAGCCATGCTCGACTACACCACCGGCCCGGAGATGTACCACACCGCAGGCGTCTACTACGACGTCGGCGACGGCGTGTGGGGTGGGCTCTACTATGCCAGGAACAACACCCGCGGTGCCGGGAACTTCGTCGGCCTGAACCTGTACTACGGGGGCACGTGGAGAGACTGACCGGCACGCGCGGCTACGGGGTGCTGGAGGTGGCCCATGAACCATCGGCGCACCGTAACGTCGCATTGTTTGAGTACCCACGGTCGGGCATAGTCCCGTTCCGCCAGACCCGGAGGCATCGTGGTGTCAGTCAGCATTGGGAGCCGGCAGATCGCGTGTGCCGTGTCTTGTCTTGCGCTGTTGGCGGCCGTTGTCTCGTGCCGTCCACAGACGGCTGCCAATGTCACCACGGGCGAGAGCCTCCAGATTCCGCCCGAGTACCAGCACGACACATGGCCTCGCTTTCGCGGTCCGGATGGCTCCGGGATCGCCCCTCTGGACCACTGGAACGCGCCGACCGATGTCCCGCTCGAGCAGCGTGTTCTCTGGCGCACTCCACTGCCTCTGCCGGGCTCGAACTCGCCACTGGTCTGGGGTGGACGCATCTTCGTCACCGGCGCGGACGGCAACCGGCGTGAGGTCTACTGCATCGATGCGCAGAGCGCCGAGCGTGTCTGGACATACGGAGTTGCCCCCGACTATGACGGTCCCGCTCCGCGCATCCACGGCATGACGGGCTATGCGCCGGCCACCGGGACCGTCGACGCCGAACGCGTCTATTCCATCTTCCCGACCGGCCACCTGGTCGCGCTTGACCATACAGGCAACCACGTCTGGGAGCGGTGGTTCGACATGTCCGAGGACATCTACGGGCACGCCGGCTCGCTCCTGCTGTACGATGGCCTGCTGATCGTGCAGATCGACCTCGGCAAACCCGACATCGGCAGGTCGCACATGGTGGCAGTCGATGCGGCGACGGGGGAGACGGTCTGGGAGGTTTCCCGCCCCGTCCAGGGCTCCTGGACGACGCCAATTGTCATCGAGACCGGTGGGCGCACGGAGCTGATCACGAGCGCCAAGCCGTGGGTGATTGCCTACGACGCCGCCACCGGCGACGAATACTGGCGCGTGCGTTGCATCGAGGGCGACTCCGCGCCATCCCCTGTCTACGCCGGGGGGCACGTCTACGTCGCCAACATCTATGCGGAGTTGACGGCGATCCGCCCCGGCGGCTCCGGAGATGTCACCGACACTCACGTCAGTTGGTCGGTGCGCGGAAGTCTCCCCGACATCTGCAGTCCACTGAGCAACGGCGAACTGGTCTGGGTCCTGTCCACAGGGGGCATCCTCAGTTGCTTCGACGCCGACGATGGAGCGCTGGTGTACCGCGAGAACCTGGAAGTGAGATTCCGCTCTTCACCCTCGCTGGTTGGGGGGGCGCTCTACCTGTTCGGCGAGCGCGGGGAGGCTCTGACAGTCGACGCCGGGCGTGAGTACAGTCTGCTGAGCCGCACGGAGGTGGGCGAGCCCATCTATTCGTGCCCGGCGTTCGCCCATGGAAGGATGTACATACGGGGGGAGCGACACGTCTTTGCCGTCGACGTGACTGGCACCGGCGGCTGAGCGCCGGCGAAAGAAGGCCGAGAGCCGGGACGGACGCGCTTGGTGATGGATCGCGTCGACGTCAGGCGAGGGAGCCGGGACCCGGCTCTCGGCGCTGCGAGTTGCGTCTGGCGGGGCCCTACTCGCCTCCGCCGCGCGGAGGCCCGTCGCCCCCACGTTCTCTGCGGTTGCGCCTGGCCTGCTCGAGTTCCTCCTTGGTTATCGCACCGTCGCCGTTCGCATCGGCGCGCATCATGCGGTCGGCGAAGCGCTCCGGCAGCTCGTCCTTGGTCAGGCGCCCGTCCGAGTTCTTGTCAAACTCGGCGAACATCTGGGCAGGGTCACGGCGCGGGCGGCCTTGTCCATCACCCGAGGCGCCCCCGCCCGGGGGGGCATCGCCCCCGCGACGGGTCCCACCAGTCCAGCCCTCGGGCAGACTTCCTNNGCGTTGCCGGGCGGGCCACCAGCCGCGCTACCCGGCGGGCCACCGGGCGGGGTACCCGGCGCCGTACCGCCCTCAGGCCCGGCGGCTGTTCCAGCCGGCGGCTCCTCCCCGGGTTTGCCCTCGGGGATATCGATGGACAACCCGCCGCCCTTCTCGCCCTCGGGCGACGGCGGGCCTGGTGGCGAGACTGCGGCGCCGTCCGGGGCAACAGCCTCCGACTTGGGGCAGCCGGTGAGGGACAGCAATGATACCGCGACAAACGTACNNAGCAAGACCGTACGCATGCTCATACTCCTTTGCCCACAAGCGGGGCACACGCTGACGTTCCCTACGCGGCCCGGCCGGGCCACGGTGCGCCTACCTCATTCTCTTCGCCATCGCCTGCAGCAGCGGCTTGATCTCTTCCCTCTGCTGGGGTGAGAGCGTCAGGCTATAACTGGTCATCCTGTTGAGCATTCGGGCACCCATACGGCGGAAGCGGTCCGCCCGAGCCCCCTGCGGCTGCGGCATTCCCTCCATGCGCTCGACCATGCGCTGAATGCGCTCGGTCCGAGCCTCAGGCTCCAACGCCCAGAACTCCACCCAGCGGTTCTGGAAGGCCTGCTCCATCCGCTGCTCCATCTGCTGAGTTCGCTCCGTTACTTCCTCGTCTGTGAGCTTTCTGGGCTGGCTCAGGATGTAGACCATCCGCCACTCGGCGTTCGCCGCGGCGGCTATGGCGTCTAGCGCCTCTGACAGGTCCGCCTCCGTGACTGTCGTCGTCACAGTACCTTCGTACTCGGCGTCAGTCATCACCAGGAAGCCGCAGGCGGTCGTGAATGCGGAGTTGGCTGCGTCGATGGTGACTTCGCTGACTTCGAGTGAGAGCTGCTCCTTGCGCACGGGCAGGAGGAGATTGCGCACGGGGTCATCATACTGCATGACGTTGCCCGCCCCGCCCGGACCGCCGTCTCCGCCCTCAGGGCCACCTCCACCCTCGGGACGTGGGATGCGGTAGGTGCCCCCGCCGGGGTACTGAACGCGTTCCCCGAAGCCAAAGCCGCCACGTCCGGGACCCTGGCCGTCAGGTCCGCCGAAGCCGCCTGCGCCCTGCGGGCCGGGCTGCGGCCCTGCCCCCTGCGGCATGTTGCCTGCCGGACCGGGACCGCCCTCACCCGGCTGGGCGGGGCCCTGCATGCCTGCCGGCTGCTGGTCGCCACCCTGACCGGGTCCACCAC
>DPJP01000330.1:23109-28004 GCA_003542955.1 Armatimonadota bacterium
CACCACCCTGACCGGGTCCACCGCCCTGACCACGGTTGCGGCCCCCGCCCCAGCCGCCCATCAGCGCTTGGCGCTGCTCCTCGCTCAGCCCCTCGAACCATGCCGTGCGCACGTCGCTCAGCACCGAGAGCATTGTCTCTGCGGAGTAGGGTTCATCCGGAGGCTTCCGCTCGATGATGTATGCGCGCATCCACGAGGCCTCCGCGGCCTCTGCAAGTGCGCGCATCGCGTCGTCAAGTGGCATGCGGTCAAACTGAACACTGACAGTTGCGTCAGTCCATGCGGTGACGGCGATCTGCACCTCCGTCTGCTCCTGGAGGCTCGCGGTGATGGTCCGCACGGGTGCTTCCGTCGCAGTGAGTGAGACCGTCGGTGGCGTCGCTGCAGGCTGTGCGCCTGCCACGAGGCAGTAGCCCAGCGCGAGCAACACGAAGATAGCCTGCGCACGACAGGTAGGCACTGGCATCCTCAAACACTCCCCTCAGGGGAACTGGTATTCCGCTCGCCTGCCTGGAGCGTTCTCGCCCCTCCTGCCTGCCGCAGGAGGGGAGGGAACGCCCGGATCAGAAAGGAGGCATCCCGGAGCGCGTCATCAGTGAACCCGACGCACTCCGAGTGCCGAAGTTCGCTCAGTTCTGGCCGCCACCGCCCGGTCCGCCACCGGGGCCGCCACCAGGGCCGCCACGGCCACCGCGGCCGCCCATCNNATCATCTGCACCGCCATGAGTTCATCCAGCGCCGTCAGTTGCTCCTCGGTCAGCACCTCGGCCAGCTTGGCCTCGAGTGCGCTCTGACACGTGGTGATCGCAGTGCGCATCGACTCCATGTCCTGGGCTTCCATCGCCTTCTTGACTGCGTCGTTGCGCGTCTTGAGTTCCGCGGCGAAGATGGGGTGGAGAAGCTCGATCTGCTCGTGAGTGCAACCGAGCTGGAATGACACTGCCGTCCAGGCGCGCTCGAGATACATCATCGCGCCCATCATATTGCCTCCGCGCCCACCCCCGGGCGGCCCGCCCTGCCCGCCCTGACCTCCGGGCCCGCCCTGGGCGCCGGCAACGGCCACAAGCGCGAGCGCCAACGCGACGACCCCAATGACTGCGAACGCCAAACCTGCGAGTTTCCGGTTCATTCGTGGTCCTCCTCGAATCAGTCCTGCTATGCGTGGGACGGACTGCCTCGGCGGCGTGCTGAGTGACGTGGCATCCATGTGACACACACGTCCGCGGATTCGGTCCGTTTCATGATGGGACGAGCCACGCGTTCGCTTCATTCCCAAAATGTTGCTGCCCCAAGTACAGGGCGACCTGGAAACAATCGTCCCTCCGTCCGCACATGATGGGAGAGTCGGTTCAGCTATCGCCACCGACCGTCAGCGGTAGCACACCTCGACAGGCTCCGTCTGGATCGGCTGGGTCCGCAGGTGTTCGACCTGCCGGAGAGCCGTGGCGACCAGGATGTCCTCGGCTCCGGGGCCGAACTTCGTGCTGTTGACCTCGTAGCCGCCCTCCGGGTATGAGGCTGCATCGGGGAAGTAGCCCCCGCCCCAGTGGGTATAGCCGTTTGTCCACATCCGCACGCCGGGAAGCTCACGCTTGATGCGCATCCCAATAGCCGAGAGAATCTCGCCCTGGCTGCCGAAGACGAACACATCGCCGATACGCACGGTGGAAACGTGCCAGGGCGTCTCCCACAGCTCCTCGGGATTGTCCTTCGAGGGGAGACGTATCAACTCGACTATTCCCCCGAGGACCACCGGAGCTTCCAGCGCCTCCTGCAGATCCAGAGGGCGCCCTGCCGGCACCGGCTGCGGTGGCACGGCCAGCTCCGTCAGCACTGCGCGCCCCAGTTCATAGCCCATCGCCGCCTTCGTGCCCCGCTCGTCCAGCAGCACATCGCCGAAGCCGCTGTAGGCCCCGCCGGCACGCGGCTTGACGGCACGGGGTTTGATATCACCGCCACAGCCCTGGAGGAAGACTGCGGTGGCGCCCGGATACGCGGCCTCCACCCAGTCCCTGGCGTACCCGGGGAAGTCGGTGCCGATCTTGTACATCAGCGCGCCGGTCGAGGTCGTGGGGTGACAGGCATAGCCGAAGACAACAGCGCGAATGCCCCCATCGGCTCTGACAACCCGAAGTATCGGCACATCCATGTCGATCTGCTTGCGCGGCTCCGGGCGGAAGCGTACGGCTTCACTGCCGTCGTTCTGGCGGCGATTGACGCCCATCGTGCAACAGCCGACCGCGTATTCAAGCGCAGCCGGCTGCAGGTCGACCACCGCCTGGTCGAACAACGACCGCGTCCGCTCGGTGAAGAGCGCATCGTACTCCGCATTCCTGTCGCCCGGTTCTATGCTGCCAAGGTGCGGCCCGAAGTGGCTATGCGAGCAGTTCACCGTCACGTGCTGTTCGGGGATTCCGACCGCGGCGCCGGCGGAGCGCAACCGCTGCAGTTGGCGGTAGCTGAGCGCACACAGGTCCAGGGCCACGACGGCGGCGCGCGTCTGCCCATTGTCGAACACCACGCAGTGAGCGCTGATTGGTCGCTCGATCCCATCCGACTGCTTGTCGCGGGCGGCGAAACCCCGCATCCACACCGGGCCCTCCGGCGTGATATCGGCAGTAGCCACACCGACCCGCAGGGGGCCGGGCGCCGCATTCTGGCCGTGGACCGCACCTGTGCCCAGGTACAAGGCCAGTAGAATCGCGATTGTCGACGTGGACAGACATCTCACGCGGATCAGACCCTCTCTCTTTGTCTTCGCATTTGGCCCGTCCAGAGTACCAGCGGCAGCTCCGGGGACTCTATTGGCCTTCCAGCGAACCGAATCCTCCGCTCCACACCGAGCAATCGCGGGCCGGCGGCAGTCGGCGCATGGCGGGGCGGGCTCTCAGAAGCGCGCGAGGCGAGCCGCAAACTCCGTCGGGGCCATGCCGGTTCGCCTGCGGAAGAGCCGGGCGAAGTAGTGCTGGGAGTGGAAGCCGACTGCATTGGCGGTTTCCTTCACCGAATGCCCCATGCCGAGGCGGACCTTCGCCTCCCTGATCCGCACGTGCAGCAAGTAGTCTATTGGCGAACGCCCGAACTGCCCACGAAAGACCACACAGAGGTGTGTCGGACTGAGCCCGCACACCTCCGCGATGTCGCTCAACCCGATGTCTGCCGAGTAGTTGCGCTGGATGAATGCCCGAGCCTGGAGAGCCCTCGGATGGGTGCGCGGTCGCCCCTCTCCCGAGCCAAGCCGCAACTCCTCGAGGATGACATGAAGCGCCAACAGGGCCGAGCCCTTTACTGCAGGCGAGTAGTCACTCGTGCGGGTTGTGTGCGCAACNNACGAAGAGTCTCTCGAAAGAATCTGATAGTTCGGGTCGGTGCTGCATCGGCATGATCAGCGGCCACATGTCCGCAAGAATCGAGCTGTAGTGCGGCTCTCCGGCGCCGAAGGGCAGCATGTGTGCATAGTAGAGTCTGAATGCGCAGCCCTCCGAGGTTCTCTCCTGCTGGAACTCCTGCCCCGGCTTCATCGCAACAAGGTCACCGGCCGAGAACTGGTGCCACATGCCGTCGATTCGAACCTCCCCGCGTCCGTCGAGCACACACCAGAGGTCGAAATCCTGCTGCACCGCGGAGATGACGCGGCCGCACCAGTCCGCCTCCGGCGCGAAGTAACCGACCACCGGCACGACGGGGTTGAGTGCCCCCAGAAGATCGTCAGTCAAGCGGCTCATCTCGCGCATGCGCCCGGCCCCCACCAGTCAGAGCACCGAAAGATAGTGCACACAATCCGAAGATTCGCCAAAGACGTCCGAAGCCCCTTCCAGTACGCTATCATGACGGCGCCGGTGCGCAAACGCTGCGCCTGGTACTACCGCTCCGCGGGCCGGACAGGCCCGCGAACAACTACACAGAGGTGCGAACATGGGCAGTGAACTCGCTCTGCTTGGCGGCCCAAAGGCCGTGACACGCGAGACGCCGGACATGCGGTGGCCCGTCGTCACGGACGAGGACCGCGAGGCTGTTCTGGGTGTTCTCGAGGCGTGGAGCATGTCCGACTGGAAGATCACCATCGAGTTCGAGAGACAATACGCGGCATGGATAGGGCAGCGCCATGCGCTCGCATACAGCACGGGCACGGGCGCCATCCATGGGGCGATGTTTGGCCTCGGGTGGGGTCGAGGCGATGAGATCATCACTCCGACGTGGACCTACTGGGGCACCCATACCCAACTGCTGAATGTCCACGCCGTACCGGTGTTCTGCGACATAGAGCAGAACACCCTCTGCCTGAGCCCCGACGATGTGGAGCGCCGCATCACCCCGCGAACGCGCGGTATCATCGTCGTCCACATGTGCGGGTACCCCGCGGAGATGGACCGCATCATGCAGATCGCCGACCGGCACGGACTGCAGGTACTCGAGGACTACTCACACGCGCACGGGTCGGTGTACCGGGGGCGGAAGGTGGGGAGCATCGGGCATGCGAATGCCGCCTCGATCATGTCCGGCAAGCCGCTCGCAACGGGCGAGGGCGGGATGCTGAACACCGATGACACCGCCGTCTATGAGCGGGCGCTCATGCTCGGGCACTACGAGCGACACGCCGAAGTGACCGACCCCGAACTGCTTCGCTACGCAGGGCCGGCGTGGGGTGGGCACAAGTACCGCATGCACCAGATGACCAGCGCGCTCGGGCGCGTCCAGTTGGCCCACTACGATGAGGAGCGCCTCCCGGGGCTGAATGCATGCAACAGGCTCTTCAGCCAGCTCGAGGGCCTGCCCGGAGTGCGCCACAACTGGCCACTCAACGACCCCGACCGCTCTGTGGCGACCTCCTACGCCCAACGGATCATCCTTGATGACGAGATCATCGACAGGGTCCCCAACACGGTCATCGCGGA
>DPJP01000330.1:28014-34296 GCA_003542955.1 Armatimonadota bacterium
CCGGAGGCGGTCCGGGCCGAGGGTGTCGGCTGCAGCGCCGGGGGATTCTACTGCCACCACCTGCACCCCTACTGGAATGAGCTGGACCTCTACCACGACGGCATGCCGACTCGCCAGTTCTTCGCCGAGCGCGACGTGACCCAGGGCCCCGGCGACTGCCCCGTGGCCGAGCGGATCAACGACCGACTGCTCAGCGTCCCGCGCATGCCGTCATTCGAGCCGGAATGGGTCGACCAGGTAGCAGCCGCGTACCGGAAAGTCTTCGCGAGCCTCGATGAGCTTGAGGGCATGTCGAGTTCGGACGTCACCGACCGCAGTCGCACCCTGGGGTAGGGCCGCGCTGCACCTGTGCGGCGTCCCGGCGGTCCGCGCTCGCGTGCGCCCTGCGTCGATCCTGAGGGGCGGGGGCTCACCGGCTGCACCCTGCAACAAGCCTCGTGCCCGCGAGGTGCCGGCGGGGATTGCGGCGAACGGCATCGAGGTTCCACCCGCGTGCGCCGTCCGGTTTGGCGCCGGGATACCCGGATGTGCGGAGATGCCGATAGCATGACCAGCACAGAACGCCTTCTCACCGCCGCGGACTTCCGCGAGCCCGATCGCGTGCCCATCGAGTTGCAGATCGGCGCCAGCGCCAGAGAGCTGCCCGAACTCGAGCGGATTGTCGAGTTCATCGATATCCAGGCCGACAACTTCATCGGTATCGGATGTGTCGACTGGGGCTTCTTCGGGCTCGGTTCAGAGTACTCGGAGGAGGTCATCGAGGACATTCCCGGTCAATATCGCCGCATCCGGCGCATCTACCGGACGCGTGAGGCAGGGGACTTCTTCGCAATCACCAGGCACGCCTACCCGCGCCTCGACGCACCTGACTTCCGCTGGGAGCGCCGCTTCATCGACACCATCGATGAGATGGCACGCCTGGCCGAGGCACCCCGCACGAGCCGCCAGTTCGACGCCGACGCCTACAACAGGGGTGTCGAGCAGATTGGCGAGCGCGGTGTGGCGATGACAAGCGTCATGCACCCGCTCGGCACTCTCGTCCGGCAGGCGAACATGGTCGAGGTCTACGGCTGGCTCATGCTCGAGCCGGAGATCATGCACCGGTTCCTGGAAAGCACCAACACGCAGGCGCGCGACACCGTTCTCGCGATGGGGCGCGCGGGTATCGAGCCCTGGTTCGGGACGTGGGCGCTGGAGATGCTCATCCCACCATGGATGGGCAGACGTCTCTTCGATGAATGGGTCTTCCCCTACGACAAGATGGTCAATGACGCGATTCATATCATCGGGGGACGGCACCGAAGTCACTGTCATGGTGAGAGCATGGGCTTCCTGGTGCGGATGGCCGAGATGAGGCTGGATGCGACGGAGCCGCTCGAGCCGCCGCCGTTCGGCGATGTCGACCTTGCCGAGGCCAAGCGCCTCGTTGGCGACCACATGATGCTCTCCGGCAATATCCCCTCACAGGACTTCGTCACCTGCACCCCGGAGCAGGTTCGGCAGTGGGTGAAGGATGCCATCGCCGCCGCAGCGCCAGGGGGCGGATTCTCTCTGCGCACCACCGGCGGGCATGCAGGAATCGACCCATACCTGGATAGGGATACGCTGGCGCATATCATCGACAACGTGGAGGCCTACATCGAGGCGGGGCTGGAGTACGGGGAGTACCCGATACGGCTCTGATTGCATCGGCCAATCATCTCGGGTCACCGCCGGGCGAGTGCACCTAACCCCGCAGGTGCATCGCCGTAAGTGTCGAACACGGATGTAACGGCACTGCCTACTACTTCGCCCCGGAGTCCCGATGATGAGACACCTGCTCTGCGCTCTCCTGCTGCTCCCTTGTCTGCCCACGGTCGCCCAGGACCCACCCAACCTGGTCAAGAACCCCGGCTTCGAGCAACTGTCGGAGGCGGGCTTCGCAGCCGACTGGCGCGGTGGTGAATTCGGCAAGCCCAAAGCGAATGTCGACACCGACACCACCGTAGCCCGCACCGGCCAGAACAGCATGCGCCTGGGAGTGAACCCGGGCTCCTTTGTCACCTGCGCGGCGGCCCCCATCACCTGCAAGCCAGAGACTACCTACTACGTCTGCTGGTGGGCCCGGACGCAGGACTTCCGCCAATGCCGCTCCTACCTGTTCTTCCAGACCAACACCGGCCAGCGTGTCTTCCCCGACGCCGATCAGTACGGCACGCAGGACTGGACGCTCCACATGGGCGCCTACACAACCGCTGCGGACGAGACCTGGCTGCACCCCGTCCTGACCACCCACGCAATGCAGACGCAGCAGGGAGGCGCTGCATGGTTCGATGACATTGGCGTCTATGAGGCCGGCTTCCCCCTGGAGTTGCAGGCCGAGTGGGACAAGCGTCTGCGCGAGAGCCGCGGCGTCTTCGACACCGCGATTGTGCTCTCCCGTGAGCCCGAGCTGACAGTCTGGTCCGACACGCTCCAGGCGCGCATCTACCCCGAGGACGGCGTCCCCGAGACCGCCAGAGACGCCGAGGCGGTGAGCGTCGCAGCCGCGCGGGGGGAGGATGAGTTCTTCCAGGTTGCCATCATCCCCGACACCGACCTCACCGATGTGAGCGTCTCGCCTGGGACTCTGAGTGGACCTGGCGAGATCCAGCCTGACGCCGTCCGCTGGTGGCCGGTCGGCTACACGACAGTCAAGGAGGCCAAGAGCCAGACTATGCGGCTGGGCCGTACCCCCGATCCGCTGCTCGACCCACAGCCCGTCGCTGCCCCGGCCGGGCAGAACACCTCGTTTCTGATCGGAATTCGCCCGCCGAGGGACGCCGCCGCCGGGACCTACACCGGAGTCATCGCCATCCAGGCGGAGGACAGCGTCATAGCGGAGGTCCCCGTCTCTGTGCGTGTCTTTGGCTTCGAGCTGCCCGAGGACCCGGTCTTCCGCACGCTCATCACGTTCTCAGCCAGCAGCATGAGGCCCTGGGACAAGCGGCCACTGCCTGAGATCGAGAAGGAAATCCTGCGCGTTCTGCACGATCACGGTATCCGAGGCAACGGCCACACCACGGAGGTGCCCGCGAAGATTGAGGACGGCAACGTCGTGTGCGACTTCGCCACCTTCGACGCAGGTGTCGAGTTCGCGCTGAATGAACTCAACTACAACGCCTTCTTCCTTGGCCCGATGTTCGGCGGCGGGACCGGCGCGGGCTTTGAGAAGCACCGCAAGTGGACCGGCGACATCAGTCCGCTGTCGGACGAGTTCAACCGGCACTTCCCCGACTACATGCGCCACGTTGGCGCGCACCTGCGGGAGAAGGGCTGGCTGGACAATGCCTACGTGTACCTTTGGGACGAGCCGGAAGCCGACTACTTCGACAAGGTGGTACAACTCCACGAGGCCGCCCTCGCGGGCGACCCCGGTCTGAAGATATGGCTGACCACCAGTCCGGCACATGAAGTCTTCTGGGGCAATGTCAAGGCATGGTCGGTGCCCTTCGGCCGACCACACTTTGACGAGCAGAGCGTCGAGCAGCGTCGTGCGGCAGGAGATGAGATATGGGTATACAACATCCCCTCCGCGCTCGAACACCCCGCACAGACAATCCGGCTGTGGTTCTGGCAGGCGGCCCGCTACGACGCCGTGGGCGCACAGCTATGGAATGTCACCTTCTACCGAGATATCGACCCTTGGGAGGACATCACCCCCAAGCCGTACCCGGTCGGGCGCACCGAAGGCCATTTCTATGTCTACGAGGCCGGCCAGGCGGTCATGCTCTACCCGAACCCGTCTCTGAAGCAGGACCCGCCCGTGCCCGGCCCGCCGCTCTCCTGCCTGCGTCTGAGAGTGCTGCAGAAGGGCATCGACGACTTTGGCTACTGCGCCATGCTCAGGGACCTGCTCGAGAAGAAGGCCCGGGCAGAGGGCGTGGAGAACCCCCACGCCGCGGCACAGGCGCGCATAGCCGAGATCACAGGACGGCTCGTCCTCGATATCGGTCGGTGGAATCTGGACACCAGCCAGATGCAGGCTCTGAAGCTGAGCATCGCCGAGGAGATAGAGCGCCTGCTCGCGGACGGGTAGGTCGGGCACCCTTGCCCGACAATGGGGTGTTACGCGACCGCCCGCTCACGCATGGATGCGTGACCTACCCGTCCAGTGTGGGTAGGTCGGGCACCCTTGCCCGACAGCGGGCACTTATGGGAACGCCCGCTCGCACATGGAGGCGTGACCTACCCGTTCAGTGCGGGTAGGTCGGGCACACTTGCCCGACAACCACACACGCCAACACAGACGGCAGTATCACGAGGCAGGTCTATGAAACCAGAAACAGGCGACAAGAGCATCAAGGTAACGCGTGACGATGTAGCCAACGCGCTTCGCGAGGTGGGTGTCGTCGCGGGCGACACCGCTATGTTCCACAGCTCCCTCAGCAGCATGGGTACCGTCGTGGGCGGGCCGGATGCGGTCATCGACGGCTTCCTGGATGCTGTCGGGCCCACAGGCACCGTTGCCGCGCCCACGCCGTGCAATTGGACTCCTGAAGAGCAGCACCTCGTCTTCGAGCGCTGGGACCCGTCTACATCGCCGTCGTACGTCGGGGCGCTCACCGAGGCGTTCCGCAAGCGCCCGGACGCCGTGCGCAGTGACAATGCCACGCACTCCGTCGCGGCAATCGGCGCGCGTGCCGTCGAACTGACCGCCGACCACGGGGCATCCGGCCTGCGCAAGGGCCCCTTCGGTCCAAAGGCCTTCGCCGCCGAGAGCCCGTGGGAGAAATTCAGGCAGTGGAATGCCGCCTACTGCTTCATCGGCGTGACCTTCTGGGTCAACACCATGGTGCACTATGTTGAGAGCGTACTGGCGGAGCGCGCCATCGAGCGGGCGCCGGAAGACAAGCGGGAGTACTTGCTCGCGAAGATCGCCGGCTGGATGGAGCCCGGCGTCTGGGCCACATTCAGAATCGAGGACCGTGTGATCATTGAGGAGATGCTTGCGGAGATGGGCATCGAACGCCAGACGCAACTGGGCTCGGCGACACTCCGCTGCGCGCGCGCCAAGCCAATGGTCGAGGAGTGGATCAGGATCGCGGAGGCCGATCCGGACCGCTGGATGCCGGATGAGTACCTGCAGTGGCTCCGGGAGGCCGAGGCATGAGCGGGCAGCCTCGAACCTGGATCGATACCCACATCCACGTGAGCGACATCGGGCCGGACGGCGCCGTGCGGGAGAGCATGCTCGCCGAGCTTCTCGAAGTCCTGGACCGCAGTGGCGCCGACCTCCGCCTCATCATCAGCCCCGACGGCCCGTACTTCTCGAGGATGATGCAGGACCCCGCCGGCATCATGGAAGCCAATTCCATGATCCAGAGGCTCGTCAGCGGCGCGCCGGGGCGGCTGTACGGTGCATGCATGGTGAATCCGCACTTCCCCGCCGAATCACTGCGCGCGATGGAGGTCTGCATCGGCGAGTGGGGCTTTGTGATGCTGGGGGAGATGCTCCAGTACATGATGGGCTACCGGATGGACGGCGATGAGGTCGAACCGCTCCTGCGCCTCGCGGAGCAGCTTGAGGTACCAGTGCAGGTGCATCTGGGCACATACTGGTTCAAGGACGACTGCGGCACTTCAACCGCGGGCATGGACCAGATGGGGGACCTGCTGCGGGCTGCCGAGCGCGTCCCCGGAGCGACCTACATCCTCGCCCATGCCATCGGTGTCGGGCCGACGCCCGCATACATCCCGTGGGCGGACATGTTCCTCGACACCCTGCAGGGGCTCTTTGACCGGCATCCCGACAACTTCCTCATCGAGATACGCGACTTCCATGCTCCCGCGCTGGCAAGGACCATCTCCGAGGTGCCGTGCACGCACCTGCTGCCAGGTACGGACTGGACTACCCGCATCGGCCCGCCGTTCCAGCCCTACGGGACGGTTTTCGACACCCCGGCCGATGCGAATCCGTTCCCGCCGGGTGTGGCGTCGTTTGTCGGCTTCCTGCGCGACGCCGGCGCCGACGACCAGACGATCACGCGAATCGGCTCTGAGAACGCGATGCAGCTGTTCGGGATCGAGTAGGCCGCGGGGGGCGCACACGGTGACTGCCACCTCTCGCGCTTTGCATTCCGGCAGGAGGCCATCCGTGTCCGCCGCGAGAGGTCGCTGTCCCAATGCCTTTCGCATGCGGACTCGGGGACAGGGACCCATTGCGGTGCAGACAGATGGTTCCCGGCGCTGCGAGTTCATCTAGCGCTTCATCTTCCGGCCGGAGGCCATCCGTATGCACTGCGAGAGGTCGCTGTCCCAATG